>JAQWGK010000075.1 GCA_029238255.1 Porticoccaceae bacterium | reverse complement strand
GAGACGGTTCCAAACAGAACCCAGCTCCAGACCAATAACGCCGGCACCGATCACGCCGAGACGCTTGGGCACTTCACCGATTTCCAGAGCACCGGTTGAATCGAGAATAAGATCGTTGTCCACAGGGGCTACTGGAATGGCGATAGGCAGTGAGCCTGAAGCGAGAATAACGTTCTCTGCGTCCAGTACCGACACTGCACCGTCGTTGTCCGTCAGCTCTACCTGCTTACCTGCCAGTAATTTACCTGTGCCGTACAGCGCAGTTACGCCGTTAGCTTTAAACAGACCGGCAATGCCGCCTGTCAGCTGGTTGATAATCTTGTTTTTGCGATCGAGCATTGCAGGAATATCAATATCGACGCCTTTACTGCTAATACCATGGACCCCGAGGTCTTCTTTAGCTTCATGGTATTTATACGAGCTGTCGAGTAGTGCCTTGGAGGGAATGCAGCCTACGTTAAGGCAGGTTCCGCCGTTTACACCGGCACCTTTGTCATTCTTCCACTTCTCAATACAGGCAGTTTTAAGGCCTAGCTGAGCTGCGCGAATGGCTGCCACATAACCTGCTGGGCCGCTGCCGATTACGATTACATCGTATTTTTCTGACATGTTATTTCCTATAAATATCAAATAGTTATAAATTAAATCTCAAGCAATATCTTAGCTGGATCTTCAAGCAATTCTTTAATGGTTACCAGGAACTGAACCGCGCCTTTTCCATCGATTAGTCGGTGGTCATAGGACAGTGCCAAGTACATCATCGGACGTACTACAACCTGACCATTGACAGCCATAGGGCGCTCTTGAATCTTGTGCATTCCCAAAATTGCTGACTGTGGTGGGTTGATAATTGGCGTTGAAATTAGCGAGCCGTAAACACCACCGTTGGTAATAGTGAAGGTACCACCAGTCATCTCATCGATGGTCAACTTGCCGTCGCGAGCTTTCATAGCATAATCATAGATGCCATTTTCGATATTGGCGATGCTCATATTCTCGGCATTGCGCAGTACCGGTACCACCAAGCCACGCTCGGTAGAAACCGCAACACCCACATCCTGATAGCCGTGGTAGACAATATCTGATCCATCGATCGATGCGTTTACTGAGGGGAAGCGTTTTAGGGCTTCAACGGCAGCTTTAACAAAGAAACCCATAAAGCCAAGACGGGTACCGTTGTGAATTTTGGTGAACTCTTCTTTGTATTGCTTGCGCAAATCCATCAATGCGGTCATATCGACTTCATTAAACGTCGTTAGAGAAGCGGTCGTTTGAGTCACTTCCAACAGGCGCTCAGCAATACGTGAACGCATGCGAGTCATTGGCACACGGCGCTCAACGCGATCACCGGTTTCCAGTTCAACCTCTGCGACAGCTGGTGTCGAGGCTGGCGCTGAAGCAGCAGGCGCTGCCGCTGGTGGCGTGTAGTTAACTACGTCTTCTTTAGTAATTCGGCCGCCCTTGCCAGTGCCTGTGATCAGGCTGGCATCAATACCGCGCTCTTCAGCAAGCTTTTTAGCCGCTGGATTAATCAGCCCACCATTGGCCGTTGGCTCTGCAGCCTCAGGCTCAGCAGTTGCCGCCGCTGGGGCAGCTGCTACAGCGCCCTCTTCGATGCGTGCAATCACCTCATTGCTGACAACGATATCGCCTTCAGCTTTAAGGATCTCGCTGATTGTTCCAGAGGCTGGAGCAACAACTTCGAGTACAACTTTATCGGTCTCAATATCTACAATCAGCTCATCGCGGTTTACGCTATCGCCAACCTGCTTGTGCCAGGTTGCCAGTGAACCCTCTTGTACAGATTCCGGGTATGTGGGTGCCTTAATTTCAATGGCCATCTAATTATTTTCCTGTATTACGAGCTTGGGCTCAGTGCTTCATCAATAAATTGTTTTTGTTCATCAAGGTGCGCGGACATATAACCACAGGCCGGTGCAGCAGAGGCAGCACGCCCTATATAACGCAAATGTAACATTGGGTCTATACGCTGAAGTACGTGGCGCATATGGTGCTGACTGCTGTACCAGGCACCCTGGTTAATTGGCTCTTCCTGACACCAGACAGCATCTTTCATATTTACATAAGGCTTTAAAGCCTCTTCCAGCTCAATATCCGGGAATGGATAGAGCTGCTCTATTCTGACCAGAGCAATATCATCGATACCGCGGGCGGCACGCTCTTCGTAAAGGTGATAGTAGACCTTACCGGAACAGAGAATAACGCGAGTTGCCTTAGCAGGATCGATCTCGCTATCGGCGATAACATTCTGGAACTCACCCTCGGCGAGCTCTTCCAAAGAGGATGTGGCCAGCTTGTGACGCAAGATCCACTTCGGGCTCATAATAATCAATGGGCGACGCATCGGGCGGATTGCCTGACGACGCAGCAGATGGAATATCTGTGCCGGAGTGGTTGGAATAACCACCTGCATATTGTGCTCTGCACAGAGCTGCAGGAAGCGTTCAAGACGCGCCGACGAGTGCTCTGGGCCCTGCCCTTCAAAGCCGTGAGGCAGCAGCATGGTCAGGCCTGATAGACGCGCCCACTTGTGCTCACCACTGGCAATAAACTGATCGATCACTACCTGGGCACCGTTGGCGAAATCACCAAACTGCGCTTCCCAGATAATTAGCCCTTTAGGTGCGGTAGTGGCATAGCCATATTCAAAGGCCAGTACCGCTTCTTCAGAGAGGACCGAGTCATAGATATCGAAGCGCGGCTGATCTTTGGACAGATTTGCCATCGGCAGATAGGCTTCGCCATCTTTTTGATTAAACACCACCGCGTGACGGTGGGAGAAAGTACCGCGTCGGACATCCTGACCGGTAATTCGAATTGGGTAGCCCTCTTCCAGAAGAGTGCCGTAGGCAAGCAGTTCCGCCATACCCCAGTTAAGCGGTAGTGCGCCACCGGCCATCTTGCGACGGTCATCGTAGAGCTTGCTAACCTGACGCTGAACCTTGATTCCGTCGGGTATCTTGTTGACGCGGTTAGCCACATCCTGCAATACGGCCAGATCGAGCCCAGTATTCGCCGGAGTGCGCCAGTCGTGATCCAGGTAGGGTTCCCAGTTAACAAACAGGCTGGTGTCGGGCTCGCGGACCAGGTTGTGAACTACAAATTCACCCTTATCCAGTCGAGCGCGATATTCGTTGGACATCTCATTGGCTTGGTTCTGACTCAAGACACCTTCATTAACCAGCTTCTGAGAATAGAGATCTCTGGTGGTCGAGTGCTTGCGGATAATGTCGTACATCAGCGGCTGAGTGGTTGACGGCTCGTCGGTCTCGTTGTGACCGCGACGGCGGTAACAAACCAGATCAATCACTACGTCTTTACCAAACTCATAGCGGTAGTCCATGGCTAACATGGCGGCAAACATCACTGCGTCGGGGTTGTCGCCATTCACGTGAAGAATCGGCGCCTGAACCATCTTGGCAATATCAGTACAGTATTCCGTTGACCGGGCATCGTCCTGACGGCTGGTGGTAAAACCAACCTGATTGTTGATCACAATATGGATCGAACCACCGGTCTTGTAGGCGCGAGTTTGGGATAACTGGAAGGTTTCCATCACTACACCCTGACCGGCAAATGCCGCATCACCGTGCATTAGGATAGGCACAACTTTTTCACCGCTAAGATCTTCACGACGATCTTGTCGGGCGCGACCAGAGCCGATCACTACCGGACAGGAGATTTCCAAGTGCGAAGGATTAAAGCCCAGCGCCATATGAACTTCACCACCGGGTGTCATCACGTTGGATGAGAAGCCCTGATGGTATTTAACGTCACCGGAAGTGTTCACTAGGCGCTTGCCTTCAAACTCTTCGAAGAGCTCGGCAGGGTTTTTACCCAGCACATTAACCAGTACGTTAAGACGACCACGGTGTGCCATGGCCATAACAATTTCTTTGCCGCCGTATTCACCGGAACGGCGAACCAGACAGTCGAGCAGCGGAATTAAGCTCTCGCCACCTTCGAGACCAAAGCGCTTGGTACCCGGGTATTTTGAATCCAGATGCTTTTCCAGACCCTCTGCAGCAGTTAGTCGACTCAGTACATCGAGTCGCGCTTCATCGCCATAGGTGGGTTTGGAGCGAACACTTTCAAAACGCTGGGCCAGCCACTGCTTCTCGGCGAAGGAGGTAATATGCATATACTCAGCGCCAAGATGACCACAGTAAGTCTCTTCGAGAGACTCAACAATCTCACGCAGAGTGGCTTCCTGCTTGCCAATATAGAGCGGGCTGGTTTGGAATGTGGTGTCCAGATCGGCCTGAGTCAGACCGTGGAAATGCAGGTGCAGATCGGGCACATCTTCGCGATCCATCAATCCCAGTGGATCGAGGTTAGCTTTCTGATGACCGCGGAATCTGTAGGAGCTGATTAACTGAACAACCTTAACCTGCTTGCGCTCGTGCTCGAGGTGAATACCACCGGAACCCGGTGCAGGGGTTGGGCGTGCCTGACGGCGACCCAGTAGTTCAAAGTGCTGGACTATAGTGGCGTGAGAGATATCCGGAGCGACACTACCATTGGTGCGCGGCAGTGTATCGAAGAAGCTGCTCCACTGTTCGGGAACGCCATTTCGATCGTGCAGATACGTATCATAGAGATCTTCAATGTACGCAGCATTACCACCAGAGAAGTGGGAGGAGCTAAGAAAGTGCTCCATTGGGCCCTCAGGCATTGGTGGTATTCCTCATATCTTGGCCATTACTTTTTGGCAACTATTTTTCAATTAACGCTATTAGTTTAGCGGTCCACTTGTCAGACCGCGCATTCTATCCTTAAGTAGCACTATTTATCAGCATATTTCTGATATGACCGATCGCTTTAGTGGGGTTTAAGCCTTTAGGGCAAACCTGAACGCAGTTCATGATGCCGTGACAGCGGAAAACACTAAAAGGATCATCGAGATTAGCTAGACGCTCTTCGGTCGCTGTATCGCGGCTATCGGCTAAAAAGCGATAGGCCTGCAGGAGACCAGATGGGCCGATAAACTTATCCGGATTCCACCAGAAAGAGGGGCAGGCAGTTGAACAGCAGGCACAGAGAATACACTCGTAAAGACCGTCTAACTTGGCGCGCTCTTCCGGAGACTGCAGACGCTCGATCGCAGGTGCCGGTGAGTTGTTGATCATATAGGGCTGGATCTCTTCGTACTGGGCGTAAAACTGACCCATATCGATAACCAGATCGCGGATAACCGGCAGACCGGGCAGCGGACGAACCACCAACTTGTTCTTTTTAACCGCTTCCGACAGTGGTGTCACACAGGCGAGACCATTCTTGCCAGAGATATTCATACCGTCTGAACCGCAGACTCCCTCTCGACATGAACGTCGAAATACCAGCGTTGGGTCTTCAGCTTTAAGCTTTTCCAGAACATCCAGAACCATAAGGTCTTTGCCCTGTGTATCTACCTCAAAGTCTTGCATATAAGGTTCTGCATCAACTTCAGGGTTGTAGCGATAAATACTTACATTCAACATAATTCAATCAGCCCCAATTAGTAGGTACGTACTTGTGGTTCAAATGCTTCGCGGGTCTTCAGATTGAAGTTCACACCGCGTTTGCCAACACGCTTTTCCGCAGGGAAAAACACTGAGTGACACAACCAATTCTCATCGTCGCGCTCTTTGAAATCATCGCGGGCGTGAGCGCCGCGGCTCTCGGTGCGCGCTTCAGCGGTAATCGCTGTCGCCTCTGCAACCTCGAGAAGATTTTGCAGCTCCAGCGCTTCAATACGCGAGGTATTGAAGGCATTACTCTTATCGTTAAGAGCAACGTTCTCAATGCGCGGACGCAGTTCCTGGAGTTTCTTGATGCCCTCTTGCATATAGTCACCACGACGGAATACACCGAAGTAGTTCTGCATAATGGTCTGCAGTTCAGTACGCAGATCAGAGGCCTTTTCGCCATCGCTAGAACCGTTAAGGCGATTTAAACCGGCCATCGCCGCTTCAATATCCGCTTCGCTGGCGTCTTTTAGATTGATCCCTTCACGGAGTTGCTTCTCGATAAACATACCAGACGCTCGACCAAAGACCACCAGATCGAGCAGCGAGTTACCGCCGAGGCGGTTAGCACCGTGAACAGAAACACAGGCAGCTTCACCACAGGCGTAAAAACCTTCGATCACCTGATCGTTGCCCTCTTTATCAATGGTCAGTGCCTGACCGTCAACGTTAGTTGGAATACCACCCATCATATAGTGACAGGTTGGAACAACCGGGATTGGCTCAACAACCGGATCGGCGTGAGCAAAGGTGCGAGACAGTTCGAGAATACCCGGCAACTTGGCGTTGAGTGTCTCTTCGCCGAGATGATCGAGCTTAAGGTAAACATGGTCACCGTCGGGGCCACAGCCACGACCTTCAAGAATTTCCAGAACCATAGAGCGGGCAACCACATCGCGGCCAGCCAGATCTTTGGCGTTGGGGGCGTAACGCTCCATAAAGCGCTCACCATCTTTATTAATCAGGTATCCACCTTCACCACGACAGCCTTCAGTAACCAGTGTGCCGGCACCGTGAATACCGGTCGGGTGGAACTGCCACATCTCGATATCCTGAACCGGGAAGCCCGCGCGCAGTGTCATACCAATACCGTCACCAGTACAGATATGAGCATTGGTGGTAGAGGCGTAGATACGCCCTGCTCCGCCGGTGGCGAAGACAGTGGCTTTGGATTTTACATAGACCGTTTCACCGGTTTCGATATTGATCGCAACAACACCGACCACGGCGTTATCGGCATTCTTAACAATATCCACCGCAAACCATTCGTTAAGGAATGTGGTTTCGTTTTTCAAATTGCCCTGATAGAGGGTGTGCAGCAATGCATGACCGGTTCGGTCGGCCGCAGCACAGGTTCGAGCCGCCTGACCGCCCTTGCCAAAGTCTTTTGACTGACCACCGAACGGACGCTGATAAATACGTCCCTGCTCAGTGCGCGAAAAAGGTAGACCCATATGCTCCAGCTCAAAGATCGCCTCTGGACCGGTCTGACACATATATTCAATCGCTTCCTGATCGCCAATATAGTCAGAGCCTTTAATAGTGTCATACATATGCCACTGCCACTGATCATTGGGGTCATCACTGGCAATTGCACAGGTGATACCACCCTGAGCAGATACCGTGTGCGAACGGGTTGGAAATACTTTGGTAATTACTGCTGTTTTATAACCGGATTGCGCCAGCTGAAGTGCGGCACGCATACCAGAACCGCCACCACCGACGATTACGGCATCAAAACTCATCGTTCTAATGTTAGCCATTTACTTAAATTCCCCAGAGAATATCGATAGCCCAGAGCACGTAAAGCAATGTAACTGCAATCATGCCCAGCTGAAAAAAGATACGGATTGCAGTGGCCTTTGGCCCAATCAATCTGACGGTTATATAGTCAGTCAAAACACACCACATTCCAATCCATGCATGAGCAGCAATTGAGAGTATGGTAATTAGGCTGAACATACGCATTGGCAGCGAACTGTTTAGCTCAGTCCACTGGGCATAATCCAAATTGGGATTGGCAAAAAAGTAACCGACAATAAATACCAGATAAGAGGTCATTACCCAGGCGCTGATACGCTGAATCATCCAATCTGATAGGCCGCTGCGGCCAAGACTAGTAACTGAAGTAACCATTATAGAATCCACCAGGTAATAAGAGCGATAACCACAACCGCCAAGACCACTGCCGCCCAGGCGCTATTGCGACCGCTTTGAAAAGAGTCTTCACCGACCCCGAAATCCATAATTAGATGACGGATACCGGCAATAGCGTGATAGGCCAGAGCAGCGAGACTGCCCCAGATAATAAACTGACAGATCGGATTGTTGAGGGTCTCAGCCAACTGGTCAAAACTCGACTCTGAAGCGAGACTGCTCTCGAGCATCCACAAAAATATGGCGACAGCAAAAAACAAAATCACACCTGAAACACGGTGCAAAATAGATACATACGATGTTATTGGAAGCCTTATGGTTCCAATATCAAGATTCACAGGTCTTTTCTTATCCACGGCGGGTATTACCTTAAAGTGGTATTCCGTAAAAACGGAGATGAATTTAAAATGATTTCAGTTAAAAAACAGAATTAAACTAATCTTAGACTGAAAGTTCCAACGGCAGAACATCCAGCAACATGATGGCGCCGCAGTATAATTAGAAGGCCACTCAAATTCAATTGAGAATGGCCAAAACTCTAACTATTTTCAGCGTCAAAGCCTTTAATAGCACGAAATTGGCACAGGCCACTGCAAGCGGACTTATTTATACCCATAAAAAGCCATCAATTTTCATTTCGAGCTATTCAGGCAATGAATAGTGGGTATCCTCTGCAGCCATTTAACATTTTAAATATAGCGCGGAAAGCACTTTGATAGCTGGATTTAGTTGACAATTTTCCGCGAACATCTATAGTTGCAGGCCGGAAATCTCCGCACACAAATCAAGCTATTCCAGAGGATCCTGCATGAGCAATCGTAAAGCGACCCTTTCAATTGAAGGACAGGCTCCCATCGAGCTACCGATTTTGGAAGGAACATTAGGCCAAGACGTTATTGATATTGGCACACTCGGGTCACACAACGTTTTCACCTACGACCCTGGCTTTTCGGCAACTGCTGCCTGCCAATCAGACATCACCTATATCGACGGAAACAAAGGTGTTCTGCTACATCGCGGATACCCCATCGAACAGCTCGCTGAAAAATCCGATTACCTGGAAACCTGCTACCTACTTCTCGAAGGCGCACTGCCAAACGCAGAGCAAAAAGCCGAGTTTGAAAACAATATTAAATATCACACCATGGTCAACCGCTCGGTTGAGCTGTTTATTAGCGGCTTCCGCTATGACGCACACCCAATGGCGATGATGTGTGGTGTTGTAGGTGCAATGTCGTCGTTCTATCACGACTCACTGGACATCACTAACGAAGAACACCGCAAGATCTCTGCACATCGTTTGATTGCAAAGATTCCAACGATTGCCGCTATGTGTCACAAGCACTTTACCGGCCAGCCATTTATCTATCCGGATAACTCTCTCTCCTACTCAGAGAACTTCCTGCATATGATGTTTGGCACACCTTGCGAACCCTACAAAGTAGAACCTGCTATTGCCAAGGCAATGGATCGTATCTTCCTGCTACACGCAGATCACGAGCAAAACGCCTCGACGTCAACTGTGCGTCTGGCTGGCTCTACTGGCGCTAACCCGTTCTCCTGTATCGCTGCAGGTATTGCTGCACTTTGGGGGCCTGCTCACGGCGGCGCCAACGAAGCGGTTCTGGATATGCTCGAAGAGATCGGTCACGAAGATAATATTGAAGCCTATATTGCCAAGGCCAAGGACAAGAGTGATCCTTTCCGTCTGATGGGCTTTGGTCACCGGGTTTACAAAAACCACGACCCGCGAGCGACAGTTATGCGTCAGAGCTGTGACGAAGTACTTGAAGTACTGGGTCTGGAAAATGATCCACTGTTCCGCCTGGCTAAGAAGCTTGAAAGAATCGCGCTGGAAGATGAGTATTTTGTCAGCAAGAAACTCTACCCGAACGTTGATTTCTACTCCGGCATTATTCTTAAAGCGCTGGGTATTCCCGTTGAGATGTTCACTGTTATCTTCGCCACAGGTCGTACCGTGGGTTGGATCTCACACTGGAACGAGATGATTACCCACCCCTACCGTATCGGTCGTCCACGCCAGCTTTATACGGGTGCTGATGTTCGCGATTACGCGGAAGTTGAAGATAGATAAGTCTCGAAATTCGAGCAATAAAAAAGGCAGCTTCGGCTGCCTTTTTTTGTATCCCTCTTTGTCATCCTGAGCGAAGCCGAAGGATCTCGTCCAGAACCCTCCAATGTCATCCTGAGCGAAGCCGAAGGATCCCAACACAAACCAAGAGATTCTTCACTCAGGTTCAGAATGACAGATAGCCTTAATCACATTACAGGCCCCGAATGAAACCGAAACACCGTATCCGGCTGCTCAACCAACTCCCGTTCACGCTGAGCAATCTCAGCAATACGGTCGTCAATAGAGCCATCCCCAGCCACAGCCTTAGCCAGGCGCAAGTAATCCTGATAATGACGCGCCTCGGACTTCAATAGCGACTGATAAAAAGCCTCCAACTCCCCATCCAGATACGGCGCTAACTTGGCAAAACGCTCACAGGAGCGGGCCTCAATAAACGCGCCAATAATCAGCACATCCACCAACTTATCCGGGTCTTTACTGCGTACCAACTCACGTAGCCCCGCGGCATAGCGAGAGGCAGAAACATGTTCATAGGCAATATTGCGACGCTTCATCAACGCAATCACCTGCTCAAAATGACGCATCTCTTCACGGGCCAGACGAGACATCTTATTGAGCAAATCAAAATTATCCGTGTAACGATTGATCAAACTCAGAGCTGTGCTGGCCGCCTTTTTTTCGCAATTGGCGTGATCAATAAGCATTAGAGATTGATTTTCCAATGCATTTTCAACCCAGCGATCCGGTGTTACACAGGGCAGGAATTGGTTGATTTCCTCAAGTGCTTTTTCCAAATCTGGTTTCAATGCTGATTTAAGAGGTGAAGCTGAAGTTACTGACATTTAATACTCATATTCTTTTGGTTTATTTTGCTACAGGGTCCCGTCATGCTGACGAAGGAACGTCATACCTACGAAAGAACGTCATACCTACGAAAGAACGTCATACCTACGAAAGAACGTCATACCTACGAAAGAACGTCATACCAGCGAAGGCTGGTATCCATAGAATTACTCTGCGAACCATAGAGATACCAGCCTTCGCTGGCATGACGGGTAATACTGGCATGACGAGTATTGTTAGGATGACGTTCTTTCTCAACTATTAAACGTTTTCCATAAAGGCTGCAATCGCAGCACGGTGTTCATTATCTACCTGCTTTACCATCGGTCGTTGGGACATCAACTGCATCCAATCCGCCAGACCCTCGACTTCAGCGACAATATCCCAATCCCACACTTTCTGTGCAACGGGTATAGCAGTCTTTAATACGTAATAAGTAAAGAAGTCCGCCATAGTAACCTCTTCCCCAAGTAAGTAGGGAGAGAAATTAGATAACCGCTGCACCGCCGACAGACCTTTGACCATATTTGGCTTGGCATTATCAGCCACCGCCTGATTTAACGACTGACCAAAAAACACATAGCCCAGCAGACGGGAATACTCGACAGCAATATACAGTTCTACAACCTTGATAAGTTGCGCCATCTGGGCGCGACGAAAACTGTCTTGGTCCGTCATTGGCAGATCGGGAATACAGCTCTCCAAAAACCCCATAATCGCCGTGCTCTCACTCAGGTACCCCTCCTCGACTTCAATAAAAGGAACCTTGCCCACTGGACTCAATTCAAGAAAGGGTTCGCTGTAAGTGGGCTCTATATAAACCTCCTCAAACTCAAACCCTTTCTCCAATAAAAAGACCTTAACCATTGAGTAAAAGTTACTAATTTTAAAACCATAAAGTTTTATCATTTATCTAACACCTGTTTTGCTAAACACTTATCGATCAATAGACTCTATCAATATAGACTTATCTGCAGCGGATATATCGGCTGATTCCAATAGCTTCTTATACTCATCAAAAATTGAACTAAATCGTTGCGGGTCTGCCAAGGCCTTTTTTCTAAAGTGTGGAAAAATCTTTTGCCAGTAATTCTGGTGATCCGGATTCGACCAATCCCACATACTGTTGCCCGTGGCAGTAATAACCGAACCGGTATTTTGGGTCACGTAAATGGCTTCATAGAAACGTTTATTTTCAAAAATAATCTGTTCCTGTTTCAGATAAAAACCCTGCCTGATCAATGCCTCTCGAACGGGGTAATTACCCTGAACCGAACAGACCAATAGATCAAAAGGCAGACCGTTCATGGCTGAACAGAGACTATCAATAAACTTAACTGCCTTGTCGCCACCAACGCCGGCAATAATAAATAACTGAGACTCAACCTGAGGCACTTCCAGTTTTAAAATGTCCTGACAAATAACCTGCCATTGATAATTGGCTGACGGAAAACGCCCCTCTAAATCTTTTTCCAGCAGCGCCATTTGATGGGCCAAAATATCGACAAAAACAACTTTATCAGCCAGCTTTTTTTGCAGCAACGACATCCCCAGCAAGCCGTGATCACAACAGCAGTCCCAAATTACCGAATAGGACTGATCGAGCATATTCTCTAACTGACTGAGACGCTTCCCGAGTTTCACTGTTGGCTGACTTTTCACTGAGGCTTCACTGTTCATTAAAATTACACTGCTCATTAAAACTACTATTAAAGGTTTCTAAGCAAAAAATAAGCGCGAAGGTTACTCGATAAACAAACGTCGGGACAGATTTTTGCAGGATTATAAATATAACAGTGACGCTAATAGTGGTTATAGCTAAGAGACATGTAAATAAACTACAAATTCACGTACAATGTCGCTCCGTTTTCAAGGCCGATTTCCGGATTTGAAGCAAACAATTACTTATTAAAACCACAGGAGAAGCCAGCTGTGCTAGAAGCCTATCGTGCTCACGTCGCTGAACGTCAATTAGAAAATATTCCACCAAAACCACTGGATCCAGAGTGGACCGCAGGTTTGGTTGAGCTTTTAAAGAACCCTCCTGCCGGCGAAGAAGCATTTCTCCTCGACCTGATCGCCAATCGCGTGCCTCCAGGCGTAGACGAAGCAGCCTATGTTAAAGCTGGCTTTTTAAGCGCCATCGTTAACGGCGAGGCTTCCTCTCCCCTGATTGATCGCTCTGCCGCAGTAACACTGCTCGGCAATATGCACGGTGGCTACAACGTAGCAACATTGGTAGCCCTGCTCGACGATGCAGAACTGGCCACTCAGGCTGCTGAAGAATTAAAGAGCACGCTGCTGGTATTTGATGCCTTCCACGATGTTGCAGAGAAAGCCGATGCCGGCAATGCAAATGCCAAAGCAGTGATGCAATCTTGGGCTGATGCAGAATGGTTCACCTCCAACGACGCCGTACCTCAGAGCATTAAAGTTGCCGTCTTTAAAGCCACCGGCGAGATCAATACCGACGACCTCTCCCCGGCTCAGGATGCCTGGTCGCGTCCCGATATCCCTCTCCATGCCCGCGCTATGTTTAAAATGACTCGCGATGGTATGCACCCAGAAGAGCACGGTGTTACCGGCCCAATGACTCAAATCGAAGAATTGAAAGCCCGCGGCCTGCCCGTTGCCTTTATCGGTGATGTTGTGGGTACAGGTTCATCGCGTAAGTCAGCGACTAACTCAGTACTCTGGTTCTTCGGTGAAGATATGCCCGGCGTACCCAACAAACGCTCTGGCGGTATCTGCTTTGGCAGCAAGGTAGCCCCTATCTTCTTTAACACCATGGAAGATGCCGGTGCCTTAGTATTTGAAGCCCCAGTGGACAACATCAACAATGGCGATGTAATTACCATCTTCCCTTACGAGGGCAAAATCCTTAATGAAGCCGGTGAAGTGGTCTCTGAGTTTGAGCATAAGTCAGAAGTTATTCTCGACGAAGTACAGGCCGATGGCCGAATCAACCTGATTGTAGGCCGTGGCCTCACTCAGCGCGCCCGTGAGCATATGGGACTGCCCCCTTCAGAGGTATTCCGTCAGCCAACTGCACCGATTGAATCCGATGCCGGCTACACATTGGCACAGAAAATGGTCGGTAAAGCCTGTGGCGTTGAAGGTATTCGCCCCGGCACTTACTGTGAACCGAAGATGACCACGGTGGGCTCTCAGGATACTACTGGCCCAATGACTAGAGATGAGCTGAAAGATCTCGCCTGCCTGGGTTTCTCAACGGATCTGGTCATGCAGTCATTCTGTCACACAGCGGCCTACCCCAAGCCTGTAGATATCTCGACTCAGCACAGCCTGCCCGACTTTATTATGAACCGTGGCGGGGTCTCTCTGCGTCCCGGTGACGGTATTATTCACAGCTGGCTAAACCGTATGTTGCTGCCAGACACTGTGGGTACTGGCGGTGATTCACACACCAGATTCCCCATGGGTATTTCATTCCCCGGCGGTTCGGGTCTGGTCGCTTTCGCAGCAGCCACCGGCGTAATGCCACTGGATATGCCTGAATCTGTTCTGGTCCGCTTTAAAGGCAAAATGCAGCCCGGTATCACCCTGCGTGATCTGGTACATGCGATTCCTTACTACGGCATTAAAGAAGGTTTGCTGACCGTAGAGAAGAAAGGCAAAAAGAACTTCTTCTCGGGCCGCATTCTGGAAATTGAAGGTGAAGGTATTGAAGGTCTTACCGTAGAGCAGGCCTTTGAGCTATCCGACGCCTCAGCCGAGCGCTCTGCTGCCGGCTGTACCATTAAACTGGGTGAAGATTCTGTCGCCGAGTACCTGAACTCAAATATTACTCTGTTGCGCTGGATGATTGCCGAAGGCTATGGCGATGTCCGTACTCTGGAGCGTCGTGTACGCAAGATGGAAGAGTGGATTGCTGATCCAACACTGATGTCTGCGGATGCCGATGCCGAGTACGCTGCAGTAATTGAAATTGATCTGGCCGATATCAAAGAGCCTATCGTCTGCTGCCCGAATGATCCAGATGATGCCAAGCTGCTTTCCGAAGTTGCTGGCGATAAGGTCGACGAAATCTTTATCGGTTCCTGCATGACCAATATCGGTCACTTCCGCGCCGCCGGTAAACTCCTCGACGAAGCCGGTTCAGTGGATTCCAGATTCTGGATCTGCCCACCGACTCGTATGGATGCCCATACGCTGATGGAAGAAGGCTACTACAATATCTACGGTAAAGTCGGTGCCCGCACCGAGATGCCAGGCTGCTCACTGTGCATGGGTAATCAGGCAGGAGTA
>JAQWGK010000067.1 GCA_029238255.1 Porticoccaceae bacterium | reverse complement strand
CTGAGAGACCTTTGGCGCGAGCGGTGCGAATATAGTCCTGGGATAGCACTTCGAGCATCCCGCCACGGGAGAGCCGCGCTATATAGGCAGCATAGGCTGCGCCGAGAGTGATCGATGGGAGTATTTTGTCACCGGGGATATCGCCCCAGCCGGAGACCGGCAGCCAGTCCAGATAGATACCAAAGACCAGAACTAATAACGGCCCAAGCAGAAATGACGGCATACAGATACCGAGCATGGCTGCGGACATAGGAATATAGTCCTGCAGGGTATTGGGTTTGATAGCGGCAATGACCCCGGCTGCTATGCCCAATAATAGGGCAATTAACAGGGCATAGAGTCCCAGTTCTGCGGTCACGGGCAAGCCAGCGGCAATTAGCTCGTTGACGGTGCGGCCGGAGTATTTAAATGAGGGGCCAAAATCCCCCTGAATTACATCAGCCAGATAGCTGAGATACTGCTGGCCAAGGGTTTGGTCGAGATTGTACTGTGCTTCAAGTGCCCTGATAACTTCCGGCGGCACCGCTTTGTCGGCGGAAAAGGGGCCACCGGGGGCTGAGTGAACCAGAAGAAAGGTAACACTGATAACTATCAGCAGTACCGGTATTGCCTGCAGTAGACGTCCCAGTGCAAAGCGTAGCATCAGTCAGTCTCCTCAATTGCTTCAATACTTTTACTATTGGGGTCTTGCAGATAGATATCCTTAAACGAGGGCTGATTGAGGATATTCTGCGAGAAGTTTTTTATTGATGGGCTAACCAGATGCTTGCTGACATAGATATACAGGGGCAGTACTGGCATCTCTTCCAGTAAAAGCTGTTCGGCTCTGGTAAAGATAGCCAGTCGCTCGGCATGGGTTTTGGCCTGGGGAGCCTGCTCGAGAATCATCTGGTCGTAATCCGGATTGCACCAGCCGGTGCGGTTATTGCCGCCATCGCAGATCCACATATCGAGAAAGTTATTGGGATCCACATAGTCGCCAATCCATGCGCCGCGGGCAATGGCATAGTTACTGGAAGCAACGCTATCCAGATAGACCTTCCATTCCTGATTAAGCAGCACCACATCAATATTTAAACTATCTTTCCACATCTGCTGGATAGCCACTGCCACCTTGCGATGCTCTTCCTGAGTGTTGTAGAGAATCTCGGTTTTTGGAAATCCCTGTCCCTGTGGGTAACCCGCTTCCGCTAGCAGTGCCCGAGCCTGATCCGGATCGTAGCTGAGATCGCTCTGGGGATAGTAGCCCATGGTATTGGGTGGGGTGATTGCATAGGCGGGCACCTGACCGGCCTTTAACACCTGATCGGCAATCTTCTGGCGGTCAATGGCCATGGCCAGAGCACGACGAACCCGTTTGTCCTTTAAATGCTCGGCTTGGGTATTAAAGCGGTAAAAGTAACTACCTAAATAAGGATAGATCTGAAGGGCTTGAGACTGTTGCTCGCGATAGACCGCAATTTTATCGATCGGTACCTCATAGGTGTAGTGCAGCTGTCCGGCGCGAAACATCCGCTCTTCGGTGGTGATATTTTCGGTGGGGTAAAAGTAAATCTGGTTGAGCTTTACCTTATTCGCATCCCAGTAATAGGGATTTTTCACCACGCTTAGATAGCGATTGATTTTCCACTGGTCGAGTTGAAAGGCGCCATTGCCGACCAGATTGCCCTGAAAAGTCCAGCGGGTGCCGCGCTCATCGGCCTGACCAAACTTTTCCACGGTTGGGCGATGAACGGGAAACAGGCTGTAGTGATCCAGTAACTGCAGAAAGTAGGGGGTTGGGTTCTCCAGTTTGATCTGCAGTGTATAGTCGTCCAGCGCCTTGATGCCTACCTGACTAAAGTCTTGCAGCTCGCCTTTGTAATAGGGCTGAGCGTTGAGAATAGGGAAGTACATATAGGCGTAGAGATTGCCCAATGCAGGCTGCAGGGCGCGCCACCATGACCAGACATAATCATGGGCATTGTGGGGGTCTCCGTTTGACCAGCGGGCGTTTTTACGCAGATAGAAGGTGTAAACAAGACCGTTATCGCTGATATCCCAGGATTCGGCAACGCCGGGTATAGGTTCAAGGGTGACGTGGTCCTTGAGAACCAGTCCCTCCATAAGGGCGGTAATAATTTTATGCTCTGGAACACCGGTGGCTATATGGGGGTCGAGGCTCTGGGGTTCGGTGGCATTTCCCCAGTGCAGAATACCCTGACGATTGCCGGAATCCACTCGGCTTTCACCACTGCCGCAGCCACTTAAGAGGGCGCAGAGAACCACTGAGTAGATTGGCAATAGACCTCTGTTTAGCTTTGGCATAGGGGCTCTTATGGATTGTATTTATATTTAATTATCTACTTTAACTATAAATTATAACTATTTGTTTTATAATGATTATTTGTTTCATTATTTATGGCTTAGTGCTCTGCTTTAGGGTCAAAAGCATCTTGCAGGCCATCACCTAAAAAGTTAAATGAGATTACCGTAATAAAGATTAATAGTCCCGGATAAACGGCCAATAGCGGCGCTTCCCAGATTAGCTGCTGAGCATTGGTCAACATATTACCCCAACTGGCCATAGGCGGCTGAATACCCAGACCGAGAAAGCTCAGTACTGATTCAAGCAGAATTACCGACCCCACCGAGAGAGTCACAGCAACAATAATCGGTGACAGCAGGTTGGGCAGAATATGCCGAAACATAATATGGCGGTCACTGGCACCAATACCCTGAGCCGCCATCACAAACTCTCGCTCCTTTAGGCTTAGGGTAGCGCCGCGAACCAGCCGTGCCACAGTGGTCCATCCGGTCAGGGCAACAATTAGCACAATACGGTAAAAACTCACATCTTCCGACTGCACTATGGCTTCCGGCAGTCCAAGCTTATTGAGGTCGATAGCGGCCAGTACAATCAATAGGGGCAGCAGTGGCAGGGCAATTACACTGTCCGTAAGGCGCATTAGCAGCGCATCCAGACGGCCGCCAAAATAGCCGGCACAGAGACCAATTACGGTGCCAATGGAAGCGGCAAAGCAGGCTGCAGTAAGTCCGGTAAATAATGAGATGCGGCCGCCGTAGAGCAGGCGCAGAAATACATCTCTACCCAGTTCATCCGTGCCCAGTGGATGAGCCAGTGAAGAGCCAGCCATGCGGCTGTAGAGGTCGACCTGATTGGCGCTAACCCCAAGCAGGATCTCAAATAGCGGGGCAATCATGACCAGCACAATCATGCTCAGTAAAACGCAGGCGCTAAAAATAGCCAGACGGTGACGGCGGAAGCGGCGCATAGCCAGAAACAGCGGTGAGTTTTGATTAATCATTTGCTGTCTCCACCAATCACAATTCGCGGGTCTAACCAGGCATAACAGATATCGGCGAGCAGATTGCCCGTCAGGGTCAGGGCGGTGGCAAATAACAGTGCCACCAGTGCCAGATTAAAGTCATTGCCCATCACCGAGTCAAAAATCAGTTTGCCCATTCCCGGCCAGGAGTAAATAGTCTCGGTAATCAGCGCACCGGAGAATAGAAAGCCAAAGTCCAGCGCCAGAATAGTGACCACTGGGATCATTGCATTGCGCAGGGCGTGCTTCCAGATTACGCGTTTATTGTCGGCGCCTTTGGCCCGAGCAGTGCGAATATAGTCCTGACGCAGAACTTCGATCATCGACGAACGCACATAGCGGGAGTGACCGCCAATACTGACGATAGTAATGGTGGCTACTGGCAATACCATATATTTAATCTGCTCCAGAAATGGCGCGCCATCGACGGCAATACCACCGGCCGGAAACCAGCCGAGGAATACAGAGAAGATAATAATCAACATTAATGCCAGCCAGAAAGAGGGGATAGAGATACCCGCAAAGGCAAATAGGTTAACCCCGTAATCCACGGCTGAGCGCGGTTTTGATGCGGCAAAGGTGCCTACGGGAATAGCGATACAAACCGAGAGAATAAAGGCGGTTCCCATCAGTATCACGGTATTTTTCATCGCCGGAAACAGCACATCCAGAACCGGCTGGCCAAACAGTCTCGAGTAACCCAGATCCCCGCCCAGTGCGGTTCCCAGCCAGTTTAGATAGCGCTGGTAAATCGGTAGATCGAGACCAAACAGTTGCCGCAGCGCCGCGGCATCTGCCGCGGTCATATTTGGGTTTGAGCTGATCATTAGATCGATAGGATCGCCGGGCATCAGCCCGATCAGTGCATAGATAACAAATGACATCACCGCTAATACCAGCAGTGACTGGATTATTCGGGTCAATAAAAACCATCTCATAATTGATCTACCCCTTTATCCAAATCCAACTGCTCTGTATTAACCGGCTGATCAGCACTGGGTTGTTGATAGTGATGGCAGGCGGCCTGATGGCTGCTGCTAACCATTGTCATCGTCGGTAATTGCTCGCGGCAAATATCGGTGGCGCGATCACAGCGCGGATGAAAAGGGCAGCCCTCTGGTGGATTGATCGGACTCGGTGGATCGCCCTGCAGAATCTTGCCTATTTTACTTTTGTTCGGGGTCACCGTTGGCACGGAGCGCAATAGGGACTGTGTGTAGGGATGTCGTGCATCGCTAAATAGACTGTCGCGATCGGCGATCTCGACGATGCGTCCCAGATACATAACCGCAATCCGGTCTGCCAAATGATGGACCACCGCCAGATCGTGACTGATAAAGAGATAGGTCAGATTAAACTCTTCGCGTAAATCCTTCATCAAGTTGAGAATCTGGCTCTGCACCGAGACATCCAATGCCGAGACTGGCTCATCGGCAACAATAAAGGCCGGATTTAGCACCAGCGCTCGGGCAATGGTGATGCGCTGCCGCTGACCACCACTAAATTCATGGGGGTATTTGGCCAGATCTGCCGTAGATAAACCCACCGCTTCTAATAACTGAGCGGCCTTTGCCGAACGCCCCTCCGTACTGTTGTTATAACTGGCTTCTGGCCCATCGAGCTGGGGGAAAATCTTCATCGGCTCGGTAAGAATGCTCTCCACCGTATGTCGCGGATTTAGGGACGACATAGGATCCTGAAAGATCATCTGAACATGTTGGCGCAGGGGTTTTAGTTGGCGGTTTTTTAATCCGCCAACAGAGTTGCCATTAAGGGTTATCTGGCCGCTACTGGGCTGATAAAACAGCGATAGCATTCGGCCCAATGTGGTTTTACCGCAGCCGCTTTCACCCACCAGTGCCAGCGTCTCGCCAGCACTAATGGTTAGATTAATATCGGTTACCGCTGCCACGGTTTTCTTTTCCCAGCCTTTCTCCGTTGCAACTTTGGTGGCAAAGGTTTTGCTAAGGTTGGTTGTCTGAAGAATGGTTGTCTGAAGAATAGTTTTTTTATCGTTGTTATCCATGTCCAACCTCGTAACAGGCTGCACTGTGGCTGTCGGTCAACTGAATAGACATAGGCCGTTCACTGCTACAGATATCGCTGGCCAGACTGCAGCGCGGGGCAAAGCAGCAGCCCTGAGGTCGCTCTGCCGGTGTCGGCACTCGACCGGGAATGGCCGGCAGTCGGTCGACGCTGATATCGATTCTGGGCGTGGTGTTAAGCAGGGCGGTGGTATAGGGATGTTTGGGTTCGACCAATACATCTGTCGCCGTTCCCTGTTCAATCACTCGGCCTGCATACATCACGGCGATCTCATCGGCCATTCGTGAGACTACGCCAAAGTCATGGCTGATAAACAGGATGCTAGTGCCAAACTTTTCCTGCAGGTCGTGCATCAGGTCGAGTATCTGTGCCTGAATAGTGACATCCAGTGCTGTGGTTGGTTCGTCAGCGATAAGAATATCCGGCTCGCAGGCCAGTGCTATCGCAATCATCACCCGCTGACGCATACCGCCGGAGAGTTGATGGGGATAGTTGTTGGCGCGGGAAATTGGGTCTGGAATGCCCACTGCCTCGAGCATTTCAATAGCTCGCTGATAGGCCTCTGATGGCGACATATCCTTGTGCAGTATCAGCGGTTCGGCGACCTGCTGGCCGACGGTAAAAACTGGATTTAGAGCGCTCATGGGCTCTTGAAAGATCATTGATATCTGATTGCCGCGAATAGCTTCCATACTGCTATCCGCTAGTCCCACCAGCTCTTTGCCGTGGAGTTTGATTGAGCCGGAGAGGACTTTGCCAAAGGGTGGCAATAGCTGCAGCATCGCCAGCGCTGTCAGTGATTTTCCGCAGCCACTCTCGCCAACCAGTGCCAGGGTTTCGCCACTGTTGAGGGAGAAGGAGATATCTTCAACTACGGAGAGAATACCGCTGTCGCTTTCAAAGCCAATACTCAGATGTTCAACTTCGAGTACCGGCGGTTGCTTGGCTGTCATTAATCGCGACTCCAGTACTCGATCCAGTTGGTACTGGAATCCAGATGACCGGTGGGCTCAAGGCCTTTTAGCCAGTGCGGAAGTATAAAGCTGTTGGGGCGCCAGAACAGCGGTAATACCGGCAGTTCTTCCGCGTAGATCTGTTGAATCGTCTCCCAGTGGGGAAGGCGGTCTGCAAAGACCAGGTTTTGTTCAACGGCCTCGATGGCACTATCCAGTTGAGGGTTGCTGATCGACGAATAATTCTGTCCCGAGTAGTTGTTCTCGGCGGTCGGTATCTCGGTTGAGTGCAGGGTGCTGCGCGGCACATTTTCCGGTGCGCCGACCCAGGCAAATAATGCCAGCCCGCTAAAGCGTCGCTCTCTGGTGGTCTGACCAAAGAATACTCGCGGTGCCTCATTGCGGATGCGCAGGTCTATGCCGATGTCTTTTAACTGGCTCTGGAGTATCTGCTGAATCAGCTCGCGGGTTTTATTGCCAGCGGTGGACATAATTTCAATCTTTAAGGGCTCGCCTGCGGCATTGTGACGAATACCGTCGCGGATATCGGTCCAGCCGGCACTGTCGAGAAGCGCCATAGCCTTATCTTTGTTGTAGCTGTAGCGTCTGATGTTGTCGGAGGCGGATCTGTCCATGGGGCTTACGCTGGTGTCGGCAACCGGCTGTCGGCCACTGAAAATTCGCTGATTCATCTCTTCCCGATCCATACCGTAGAGCATTGCCTGACGCACTTGCTTGTTGGCCAGTATCGGATTTTCCAGATTCACGTCTATATGTTCATACTGCAGGCCGGGCTTGTAAATAATATTGTATTTACTGCCGTGGCGGCTTTCGAAAGCCAGCGACTGATCGAGCTGTAAGCCGAGTTCACCGGCGATCATATCAATGGTGCCGGAGAGCAGGTTGGCTTCCATGGCTGAGGTGTTGCCAATCGCTTTGGTGGTAATTTTTTCGAAGTAGGGGGCCTTGCCATGCCAGTGGGGATTTTTGGTCATCACCAAAAATGAACCCTGAGCCGCATCGCTGACAATATAGGGGCCAAACCAGAGTCCGGGGTTGGTGATATTGGCGTTGTATTGGGTTCTGTGTCGATACTCGTAGGCATCCTCTTCGTAGATGCTGCGTTCAATATGTTCTGGCAGTGGGTAGAAGTCGCCGAGTACATTGTAGTTGAAGGTGACTTTATTGAGGTGCACGGTAAATCGGTGTTGATCGAGAATATCCAGTTGGTAGATGCGTCTGTACATCTCCATATTGTTGGCGCCGGTTTTCTGGTTGCGGCCAACTTCATAGGCAAATTGGATATCTTTGGTTGTCAGCGGTGTGCCATCTCCCCAGGAGGCATTGGCGGGCAGTTCGTAGGTAACGGCGATACCAGGGGTGCCCTCGGGGGTCTGTTCCAAAACTGCCATTCCATTTTCAATGGTTGGTAATTCAACACAGAGTGAGCACTGCAGTTCCCAGTCGTGATTAAAGATGGTTATGGCCCGGGCGGTCATGCCGCGGATATAGGATTT
Organism: Porticoccaceae bacterium; assembly: GCA_029238255.1. GTDB lineage: Bacteria > Pseudomonadota > Gammaproteobacteria > Pseudomonadales > Porticoccaceae > HTCC2207. The sequence goes on along the minus strand of JAQWGK010000067.1, from coordinate 21,259 downwards.
GGCGACCATGCTTTCAATATTGGGGTGCATGGTTGAGGGGTATTGGGTGAAGCCGATATTTAATTCTTTACTGGAGGCGTTGGCTGGAGCGGTTGATTTGTCTGTACTCTGTTTGTCGTCACTTACTTTGTCGTTACTTCCACCACAGGCATTGAGAAGGAGTGCGGTGGCGGCAATGGCCAGATAACTCCGGAATTTTCCATGGGGGGATTGAGAGTGGGACATTCAATGTGCTCCTTTGCTACTGCGTAAAATTTGTTTTTTTATTTTTATACTAAATTTCATAGAAGAAACGGTTTGGCTTACTAACCCTTCAATATAAAAAATAAATAATTTAAATCGCCTCTGGTGGCTCAGTGTAAACAACCCTGCAGGGCATGAATACCAGATCTTTCAAATTGTAGTCCAAGAGCTGTTGCACTTGCAGGCCAAACCTCGGATAATCCCGCGCTGCGATTCAATGGTGTCCCTCACTGGTCCCCTCGCAACAGCCAGCCGCGAACCCCGCCAGGCCCGGAAGGGAGCAACGGTAGTGGTTACGCTGTGTGCCGAGGTGTGGCTGGTGAGGGTCACCGCCATAATCTTCTCTCTGCCTCACTTGTCATTCTGAACGAATGTGAAGAATCTCTCTTCGAATTGGTATCGCCCAAGAGTGGCTCTACCCCTATTAGATCGGCTCCATGCTTGCTGTGGTTTCCAGCGCTCGCAAAACTCGCTTCGCTCAGACAGTTGCTCGCTCTATCTGGAAACCACAGCAACCATAAGCGGAGCCTGACTGATCTAATAGGGGTAGAGCCACTCTTGGGCTTTTTGCGAGGTTCGGCTTCGGATCATCTATTCAAAACCTTTAAATTAAAAGCCTCATATTAAAAGTCTCTTTCCGCGCTCTGTTTATCTCCCTATAATAGGTTTTTGATTTTAAAGTCGTACTGTTATGAGTTATCAAGTACTTGCCCGTAAATGGCGTCCGCGAATTTTTGCCGAAATGGCGGGTCAGCAACATGTGTTGCAGGCACTGATTAATGCGCTGGACAACGATCGTCTCCATCATGCCTATCTGTTTACGGGTACCCGCGGTGTGGGTAAAACCACCATCGCCAGAATTCTCTCCAAATGTTTAAACTGTGAAGCCGGGGTTAGCTCGGTTCCCTGCGGTGAGTGCTCGGCCTGTAATGAAATCAATGAAGGTCGTTTTGTCGATCTGATCGAAGTGGATGCGGCATCGCGAACCGGTGTTGATGATATGCGTGATCTGCTCGATAACGTTCAGTACACGCCGGCCCGTGGTCGTTACAAGATCTACCTGATTGATGAGGTGCATATGCTGACGAAAAACAGTTTTGCTGCACTGCTGAAGACGCTCGAAGAGCCGCCGCCTCATGTTAAATTCTTATTCGCTACAACCGATCCTCAAAAGCTGCCGATAACGGTTCTTTCCCGCTGTCTGCAGTTTAATTTAAAAAATCTTAGCCCCGAGCGAATCACCGAGCATCTGCAGTTTGTTCTCGGTGAAGAGAAAGTGCCTTTTGAAGAGGCCGGTCTCTGGTCGCTGGCGCGCGCTGCGGATGGCAGTATGCGCGATGCTCTAAGTCTGACTGATCAAGCGATTGGGCACGGTGGTGGGCAGGTTAATGAAGCCGATGTCAGCTCTATGCTGGGTACTATTGAACGCAGCTATGTGATTGATATCTGTAAAGCGCTGTCCTCGGGATCTGGTCCAGAGATTTTGGCTTCGATAGCGAGAATGGCAGAGCAGGCGCCGGACTACGATATGGCTCTGGCCGATGTGTTGTCGATCTGGCATCAGGTGGCCATCGTCCAAACTGTTCCCGAAGCGTTGGATAAAGGGCTGGCTAACTACAGTGAAGTGTTGGCGCTATCCGCTCAGGTCAGCCGTGAAGATGTTCAGCTGTTTTATCAAATCTGTCTGTTGGGACGCAAAGATTTACAGCTTAGTGCCGATGCTAAATCCGGCTTTGAAATGGTTATGCTGCGGGCCTTGGCTTTTCGCCCTCAGAACTCTCCCCGTGGTCCGGCCCTAGGTTCTAGCGGCCAAACCGCTGCTGTAGCTCTTGTAACTCCAGCATCAGAAACGAATAAGGCGACACCGGTTCCACCGGAGGTGGAGCCCAGCGTAAAAAAGTCTGAAGCCCAAGTCGCGGAAGATAGACCGCCCTGGGAACCCGAAGTTGCACCGCAAAAGCCCTTAGCTAATGTAGAGCCCTTAGTAAGTGAGGAGCCTTCAGCGTTTCCTAATAAAGAGCCCTCAGCGGATAAAGAGCCTTCAGCGTCCCCTAATAAAGAGGAACCCTCAGCCTCTCCAATTAATGAGGCAATTCCCCTACAAGACTTCAGTCCAGATAACTGGATTGAACTGCGCAAGCAATTAAGCATCGTTGCCTCCCTTGGGGAAATTGCCAGCCACTGCCTTTACTTAGGTCGCAGCGGCACAGCGTTACGATTCCTTATCGATAGCGGCCACAACAGCCTCTACGACGATCCTCACCAAGAGCAGTTTAGCGAAGCTCTTAGCGACTATTTTAAAACCCCGGTCACAGTCGAAATCAGTCTGGGTGTAGCCCAACAGGAAACCCCGCGGGCGGCCAATCTGCGCGAGAAGTCTGAACGTCTGGCCGAAGCCGTAGAGACTCTTAATAATGATCCCGCGGTGGTTAAATTTAAACAGCTGTTCGATGGCGGTGTGGATGAGCGTTCCGTGCAGCCTATCGACTAAGTTTGTAGTTAAAGTCTGTAATTAGTGTCTGAACAAAATTTTGAGGAAAGTATGAATATCAATGATCTAATGAAACAGGCTCAGCAGATGCAGGGCAAAATGGCCGAGATGCAAGAGCAGGCGGCAAATGCTGAGGTGACCGGTGAATCCGGGGCCGGTATGGTTAAAGTGGTAATGACTGGTCGTCACGATGTTCGCAAAGTGACTCTCGACCCCTCACTGATGGATGAAAATAAAGAGTTTCTTGAAGACTTGCTGGCCGCCGCAGTTAATGATGCGGTGCGCAAAGTTGAAGCTCAGAGCAAGGATGCCTTAGGTAAAATGACTGGCGGGATGGATTTGCCCGCTGGTTTTAAAATGCCATTCTAAAACAGTACTTAAAAAGAATTTAATAAAGGCTGAACTGTGTACGGTAATTTAATAGATCAACTCATCGACTCGCTGCGGGTATTGCCCGGGGTTGGCGCAAAATCTGCCCAGCGAATGGCACTGCACCTGCTTGAGCGGGATCGCGTTGGCGCCGCGCGGCTTGCGGAAATGATTGTCGAGTCGGTAGAGAAAGTAGGGCGCTGTGGTGAATGTCGTACCCTCACTGAGCATGAACTCTGTGCCATTTGCAGTAACAGCCGACGCCTGCCGGAACAGATCTGTGTGGTTGAAAATCCGGCGGATTTATATGCGATTGAGCAGGCCGGAAGTTTTCGCGGCAAGTACTTTGTACTGCTCGGGCACCTGTCACCGATCGACGGTATTGGTCCGGAGCAACTGGGTATTGATCAGTTAATTGAGCGCCTGAAAAGCGGTGTTGTCAGCGAGCTTATTCTCGCCACTAATCTGACGGTAGAAGGTGAGGCAACTGCCCACTTTATTGCCGACAAGGCCAAGGCTTTAGGTGTCTCAGTTTCGCGAATTGCCTACGGTGTTCCCATGGGTGGTGAACTCGAATATGTGGACGGTGGTACTTTAAATATGGCCTTACAGAGCAGGAAGTCCCTCTAGATGACCGATTCCACAATAGATACAAACCACTGGGTCGCTGATAACCAGCATTTGGCCGCGCTCTGTGAGCAGTTGCAAAGCTCATCGTCACTGGCGATTGATACTGAGTTTATGCGCACCAACACCTACTTTCCAAAACTGGCCCTGATTCAGCTCTCCGATGGCGAGCAGTGCTGGTTAATTGATGTCTTGGCGATCGATCAGTTTGCCCCCCTAAAGGCGCTGCTTGAAGCTCCTAAGCGAGTGCTTATCTTTCATGCGCCGGGGGAAGATTTTGAAGTCCTAGACCATGCACTTTCAATTAATCCCACCAATATTTTCGATACTCAGGTCGCCGCAGGTCTGGTGAATATCGGTTACTCGATGGGCTATGCGCGACTGGTTGCTCATGTGTTTGGGATTGAGTTGGGCAAGGAAGACACCAGATCCGATTGGATGGTCCGTCCTCTTAGTGACCGTCAAAAGCTCTATGCCGCAGACGATGTTCTCTATCTTCATCGGCTGTATAAGATTCTTGCCGATAAGCTCGCCGAGCAGCAGCGTCACAGCTGGTTGCAGGAGGAGATGATCGGTCTGCTAGAGATTGCCGCACAACGTAAAAAAGTTGCCGACTACTATCTGCGTATCAAAGGTGCCTGGCGTTTGCAGGGCAGTTCTCTGGCGGTGCTTAAACATCTCTGTGACTGGCGTGAAGCAACCGCCCGATCATTGGATAAGCCGCGCTCCCATATAGTTAAAGACAATGTGCTTTTGGAGTTGGCCCATACTATGCCAACCACCATTGGTCAGTTGCACCGAATTGATGACTGGTACTCGCGATCAGTTAAGCGCTTTGGTCCGGATGTTCTGCAACTGATTGCTGATGTGGATCACGACAATATTCCAGCAGGACTACCACAGCCTCTATCCCGTGCAGTGGGTGAGGTGATGAAGACCATGCGTGCCACACTCAATGCAGTGGCTGAAGATCATGCCATTCCCAAAGAGTTAATGTGCAATAAAAAAGAGCTGGAGTCGCTTCTGCGCAGTGTGATTGAGGGTGACTGCCGTTGGCCTACCAGACTCAGTGATGGCTGGCGAGTTGCTATGGTAACGCCGGCGCTTCAGTCCGTGATCGATAGTAGTGACAGCCTGTGAAAATACTTTGCGATATTTATAAGACCGCCAGTAAAGATGAGATGTATCTCTACCTGTGTCGAACCAAAGGCTTTAAATCTGTTCCGGAGGTTCTGTTGCAGAGTTTTGGTGAGCCCATTTTAGTGACCACGCTAGTACTGACCGAGGCCAAGAAACTGGCTCGTGCCGATGTTACCAAGGTGATGGCCGATCTTTCAGTTAAGGGTTTCTACCTACAGATGCCACCGCCTAAATACCCCAAGGCCAACGACAGCCAATGAAACTGCAGCCCTGGTGGGAAGCCACATCACTTGCCGATATGACTGACAGCCAGTGGGAATCACTCTGTGATGGCTGTGCCAAATGCTGTCTGGTTAAACTGGAAGACTATGACAGTGCCGAGATCTACTACACCAATGTCACTTGCCAGCTATTGGATACGGAAACCTGTCGCTGTTCTGATTATGCCGGTCGCCACAAGATAGTCGATGACTGCATCAAGCTTGATCGCAATAATATAAATACCTTATCGTGGTTACCGAAAAGCTGTTCCTATAGACTGATAGCTGACGGTAAGCCTCTTCCGGATTGGCACCACTTGCGCACTGGCGATGCTGAAATGATACATGCCTACGGTGCTTCGCTGCGCGGTCGAGTAGTCTCTGAGCTAGAGGTTAAAGAAGATGATATTGAAGATCATATTATTAAATGGATTGATTAATTATGTTTTCTGCTGAAGATTATTTACAGGGTTGGATCTATTACTCTATTGGCGCTAGCTGCCTGCTGTTATTTCTCTGGCTGCTACTGCGAAAGTCAGCCTGGGTAACGGTTCGCCATCTGTTGATACTGATATCCGCGTCTATCCTGTTAACACCGGTGACCGCCTATCGCGATGACAGCCATCTGGCGCCGGCGTTTTTTGTTAGCCTCTATGAGGGTGTCATGGTTTCAGGGGACGATGGGGGTTTTCAGCGCGGTCTTGCACCCATCATCGCCGTTGCGCTATTTGGCATTATCTTTTACGTTTTATTTCGACTGTTGTGGGGCTTTATTTCAAAAAAGCGCTCCGGTAAAAACGCGCCTGCAGAGTCTTCCAGATCCGCTAAAAAATTGCGCGGCGCACAAAAAATAAAGCGTGAGCCGGTCGCTTAATTACCGGTTAATCCCCAATTTTTTAGTCCTTTCGTTTTTGTTCCCTTATCCAGTCTTGCCTGATAAACCCTTTGTGTGGATATTTAATCTCCCATCCACAGCCACTTGAAAACTCCGCGGTCATATTGGATCGTTGCTGCGCGATGGTTTTAGCTTATTATGCATGGCTAACTGTTTTTATAACTTTATTGTGGGTTTAGATGCTATGAAATTTGAAGGTACAGAAAACTATGTAGCCACCGAAGAGCTGCAGATGGCGGTCAATGCGGCGGTTGCTCTGCAGCGCCCACTGCTGATTAAAGGTGAGCCCGGAACCGGTAAAACCCTGCTTGCAGAAGAGGTCGCCAAGGCTCTCGGCAAGCCCTTGTTGGCCTGGCATATTAAATCGACCACCAAAGCCCAGCAGGGCTTATACGAATATGATGCAGTCTCGCGACTACGAGATTCACAGCTCGGTCACGATAAGGTCAATGATATTGCCAACTATATTGATAAGGGCAAACTGTGGCAGGCATTTACCGCCAATGAACAGGTTGTACTGTTAATTGATGAAATTGATAAGGCGGATATTGAATTTCCCAATGATCTGTTGCTGGAGTTGGACCGCATGGAGTTCCATGTCTATGAAACCGGTGAGACGGTAAAAGCGATTCAGCGTCCCATTGTGATTATTACCAGTAACAATGAAAAAGAACTGCCGGACGCATTTCTGCGCCGCTGTTTTTTCCATTTTATTAGCTTCCCTGATCGCGCCACCATGCAGCGTATTGTCGATGTTCACTTTCCGGTGATTAAAAAGACACTGGTCGATCAGGCGCTGGATATTTTCTTTGATGTACGCAAGATTCCCGGCCTTAAGAAGAAGCCCTCAACCTCGGAACTGGTGGACTGGCTTAAGCTGATAATGTCCGATGATATCCCCGAAGATATTCTGACTAATCGCGACCCCACTAAGGCAATTCCGCCACTCTATGGTGCTTTGCTAAAGAACGAGCAGGATGTTCATCTGCTTGAACGACTGGCCTTTATGACTCGCCGTGAAGCGCGCTAGTTAACTGGGGAAATAGCCTCGTCCTATGCTGATTAACTTTTTCTATACGCTCAAGCGTGCCAATGTGCCGGTCTCGATTAAAGAGCTACTGGATCTGCTCGCGGCGCTGGAAAAAAATCTCGCCTTTGGCTCAGTGGATGATTTCTATCTGCTGGCGCGCACCTGTCTGGTTAAGGATGAAAAATACTACGACCGCTTTGATCGCGCGTTTGGTGCCTATTTTAAAAACCTTCAGAATATCGACGATATTATTGAAGCGCTGATTCCCGAAGACTGGTTGCGCAAAGAATTTGAAAAGCATTTTAGCGAAGAAGAGAAAGCCAAAATTGAAAGTCTTGGTGGTTTGGAAAAGCTTATTGAAGAGTTTAAAAAGCGCCTTGAAGAGCAAAAAGAGCGCCATCAGGGCGGTAATAAATGGATTGGTACCGGCGGTACTTCACCCTTTGGCCACGGCGGTTTTAATCCCGAGGGAATTCGTGTTGGCGGTGAAGGTGGGCAGGGCAGTGCGGTCAAGGTCTGGGAAGAGCGTCAATTTGCCGATCTCGATGACTCGGTACAGATAGGCACCCGCAATATAAAAGTCGCGCTGCGTCGCCTGCGTAAGTTTGCCCGGGAAGGGTCCGCAGATCAGCTCGATCTCGACGACACTATTCGCAGCACCGCCCGCAATGCCGGTCTACTGGATATCAAGATGGTGCCCGAGCGTCACAATGCAGTAAAAGTTCTTATTTTCTTTGATATTGGCGGCTCTATGGACCCCTATGTGCGACTCTGTGAAGAGTTGTTCTCTGCCGCTAAAACTGAATTTAAGCACCTTGAGTATTTTTATTTCCATAACTGTCTTTACGACTATGTGTGGAAGGACAATCATCGCCGTCGCGATGAACAGATATCGACCTACGATCTGATTAATAAATACACTCCGGACTACAAGGTTATCTTTGTCGGCGATGCCTCTATGGCACCCTATGAGATTAACAGCCCCGGCGGCAGCGTCGAATATCACAATGAAGAGCCCGGCAGTGCCTGGATGCAACGTATGCACCAGACCTTTGAACATATGATCTGGTTAAATCCGGTTCAGGAGCAGTACTGGGATTACACCCCTTCAATATTGATGCTCCGCGAGCTGGTTGAGGGTAAGATGTATCCACTGACACTGGCCGGTTTGGAGCAGGGAATGAGACTTCTTTCGAAGTAGGCTGTCTTAGTTAAAGGGCGCAATTTAGAAGGTCTATATAGCCCTGTTTTAGAAAGCGCGATTTGTGTCGTAATAGAATGATGAAGTTGATAGAGTGGGGCAAAGACTCAGTAAATAAGAGCCTCTTTTAAGTGTCTCTTTCAAGTGGTTAATAGCTATGCTTATAGCTAGCGCCAACTTGATTGAAAAATAATAATAACAATATTAAATAAAGTTTTTAATAACAATAAACAATAAAAACTCTTAACAAGGGATGGGTGAACTATGCGTGTTCAAGATGCCGCAGAACAAGCGCTTCAGAAAATGGGGCTTACGACTCAGCAACCGGAGCTTCCTGCTCAGTCTTTACTAGAGCTATGGCAGCAGGCGCTGGCCGACTCCGCTGATTTACCTTCCTTTACCTGTCTCGGTCAGACCCTGAGCTATGCAGAGGTCGACCAGATGGCCGATCGGGCTGCCGCCTATTTCCACAGTCAGTTTAATCTGCAGGCAGGGGATAGAATTGCTGTTCAGCTGCCCAATCTACTGCAATATCCCATAGTCGTGATTGCCGCTTGGAAGCTGGGTCTGGTGATAGTCAATACCAATCCCATGTATACCCATCGTGAATTAGTCCATCAGTTTAATGATTCCGGTGCCAAAGCGGTGGTGGTTCTCGATCAGTTTTACGACACGCTGGTGGCTGCGCTGCCAGAGACCGGTATTGAAAATGTAGTGGTAACCCGTGCAATTGATCTGCTGCCACAACCCAAGAAGACTGTTCTGATTGGAATGACCAAACTGTTGGGTAAACGACCCAAGCTTCCCGCTAGTGGTTTTACACCCTTTACAGAACTGGTTGGCGGCACAGGTGCCGGTGACTATCCACTGCATAATCCAACGCTGGATGAAATCTGTGCTCTGCAGTACACCGGTGGCACCACTGGGGTTTCCAAAGGAGTTATGCTGACCCAGAGTTCAATTATGCACAATATTGCCCAGGCTCTGGAGATGGTCAATGTGGGCGATGAATCGATTCAGCATCACACGGTTGTGTCGCCGCTGCCGCTCTATCATATCTATGCCTATATGCTCAGTCTGGGTTTGATTCCTGCGACCCGTGGTCACAGTTTGTTAATACCGGATCCGCGCAATATCTCGGCTTTTGTCGGTGCTCTTAAAAACGTTAAGTTTGATATTTTCTGTGGGTTAAATTCTCTATTTGTCGCCTTGCTGCAGGACAAGGGTTTTCAGAAGTTGGATTTCTCCGAATTGAAAAGAACCCTCTCTGGCGGCATGGCACTGATGGATTCTGTAGCCAATGACTGGGAGCAGTTAACCGGCTGCGTAGTTAGTGAGGGCTATGGTATGACTGAGTCGTCGCCGGTGATTTCAATGAATCCGGCCGGCTTTGAAAAGATTGGTTCAGCCGGTATTCCAATTCCGGGCACCGAGATTAAGGTTATCGATGAAAATGGTGTTGAGCAGGAAGTTGGTGGTGTCGGTGAGTTGGTGGTTCGTGGTGCTCAGGTTATGCGTGGCTACTGGCAGCGCGAAGAGCAAACCGCCGAAGTGATTGTCGATGGTTGGTTGCATACAGGTGATATTGTCAGCGTCGATGCAGATGGCTATATCAAGATCGTTGACCGTCTAAAGGATATGATTATTGTCTCTGGCTTTAATGTCTACCCCAATGAGCTTGAACAGGCCCTGACACTGCATCCTCAGGTTCTTGAGTGCGCTGCTATTGGTGTTGCCGATGATAAGGCCGGTGAGGTGGTTAAGATGTTTGTTGTGGCCAGTGACCCGAGTCTCTCGGAAGAGCAGGTTATTGAATTCTGCAAATCGACCATGGCCGGTTATAAGGTGCCCAAGTTTGTTGAGTTCCGTGATGATCTCCCCAAGACCAATGTGGGTAAAGTATTGCGCAAAGAGCTTAAAGCTCAGGAGAAGGCCAAAGCTTAGTGCTGTAATAGAAGGTTTTTATTTTTCTCCAGACACTTTTCATCAGCTACAAAAAAAGGCCGAACTTTTTAAAAGTCCGGCCTTTTTTATGGATGGCGTTAGTTCAACGGTAACAGCAGTTACAGCATATAAACCACACCAGCCAAACCAACTATTGTCAGTACAAAGGTGTAGGGCAGGGCCATAAATACCATGCGCATATAGGAGAGTCTGATCAATGGTGCCAATGCAGAGGTCAACAGGAACAGAAATGCAGCCTGACCGTTAGGAGTAGCAACACTCGGCAAGTTGGTTCCGGTATTGATCGCTATCACCAGCTTATCGAACTGCGAGCGGGTAATATCACCGGCTTTAAGGGCTTCGGAAACTTCATTGATATAGACCGTTGCGACAAATACATTGTCACTGATTGCTGAGAGCAGACCATTGGCAAGAAAGAACATGCCCGGCTGCATAGCTTCATCCATGGTTAATACCCAGGCAATAACCGGCGTAAACAGATGCTGTTCATGGATCACCGCGACTATGGCAAAGAACACCACCAAAAGCGCAGTAAAGGGCAGCGCCTCCTCGAAAGCGTGACCAATACGGTGCTCTTCGGTAATGCCGTTGAGAGCGGTTAGCAGCACTATCACCATAAGGCCGATCAAGCCTACGGGTGCCCAGTGAAAGGCCAGACCAAAGACCAATACCAACGCGACCAGTGACTGCACAACTAAGGTCGCTTTGTCGTACTGAGTGCGACGGGAATCATCGTGGTCGCTGGACTGTTGCAAAATATTGCGCACTTCCTGAGGTAGCTCAGTACCGTAGCCAAACAGCTTAAATTTCTCCAGCATTACACAGGTGATCAATCCACAGACAAACACCGGCATGGTAACTGGCGCCATGCGCAGGAAGAACTCAATAAATTCCCAACCCGCTTTTTCAGCAATCAATAGATTCTGAGGTTCGCCCACTACAGTGGTCACTCCGCCCAGAGCTGTACCCACCGCACCGTGCATAATCAGACTGCGCAAGAAGCTGCGGAACTGTTCCAGATCTGCCCGTTTGGAGGCGCGAAGGCTGTTGTCATCACTGTGATCGTGGCTTTCATCGATAATTTGTTTACCGGAAGCGACCTTGTGATAGACCGAGTAAAAGCCCACCGAGATCGTAATCAGTACCGCGGTGACGGTCAGGGCATCGAGGAATGCTGAGAGCACTGCACCGGCAAAACAGAACAGAAAAGAAAGTACGATCTTCGACTTAACCCCAAGAAGAATCTTGGTGAAAGTAAACAGCAGCATATCGCGCATAAAGTAGATGCCGGCAACCATAAACATCAATAGCAGGATTACCTGGAAATTACTGACGGTTTCCTGATAGACCGCCTCGGGAGACGTCAGGCCGAGCAGAACTGCTTCAATGGCGAGAAGACCGCCGGGCTGCAATGGGTAACATTTCAATGCCATCGCCAGTGTGAAGATAAACTGTCCAATGAGTACCCAGCCTGTAATAAAAGGACCAAAGGCCATTAATACCAGCGGATTTATCAGCAAGAATGCAATTATCGACTTTTCATACCAGTCTGGTGAATTACCGAGGAAATTCTTTTTTAAGGCCTGGGCTAGGGTCGGCTGCATATTGAGTTCCTTATTTTTAAAAGGGTTTTGGAAACGTATTTAAGGCTAAAAAATCTTTCGTGTTAGACTGTTGAAAACAATGGCGGAACAGTAGCTCTAGACCCGCCAATATGCAAGGCTTGTGCAGTTATATTTTAATTTCTGTCAAAGGCTTTTAAACCTCAGTACAGGGTATGAACTGTAAATGCTTCCAGAGAACCTTCAGCGCTTTTTTCCCGGCAATAAATCTTCCTTCGTTTCTACGGATCCAATAGCTACTCAGGATCTGTTTATTATTCCTGTGGTCGGTCGCGATGTGTTGGTTGCCCATGGCAGCAGAGCACTGGTGGTAGATCGAGAGGCTGCCGATATTATGAGATTCTATTGCCAACAGCGCTTGCTGCTGGGGCAGTGGCAGGGGGTTGATTGTGAAGTCTGGGATCTCTCGCCAGACTGTAAAGCTATGGCAGATTACTCAACTATTGATCTGCGCTCCCTGTTGAGAACGGTCTCCGATGAAGAGTTTTCGCTGGCCAGCCGTGCAGTGCAGATGTTGGAGTGGCAGCGCAATCATCGGTTTTGCGGCTCCTGTGGCGAACCGACTACAGACTCTAGCAATGATCATGCTCTACAGTGTTTACCCTGTAATATCAGTCTCTATCCGCGTATTTCCCCCTGCGTTATCGTTATTATTGTCGATGGTGAACGCTGCCTTCTGGGTCGTCAGGCGAGCTGGCCTGAGGGTCGATTTAGTCCCCTGGCAGGTTTTTTGGAGGCGGGTGAGAGCGCCGAGCAGGCATTACACCGGGAAGTCTTTGAAGAGGTCGGTGTGCATATTGATAATATCCGCTATGTCGGCAGTCAGACATGGCCGTTCCCGGGCCAGTTAATGCTCGGCTTTATGGCCGATGCAGCTTCCACCGAGATTCAGGTTGATGGGCTTGAGATCGCTGAGGCTCAGTGGTATCACTACAGTGAATTGCCGGAGCTCATACCCTCTATACAGAGCTTGTCCGGACGTTTGATAGAGCATTTTGTCCAACAGGTTTCGGCCTCTTAGAACTTAGCTGTTGCTCTGCAGTAATCAGTCTATAATTAGACTTTTATAAAATTAATGTTTTACAACCTATTTGGAGTTTGTCTTGGATTTCCTAATTGAATACGGCCTGTTTTTAGCCAAAATCGTTACCTTTGTTATTGCCGTGATTATTCTGCTCAGCGTTATTGTTGGCCTGAGTCAGAAAAACAAACAGTCCGGACACAAAGGGCATTTGGAAATTACCCCGCTCAATGAACTCTATGAAGAGATGAGTGATGCGATTAAGTTCGCCATAATGGACGAGTCACTGCATAAGGCTGAGACTAAGAAGCTCGAAAAAGAAAAACAGAAGAAAGCCAAAGAGCTGCAAAAGGCTCAGAAAAAAGCCGCTAAAAATCCTTCAGAGGATGATGCTGTTGTGGAGCAGAAAGCCCGTGTCTTTGTGGTTAATTTCCACGGCAATATCAGCGCTTCGGCGGTGACCAACCTGCGCGAGGAAGTCACCGCGATTCTCTCTCAGGCTACGGAGAAAGATGAGGTGGTAGTTCGCCTGGAGAGTGGCGGTGGTATGGTTCACAGCTATGGCTTGGCCTCTAGCCAGCTCGATCGTATTCGCAAGTGCAATATCCCATTGACCGTCTGCGTTGATAAGGTTGCCGCCAGTGGTGGCTATATGATGGCCTGTGTGGCGGACAAAATTCTTGCCGCGCCATTCGCTATTCTCGGCTCTATTGGTGTCGTTGCTCAGGTGCCGAATTTTAACAAGGTGCTTAAAAAGCACGATGTGGAATTTGAATTATTAACTGCCGGTGAACACAAGCGCACTCTGACCATGTTTGGTGAGAACACTGACAGCGGTCGCGAGAAGTTTCTCGAAGATCTGCAGGATACCCACGATCTGTTTAAGCAGTTTGTCACCGAGCATCGCCCCTCAGTGGATATCGATAAGATCGCTACCGGTGAAGTCTGGTTTGGTCTTCGCGCTCAGGATGTTGCTCTGGTCGATGATCTGCAGACCAGTGATGAATATCTGGTCTCGCGCTCAAAACAGGCGGATGTTTTTGAAGTGGCCTATGTCCTTAAAAAGAAACTCCATCAACGTCTCGGCTTTGCCGCTGAGGAGGGCGCTGATCGTCTGATGCTGCGCTGGTGGGAACGCCTGACAGACAATACCAAACGTATGATGTAATCCTGACCCGGATTGGAGAGGAAGCGCTTAAAAAAGCGCTTCTGGATCCAGATTGTAGGCATCCGGCGGCAGGTTTCTGGCGATATCGATGGTGCCTTCCTTACCGCTCAGTGACAGTACCTTCTTTTTGCTCAGACGACGTTTATTCATATCCAGAATAACCGTTAGTTTCGGCTTTCTACCCATTCCGGCTTTGTAATCGCTGACCACAGCAACCTCACCATTGGTCAGTTCCACCAATGATCCCGGTGGATAGAGTCCAATGGCCTGTATAAAGGTATCCACCAGTTCCTTCTGAAATAGCCTTGAACGCCATCCGGCCAGTTTAATTATCGCCTCGGAGTGGGGAATAGGGGTTGCGTAATAGCGCGGGCTGGTCATCGCGTCATAACAGTCAACAATGCCCGCTATACGGGCATAGAGTGGAATGTCGGTGCCGGCCAACTGATGGGGATAACCACAGCCATTAAAGCGCTCATGATGATGGCGCACGGCGGAGAGTACCTCTACCGGCAGTGGCAGACCTTCAAGTATGGATAGGCCAAGCTGAATATGACTGCGGGTTTCGGCGCGCTCTGCACTGGTTAGATCCGTGGTTTTGCGCAGCAGGGCATCGGGTAGATTTAATTTGCCTATATCAATCAATAAGCCGGATAGAGCCAGTTGAAAAAGCTCGTCTTTATTTAGGCCCAGCTGACGACCCATAACGCAGGAGAGGATTGCGCAGGAAATACAGTGGCGGTGAGCATAGCTGCTTTTACTCTTGAGTCTTGCCAGCCATACAGCGGCCGCGGGATTGCGAATAATACTTTCGACCAGTGCCTCGACAAAGGCATCCAGACGTTTGATATCGGGCTTGGTATCGGCCTTAACCGCTTTGCTGATACGGTTAAATTCCTGCTGAATGCTGAGGTAGGCGAGGGTAGCGACACGCAGTTCTGAGGCAATATCGGTGCTTATCTGGTATTCGCTGCCATCTCTCTGCGCCAACTCTTGATGAAGAGGCAGGCTGGTTATTTTTTGTTTATCTGCCAGTGTTGGCTGCTTTATCTTTTCAATCATGTCTCTACAACGTCCCGGTTGGATTGTGCGTTCTGTGATAGTTGTGACTGGGGTTAATACCCGTGCCCGCTCAATCTGTGCTTCCTTAAAAACTCAAAAACTTAAAAATTAGCATAGCAGAAAATCCGCTTATCACTGCTCAGAACTTATAAGCTGTTACACATTGTTGGTTGTCTGCTGATCTGCGCTATATGTTTTCAACCACTGCTGAAATTTCTCCGCGGCCATAGGTTTGCCAATATGGTAGCCCTGAGCATAGGTACAGCCGAGCTTCGCCAATTGCTCAAGACAACTTTGGTTCTCGACCCCCTCGGCAACAATTTCCATATTAAAGCGCCGTCCCCAGTCGAGAATTAATTTCACTATATCCCTATCGATCTGACTGTCGAGCATATTAAAAATAAATGATTTATCGATCTTTAGCTCATTGGCGGGAATAAATTTAAAATACTCGAGCGAGGAGTAGCCGGTACCAAAGTCATCAATAGATATCTTGACTCCTAGCTGTTTAATTTTGCTGAGGGTTTTAAAGCCCTGATTAAGATCCTGCTGAATGGTTGATTCAGTCACTTCGATACACAGCTTTGAGGGGTCTCCACCCCATAGGTTGAGGCTTGTTTCAATACTGTCGAAAAGACCCGGCCAGCGCAGACAGGAGGCGGAGAGATTGACGGCGGTGGTGATTGGCCCTGCGTCGCTGCACCAGCCTGCTGACTCTCTTAGCGCAGTATTGATTGTCCAGCTGAACAGCTCTTGCATATGGCCGGACTGCTCAACAATGCCGATCAACTACTCGGGTTTAATTTTGTACTGGTTGTTATCCAGCCAGCGAATAAGGCTCTCTGCGCCTCGGGGCTGATTGTCATTGAGGCTTATCTGAGGCTGGTAGTAGAGTTGAAAGCTGTTTTCAGACAGTCCCTGTATCACCTGCTGTTTAAGGGCGATCTGGTGCTGGGCATTTTCGATCGCTGAGGCTTCGCTGATATGGTATTGCTGTTGGTTTGCCTGTGCCTGCTTGGCTGCCGCCTCGGCTTCCTGAAGTATTTCCTCAGCATTAATCCCGGCGCTGGATGCCGAGAATCCAATGCTGCCCTCCAATAATATTGGCTGATCATCAATTACAAATAGACCGCTAAGTTGATCGATTATCTTCTTTGCCACCAGCGGTATCAGTTGAATATTGAGCAGTGGTGAAATAATTAGGGCAAACTTATCGCCGTCGACTCGGCAGCAGTAAATGGGTTTTTTAGGGATTGTTGCCAATCGCTTTTGCAGTTCGGCAAGCACTTTGTCGCCATTGGCGTAGCCATAACGCTGATTGACCTGCGCGAAGTTTTTTAAATCGATCAGAGCCAAAACTGTCAGTTTACTGATGGCACTGTGGCTGTTTAAACAATTATTTAACGCGGCCAGAAGTCCCTGACGATCTATGCTGAAGTTCGCTGTATCAAATTCCTGCATTTAAAAACCTCGGTTCAATAATCTATATATACAGGGCTTCGGGATCAAGGCCATAGGCACCCGGCTCGAGGGTTTTAAGTATTTCAACAACCTTGCGATCTTCGCCAACAAATTCCGCCAGATCAATTTCACAGAAGTCAGCCAGCTGTTTTTTATCCTGGTCGAGAATTATCAGAACCTGTGGTCGCAGGCGCTTGCCGGGATTTTCTTTAACCACAATACCCACTTCACCGGAGGAGAGTTCGACCAGTGTTCCGGTCGGGTAAATGCCCACGGATTGAATAAAGGCTTCTATCAGCTCCGGTTGGAAGTCATAGCCGCGCCACTCATACATCTTCTTGATCGCCAGTGCGTGGGGGATGGGCTTGGCATATACCCGTTGGCTTGTAATTGCGTCATAACAGTCTGCAATCGCAGCGATTCTTGCATAGAGTGGTATCTGAGTCCCCTGAAGAGACTGTGGATAGCCGCTGCCATTAAAGCGCTCGTGGTGGGAGGCAATCATGTCCATTACCGCCTGAGGTATTCTGCGCGACGAGTCAGCAGCCATCTTCAAACTGAGGTCGACATGTTTTTTGACCAGTGAAAATTCTCGTTCAGAGAGCTGTTTTTTCTTGTTTAAAACCGCTCCCGGTATTTTTAATTTACCTATATCCAAAAGCATGCCGCCCATAGATAACAGTGCCAATTCCTTTTTCGGCAGGCCGATTTGACGGCCGATTACCGAGCACCAGATTGCCACGGCAATGCAGTGTCGGTAAGTATAGGAGTCCTGTGATTTTAAGCGCGCCAGCCAGATACTGGCGCCGGGATTGCGGATAACGCTGTCGACTAAAGGGCTGACCACCTCGTTGAGATTGGCAATATTGAGCGCCTTGCCGCTGCCAATTCGGGTGGCCATGCTGTCAAACTCATCCTTGATCTGCTGATAGGCATTATTGGCTTGCTTAATTTCGCTGGTAACGGCGATTTTATCGTCGTATTTAATGATTCGTCGGGTTGAGAGTTCTTGATTGAAAGGGGTGGCAGCTACGCCGAGTTTGCGGCTGTGGGAGAGTTTATGGGAAACCTCCACATCCAGATTGGCAACGCTTTTCTCGTAGTCCACATACACATAGTCACAGTAGAGGGAGAGCTTTTGCACATCGCCGGCACTGCGGATCATAAAGCCTTGCAGATAGAAGGGGGTTTCCAGCCACGGGCGATCGAGACCAGACACATACATGCCGGTTTCGAGTTGGTGTACATAGATTTTTTTTGTCTGCAGTCGCCCCAAATCCGTCACTCCTTAACGTTTTGCTGACTCCCCTGTATTGCCCTGCGCTTGCTTGGTTCTAATTAACTGATCTGATGGTTTTCGAGAGATAGAGTCAGCTATTTTGGTTGTTGCCTGTAGTAAGTCTAGTCTCTACGCAGCTTATCGTTAACCGCAATTGGGTTGGAAAAGTTGAAGACTACAATATAGCTAGAGATCAGAAAAGTGATAATGGCGGCTGCCTGGATTAAATGTGACGCGTTATTACCAATCAGGGAGCCATTAAAAGCGACATAGGCAATTAACAGCGAGAACTCGCTATTTTGCCCGAGTCGAAAGCCAATATCCCAGGCCAGTGGACGACTCTCGCTCTGATTGCGCAGCAGTGCATGGTAGATCACCGGTTTAAGGATCAGCATCAGTGTGCCGAGCACCATTGCCGGAATCGCAATATGGGGAATCAATGACAGATCAAAACCGCCGCCCAGCGAGAAGAAGAACAGAATAAGAAAGAAGTCGCGCAAAGGTTTTAGGTTGAGTGCGATATAGGCCGCGATAGGGCTGGTGGCGACCGAGATACCGGCGATAAAAGCACCGATTTCCCGGGACAGTCCAGCGTATTCAAATAGCTCCGCAACACCCAGACACCAGCCGATGGCGAGCAAGAATACATATTCGCCAATCCGATCGAAGCGTGCAAATAGTGGCTGCAGAATATAGCGCACCATCAGTACCGCACCGCCAATCAATAGCGGGAGAGAAATCAGACTAATACCAAATCGGCTGACACTGACATCACCAGAGGTTGAGGAGATCAGCATTAGTAGTACAAAGATTGCCAGAAAATCCTGCATCAACAGCATGCCGACCATCAACTCACCGGAATGCTTGTGGTGTAACACGGTGGTGGGTAGCAGCTTGATACCGATAATGGTGCTAGAAAACATCATCGATGCGCCGATAATCAGATTTTCCGTGGGGCTGAAGCCAAAGGCATAGCCAATACCATAGCCGACGGCGGCAAATAGCAGGGAGCTGATCAGGGTGATATGGGTAACCTGCTTTAGAACTCGAGCCAGTGCCTGGGGCTGCATATCCAGACCCAGCAAAAAGAGCAGAAAGATAATTCCAATACTGGCGATCTCAGCGATCAGGTCCACATCTGTAACCCAACCAAGGCCGTGGGGGCCCATGACTGCGCCGAGCAGAATATAGGCGACTAAAAGCGGCTGACGGCCAAACAGGGCAATAGAGGCGATGACTGCGGCGCCGCTAAAGATCAGGAAGAATAGTTGTATTAGGTGATGATCCATTTTGTTATTTCAATACAGACTGACCTTAGGTGCAATGGGTCAGCCTGTTTTAATTGAAAAAAATCCTTTTTATTGTTTTGTTGTGTTTTAGCGGTGGCGTTTAAACAGTGGCTCTGGTTGATCCACAGCGACCTGATAACTGTCGCTAAAGTCGTTAAGAGACTGGCTGGCGGCGGCCATATCTATCTCTGATTCAAACTGAAAGGCGTTAAAGCCACAGCGCTGCATCATAAATAGTTGGTCGCGGATAAAATTGCCAATGGCACGTATTTCACCGATATAGCCGTAGCGCTCGCGAAGCAGGCGGGCGACAGAGAAGCCGCGGCCATCGACAAACTTGGGGAAGTTAATCGCGATGACGGGAGCTGCGGCAATGGTGCTAGCAAATTCTTCAATCTCTTCGTGGCTGTCGATCCAAACGCCGACATTGCCGCTGTGTTCACTAAGCTGTTGCTGATTGGCTTGCCAGTAGGCCGCGGCAACCAGAATATCCCCAGCGGGCAAGGTGTCGCTTTCTGCGCTAACTAGCTGGTAGCTGTTGTCTATTACCTGACCATCTTTTAAATAGGTTTTAAGCTGCTGGTGCATAAACTCTCTCCTTGAATTTTTCTATTCCAATTCGCTGATAGGTGCTGAGGAAGCTTTCGTCAGCGAGGCGATTTTCTACATACACATCCAATAGCTTTTCAATACTGTCGACCACCGCATCGCGGGACAGTGAGCGGCCGAGAACCTTGCCCAGTGCGGCATCTTTATTGGCGCTGCCACCGAGCTGAATCTGGTACCACTCTTCGCCTTTCTTATCGACGCCGAGAATACCTATATGGCCAATATGGTGATGGCCACAGGCGTTCATACAGCCGGAGATATTCAGCTCCAGATCACCGAGATCGTAGACGTAGTCAAGATCATCAAACTTGCGCTGAATAGCTTCTGCAACGGGAATCGACTTGGCGTTGGCCAGTGAGCAGTAATCACCGCCGGGACAGCAGATCATATCGTTGATAGTACCGATATTCGGTGTTGCCAGCCCCGCAGCTTTGGCCTGCTGCCAGAGTTCAAAGAGCTCTGATTTAAGTACGTCAGCGAGAACAATATTCTGATTGTGGGTGGTGCGAATCTCACCAAAAGAGAAGCGATCAGCCAGATCAGCAATCTGCTCAAGTTGTGTGTCGGTCACATCGCCGGGAGCAACACCTGCGGGTTTTAATGACAGTGTTACCGAGGCATAGCCGGTTTGCTTCTGAGCTCTAACATTGCGATCCAACCAACGCGAGAAGGCTTTGTGCTCGGTGGCCAATGACTGGACTTCGGTGTCAACAGCGGCGCTGTCGACGGCTTGATAGTCGGGCAGGGTAAAGAAGCTTTTAACACGCTCAATTTCACTGCCATTGAGGGTTGCTGGACCCTCTTTTAAATGTGCCCATTCCGCCTCGACGCGCTCGGCAAAGACTTCAGGAGTCCAGGCTCTAACCAAAATCTTGATTCGTGCTTTGTACTTGTTATCGCGATTGCCAAAACGGTTGTAGACTCTGAGAATGGCATCCAGATAAGTCAGCAGATGTTCTTTCGGCAAAAATTCACGAATCGATGATGCGATAACCGGGGTTCTGCCCAGTCCGCCGCCGACATAAACATGGAAGCCGGTCTCACCCTTTTCATTCTTAACCAGTTGCAGGCCAATATCGTGAAGCAGGAACGCAGCGCGATCTTCTTCCGAACCACAGACAGCGATTTTAAATTTGCGCGGCAGGAAGGCAAATTCCGGATGCAGCGTTGACCACTGGCGAATAATTTCACACCAGGGGCGCGGGTCTTCAATTTCATCATCGGCAACACCGGCGAACTGGTCGGTGGTGGTGTTGCGAATACAGTTGCCACTGGTCTGGATTGCATGCATCTCAACCGACGCCAGCTCAGCGAGAATATCTGGAACCTCTTCAAGTACAGGCCAGTTGAGCTGAATATTTTGACGAGTCGTAAAGTGTACATAGCCCTTGTCGAAGGTTCTGCTGATCTCCGCGATCTTGCGAACCTGACGGCTGGACATCAGCCCGTAGGGAACAGCGATGCGCAACATAGGCGCCAGGCGTTGAACATAGAGGCCATTTTGCAGGCGCAGGGGAAGGAATTCTT
>JAQWGK010000038.1 GCA_029238255.1 Porticoccaceae bacterium | reverse complement strand
TCGACCCTGAAACCAAGCTGCCGCCATTTATCCAGAAACTTACCGGCATTTCTCCAAGCATGCTCTACGGCGCACCGCTATTTGCCGAGATTGCTGAGCAGTTGCTCGGTTATTTGGAGGGGCGCACACTGGTTGCTCACAGTGCGCGCTTTGATTACGGCTTTCTAAAGAATGAGTTTCAGCGTGCCGGTATTAGCTACAACGCCAAACCCCTGTGTTCGGTAAAATTTAGCCGCAGTCTCTATCCACAGTTTAAACGCCATGGTCTCGACCAGATTATTAAGCGCTTTCAGCTGCCGA
This sequence comes from Porticoccaceae bacterium, assembly GCA_029238255.1. Taxonomy (GTDB): domain Bacteria; phylum Pseudomonadota; class Gammaproteobacteria; order Pseudomonadales; family Porticoccaceae; genus HTCC2207. The sequence goes on along the minus strand of JAQWGK010000038.1, from coordinate 45,733 downwards.
TTGAAAACCGTCACCGCGCCCTCGACGATGCGGAGATGATTCAGCGCTTTTTCCTTAAATCATCGGCGCTATTTTCCGATGAAGAGATTGCCGCGACCTGTACCAGTCTATTAAAAAATCCGGCGCTGCCGCCCCTGCTGAAAGCCAGCGATATAAAAAGCCTGCCCGCATCGGCTGGGGTCTATTATTTTTACGACACTAACGGTGTGCTGCTCTATGTGGGTAAAAGCGTACATATCCGCAACCGGGTGATGAGTCATTTTTCTCAGGATCACAAGAACCCCAAAGATTTGCAGATCAATAATAAGCTGGCGCATATCAATATCGAGAAAACCCCAACCGATTTCGGGGCGCAGATTCGTGAGAGCAATCAGATTAAAGCACTGGCACCGCTGTATAACCGCCGCCTGCGCAAGACTAAAAAACTCTATCAGTATCGCTGCGAGGAAGACCGCAACGGCTATCAGCGAATCGCTATCGAAGCAGTGGAGTTGGATGCCGAGGGCGTTGATGAACGCTTTGGTCTGTTTCGCTCACCCCGCCAGGCTTCAAAACAGATCGAGAAACTCGCCGACCATTATTTTCTCTGCCACAAACTACTGGGGCTGGAGTCGGACACCAGGGTAGCCAATCAAAAGCCCTGCTTTCGCGCCCAGCTAAAAAAATGCTTTGGTGCCTGTCACGGTGCTGAAGAGGCAGAGGCCTATAATCAGCGAGTGAACAGCGCGCTAAATAACTATCAGCTAAAAATGTGGCCTTACCCCGGTGCGATTATGATCGAAGAGCGGGATATGCAAGAGCCGGATAATGTAGCCTTTCATGTGGTTCACAACTGGCGCTATATCGCCAAACTAACACTGGCCGAAGATCTCTATGATTACGGCTATCAGCTGGCTGATGCTCGGCAGAACAAAAGTCAGGATCAGTCACAGCTCCCCACAGCCAGTTCCAGCGACGATCGCTTTGATCTGGATATCTACTTTATTTTGGTGCGCTTTTTGGTCGATGCCGAAAAGATGAAAATGCACAATCTTAAAATCTGGTCACTGGTGTCCTGCTCCAACGATATCTAATTAAACTTTTTATTTTCCTTGAAGAAATCCGCTCCGCACTAGATACTGTATATATAAACAGTAGAACGATTCTTGTGGGGAGATTCTATGAGTGTCTTATTAGTAAGACATGGCGGCACCGCCGTCCATATAAAAAATAATCCGGCCAATATACCTCTATTTCTCGAAGCCGTTTCCGCGGGTTTTCCGTCGCCGGCGGAGGACTATATCGAGCAGTCACTGGACCTGAATGAACACTGTATCAAGCGCCCGGCGGCGACTTTCTTTGTTCGTGTGCAGGGTGACTCGATGATTGATGCGGGTATCTATGCGGAGGATATGTTGGTGATAGATCGCTCTATACCGGCAGCTCACGGAGATATTGTAATTGCCGGACTGCATGGGGAATTTACCGTTAAGGAATTGCAGCTGCGACCGCGCACCTGCCTGATGCCTAAAAACAAAGCCTATTCGCCAATTGATATTCCCGAGGGTTCGGAGCTGGATATTTTTGGCGTGGTCACCCATGTGATACGCAATATTAGACATAAATAGCAGACTATTCGTGCACCAACCCACCTTTGCCCTTGTCGACTGCAATAATTTTTATGCCAGCTGTGAAAAGTTATTTAGGCCGGATCTAAAACACCGGCCCCTTGTGGTGCTATCCAATAATGATGGCTGCGTGGTGGCGCGCTCGAAAGAGGCCAAGGCGCTAGGGATTAAAATGGGGGTGCCGATTTTTAAGATTCGCAATGAACTGCGTCAGCACAATATTGCGGTGTTCTCCTCCAACTACACACTCTATGCGGATATGTCCGCGCGGGTAATGCGCACTCTCGAAGAGTTGGCACAGCGGGTGGAAATATATTCTATCGATGAAGCCTTTCTCGATTTAACCGGCACCCAGAAATTGCTTTCCAATAATCTGTTTGGTCAACAGGTGCGACAGATTATTGGCGATTGGACGGGTATTACAGTCTGTGTCGGTATTGCCCCTACCAAGACCTTGGCGAAACTGGCCAACCATGCGGCGAAAAAATATCCGGCCACTCAGGGAGTGGTGGACCTTAGTGATCCTCAGCGACAACAGCGACTGATGGCATTGTTACCGGTCGATGAGGTGTGGGGGATTGGTCGCCGCCTTGCCGTTCGTCTGCAGAACATGGGTATTAACAGCGCTCTGGATTTGGCCAATGCCAATCCGAAACATATTCGTCAGCAGTTTTCTGTGGTGGTTGAGCGTACGGTTCGTGAATTGAACGGTGAATCCTGTATGGAACTTGAAGAGTTGCCGCCGACCAAGAAACAGATTGTCTGTAGTCGCTCGTTTGGCGAGCGAGTGACCTCATTGCAGGAGATGGGTGAAGCGATCTGCAGGCACAGTGCACGGGCGGGAGAAAAACTGCGAAAGGAAAAACGCTATGCCAAAATTATCACTGTCTTTATTCGCACCAGCCCTTTTAATGCCAATCAGTCTCAGTATGCCAATTCGGCTACGGCTGAACTATCACTACCCAGCGATGATAGCCGCGATCTAATCAATCAGGCGATGGGGCTTCTCGAGCGTATCTGGCGCGATGGCTACCAGTACGCCAAAGCGGGGGTTATGTTATCTGACTTTTATGAGCCCGGAGTTTATCAGCCAAGCCTGTTTGATCAGGAAGTGTCTGATTCAAACAGCCCTGAGCGTAGAAACAGCCCTGAGCGGGGGGAAAGCCCTGAGCGGGGGAAAAGCCATGAGCGGAGCAAAAGCCAGGCACTGATGTCGACACTGGATAAAATTAATCGGAGTGGCAAGAGCAAACTGTTTTTTGCCAGACAGGGGGTTGCTAATAGTTCGCAACCCAAAAACTGGATCATGAAGCGGGAGCATCTCTCCCCCGCTTACACCACCAATTGGAATGATATTTTAAAAGTAAAATAAGTGCTTTCTTAAGAACTGTCTTTTAAGGCACTGGCCAACTGATTGGCCTGCTTCATAGTCTGCTTGGTCGCCGAGAATACCGACAGTGCCGGATCGGATTTGCCGCTGCGACCCAATGCATCTATCTGACCGAAGTACCAGTACTGAACCGAGAAACCGGCGAGGGCTTTAAAGAACTTAATTTTCGTTAACCAGCTCAGCCAACCGGGAAATAGAGAGAGACTGTCTTCATAGCGTGGCAGCACTTCAAGTCCTTTTATAACCTGATCTGGCGCGTCAGTAAGTACACACATTGGGCGACCTAAACCAATCAGGTCGGCACTGCCACTGTCCAGTGCCTGCAACATGGCAGCGCGCTGGCGAAAGCCTCCGGTAACCATTAGCGGGACAGATACTTTGGCGCGCATGGCCACCGCAAAGTCGACAAAATAGGCTTCGCGTATCTCGGTTGAGGAGGCCGGCTTGGGAATAGATTGCGGCTCCTCTTCTTCGATGCCGGCAATTCCCAATAACTTGGGTTGCTCGTAGGTACCACCGGAAATTTCAATCAGATCGACACCGGCTTCCTGCAACCACTGGGCAACTTGCAAACTCTCTTCAAAGCCAAAGCCGCCCTTTTGAAAATCTGCACTATTAAGTTTTACCGCAACTGGAAATTCTGCACCCACCGCAGCGCGCACTTCTGCTACGCAGTCTAAAAGTGCTCGGGCGCGATTGGCTAACGAGCCGCCGTATTTATCGGTGCGCTGATTACTGCGCGGACTTAAAAACTCGGAGAGTAAATAACCGTGGGCGGCGTGTACCTGAACACCGGTAAAGCCTGCCTGTTTTAAGGCCGCGGCGCAGATTCCAAAGCGCGCCACAATAGTTTCAATTTCGCTGATAGTCAGTGCCACTGGCTGACCAAATTGACCGCCGGGCAGATTGACCTTTACTGCCGATGGCGCTTTGGGATTGGGGTTAATGATTTTCTGTGTCTGGCGGCCGGCATGACTAATCTGGCCCCAGAAATGATTGCCATTACGCGTGGCAGCTTTTGCCCAGCTGGCCAGTGCCGTTTGCATCTCTGTGTCGGGCTCTCGATCGACGATGACATTGCCGGGACGCTCGAGGTGATCGCGGTCGACCTGAATATTGCCTGACAGCAGCATACCGGCACCGCCGTCACTCCACAGACCATAGAGTCTTTCCAGTTCTGGAGTGGGCAGACCATTGGCGGTGGCCAAGCCTTCGGTCATTGCGGCTTTGGCGATACGATTGGGGATTTCTGCGCCACAGGGCAGGGTTAAAACCTTTTCCAGAGAGGACATATTTATAATTCAGCTTTTTTAATATTTATCCAATAATAGGCCAGTGCTATAGTCTGTGGCTATAGCTTTAAACACCATTAAGGGGATATCTGTGCTCGAGATTCCAGTCTGGCATCAGGTCACTGCTGAACAGTTTGAGAATGACATTGTTCCGCTCAATAAACCGGCGCTACTCAAATCACATTTTGGCGACTGGTCGGCGGTCAAAGCGGGAAAAGAGTCTCCTCAGGCAATTGTGGATTATTTAACTACCATGGATCGCGGGCAGAAAGTCTCGGCAGTGGTGGGTAATCCGGAGATCAATGGCCGCTTCTTTTACGGTGACGATCTTCAGACCATGAACTTTAGCCGCGCGTCGACGACGTTGGGTTCGGCTCTTGAGCAGCTGTTAAAGTTAGTCGATCAACCCAATCCCCATGCCATTGCGCTGCAGGCCATTACTATTCGCGATGCGCTGGATGATTTTGAAACCCAAAATCCTCAGCCTTTGTTAGACAGTTCCATTGCGCCAACCCTGTGGCTGGGCAATCGGGCGATGGTCGCTCCCCATTACGATATTCATGACAATATTGCCGCTGTAGTGGCCGGTCGCAGACGATTTACCCTTTATCCACCGGAGCAAATCAATAATCTCTATCCGGGGCCGGCACTGAGTACCCCCGCCGGTGTACCGGTGAGCATGGTCGATATTCGTCAGCCAGATCTGCAGCAGTTTCCCAACTATGCCCAGGCGGAGGCCGTTGCCCTGCAGGGAGTTTTGGAACCGGGAGATGGGATCTATATTCCGGCGCTCTGGTGGCATGGAGTGGAGTCGCTGGAGGCGCTGAATTTACTGGTTAATTACTGGTGGGGTGGGCAGACGCAGGGAACCCCTTCGGCCAATGACAGCATGATGCACAGTATGCTGAGTATCGCCAAATTGAGTCCGGCGAAGCGCGAGGCTTGGCGGCAGTATTTTAATTACTATGTTTTTCAGACCGGTGATGATCCACAGGAACACTTGCCCGCAAGCCTTAATGATCTGGTGACTGATCTCAGTGAAGAGCAACAGAAAGCCCTAAAGGGGTTTTTAAGTAAGCGCTTACTTTAAGTGGTTACTTTAAGTTCTTACTTTAAGTGCTTACCTAAAGCTCAGAGGCCTACATAGAAGCTGCTTTGCAGTATCTGCTAATAAATTCCTGATGGCTCGGCAACTGACCGACCACATGATCGACCGATGATTTTATGCTGTGCATAAAGGCTTTTAGTTCATCGTCACTCATCATATCGACAATCGGGTGGTGCTGTTCAGGCACTAAACCCTGCCCCAACATCACCTGAGTCCAGGAGTTTTCGGCAAACAGATCGCCGATCTTGTGGAAGACACTGCCGGTCTGTTTAAACATATCGATACGGTGCTGCAGGCTTTCGGGTATTTCCATGGTTTTGCAGTGGCGCCAAAACTCGGTGTCTTCCCGTTCGGTGACATGGTAGTGCAGAACAATAAAGTCGCGGATAAAGTGGAATTCATCACTCATCTGCTTATTGAACTCTTTGACATAGGGCTCGTTGATCCCTTCAAACGGGAACATTCGCAACAGGCGCAGTATGCCGCTCTGCACCATATGAATACTGGTGGATTCCAGCGGCTCGACAAAGCCTCCGGCGAGACCCAGTGCAATACAGTTTTTATTCCAGTGCTGGGTGCGCTGACCGGTGCGGAATTTAATCACGCGGGGCTCGGTTAAAACTTCCCCTTCAATATTATTTAGCAGGGTTTGGGTCGCTTCCTCGTCAGAAATATACTTGCTGCAGAACACATGACCATTGCCGACTCGCGACTGCAGTGGAATACGCCACTGCCAACCGGCATCTCTGGCGATTGAGCGGGTGTAGGGAATAGGTTCAGCCACTGAGCGGGTCTGCACGGCAATTGCACTGTCGCAGGGCAACCATTTTGACCAGTCTTCGTAATCGGTATTGAGGGTTTCACCGATCAACAGGGCGCGGAAGCCACTGCAGTCGATAAATAGATCCCCTTCGACTTTCTGTCCGGAGGCTAACTGCACGTGCTCGATAAAGCCGGTATCGGCGTTGGTACCCACCTCGACAATCTTTCCTTCAATACGTTTGGCGCCATGCTGCTCGGCGATCTTGCGCATAAATTTGGCGTACAGACTGGCATCCATATGGTAGGCGTAATTCAGTCCATCGGGCTTAAATACGGCGAATTTATTAGCTTTGGCGGCCATTAGCTCGGTGCAGTACTCGCCAAAATCGGCGGTATTACCCTGCGCTCTGGCCTTTAACCAGAAGTGTACAAAGCCCGCTGCCCAGCAGTCTTTGCCGGTAAAGCCAAAGGAGTGAATATAGTCTTTGCCGACATCTCTCCAGTTTTCAAAAGAGATACCTAGCTTAAAGGTTCCCTGAACGGCGGCCATAAATTCCCGTTCATCAATTTTAAGCAATTGATGGAGGGTGATTAGGGTCGGGATGGTGGCTTCGCCGACACCCACGGTGCCGATTTCATCAGATTCAATCAGGGAGATATCGAGGTTTTTACCCAACAGCTTTGCCACAGATGCGGCAGCCACCCAACCGGCTGTTCCACCACCTACGATAACCACTTTTCTTACTTTTTGAGCTGTCAAAATAGTCTCTCCGATACTCTCTACAATAAACGCTAGCGCTTAAATTTACTTAATAAAAGTTGGTGTATTTGCCTTGCCACGGTTTCATCCAATGGGTTTAAAACACCTCTGGCCTGTTCTGGCATATGCTGATAATTCTCTTCATCAGCATTAAATACATAGTGATCAAAAACTGCTCGCCAAGCTTCGCGCTGCTCGGGCGGCAGATCGCGAATACCCATAATCGCGTGCTGTAAAACATTGACCGGTGAACCCATATAGGCAGGCGTATTGCGCCACCAGTAGTTGATCAATATATTCATATCATCCAGCGACTCCACATGGTGCCACCACATGCTGGGGATCAAAATAGCATCGCCGGGCTCGAGCTCGACGACCTGTGCCGCTTTGAGTGCCTCGCGGAATTTCGGGTAGGCTTCGTAATCCGGATTGGCAAAGTCGACCAGACTAATAGACTGCCCCGCCGGGGTGAAATCTATCGGCCCTACATAAAGATTTTCCAACTGCTCTGGGGGAAACAGGGTAAAGCGTCTGCGTCCGGCTACTGAACAGGCAATATTGGTTGGAAAGTCATAATGGGCGGCGATTCGGCTGCGGTTGCCAATCCAGATACTGACCAGAGGATCATGGCCTTCCAATACCAGATCATTCTCGCGGCGCAGTTCCGGCAGCCAGTTGTCGACCATGGTCGAACCCACATACAGGGTTGGCGGCTGGGCTTCACTGCTGTACTGGCGAAGATTTTCAAACACTTCGGTCAGTGGCAATCTGATTCTATCGAAGTTAAATCCGCTGAAATCAGCGTTGTAAAATATCCGTCCATCAATGTCCGGCTCGCCTCTGTAGGCGGTGAGCTGCTGACCACTGTCGTACTGTAAAATATACGACTCAGCCTGCTCCGGAGATTGCACGGCCGCCTTGACCAGCGGCCAGTCCGCAGTCAAACCACGCAGTACCAGAGGCTCTTTGGAATAGAGAATATCGTCGCTGAGGCTGTCGGGTCGACAGCCGCTGACTTCTCTAATTTGGCGATTAATCTCTAGCAATATTCAATCACTCGTTATTATTTGGTATTGAAGGGTTAGTCGAGACTGGCATTTTTCTTAGCGATCAAACCGCTGACTTGGGAGAAAGAAGCGACGACCATATAGATCGCCTGCAGGAAGCCCTGCTCGTGCAACTTACCCAATGTCTCGGACTGCAGGCCGGCGAGCTTTTCTTCATTGATGGTATAAAAACCCTCCAATCGATTGTTGGAGCCATCCTTAAGGGTGATATCAAGATTAAAGCCTTCCAGTAGATCATGCTCTAGCAACGTGGCAATAAATTGTTTGTTCTGGTCGTGACCGCGATGGATAGTCTGTAAATTCTCCATCGATTTCTGCAGGTACTCGCTGGGCTCACCGCTATCGGTAAACAGTGCTTCACTTTTAACCTCAGTTTCAATTTCAGTGATTCGAGGACTTTCAATATTGATAGAAACCACGGGTCTCTTTTCGCCGTTCTCTACATCTGGTGACTGTTGGAAGCCGATCAGAAAAGGATTTCTCTCAACCATCAGTGGCATGTAGGTAGCGTCCCAGACATTGCCTTTCAGGTAGAGATTTTCATCGCGCTGAAAACCAAATAGCGCCAAGGGATAAAATTGTCCGGATTCACCATCTTTGGCAAAGAAGATTGGGTAGCAGGATTCGATATTCCTAAACTCCAGAGGGAATGTCATGGCGTACATCAGGTTGTCGCCATAGTCGGCACTACGCTCGGTGATAACTCTTAGCTTTGCGTGCTCTGACTGACTAAGAAGTGAATATTTACTCATGCTGTAACCCTTGTTATATATACTTTAAATAAATCTGTGACGGCTATAAAAAATCTATATTTTTTGCAGCCCATAGGTATTAATTTTTTCAATTAGTTGGCGATTTGTCGGCATTGCCATCTCGAGCTCACGACGTTGCTTGGCATTTTTCTGGAACAGGTTTACGGCGGCTTCCCGACCCAACCGATCCGAGCGGCGAATGGTTGTACTGGGGTTAGTTTCGAAGTTCATGCCGTAGAGCACATACTGAAAACTGGCCGAGGGGAACATCTCATCGGTATGGTTGGTATCTCGATGCCAGGGTCCCTGATATTTCCACAGCGCGATAAGCTCTTGCAGGCTGTCGGGGATTGACGATGGATCCAGATGATCGCGCCAGTACTGATCCTGACGACGATTCAAAATATAGTGCAGCTTGAGAAAATCGATAATACGGTCCCAGCGATATAAGAACTTGTCGTTAAATCGCTTGGCCACTAAGTCCATCATCTCGCGGTTGGCTGGCAGCTGTTCGGCAATCATATTGGAGGACAGCTCGACCAGAATCAGCGCGGAGGCTTCTAAGGGCTCAATAAATCCGGCGGACATGCCGATGGCGACACAGTTCTTGTGCCAGAACTCGGCGCGGTGGCCGGGATCAAAATTAATTTTCCGCGGTTCCGCGTCTGCAGCTGCCTGGGCACCGGCAGTGCGCTCTATATAGCTGAGCAGTTCGGCGGTGGCATTTTCCTGGCTGTTATGGGCGCTGGAATAGACATGACCGGTTCCACGCCTAGAAGGCAGGCCAATATCCCAGATCCAGCCCGCTGTCTGGGCGGTGGATAATGTGCAGGAGGCAATCGGATCATCGGGATTGACGTAGGGAACCTGTGCCGCCAGTGCAGTATCGTTAAACAGGAACTGTTTTTTACTGCGCAGGGGCACTCTGTAGTGCTCTCCCAACAACAGGGCTCTGGAGCCACTGCAGTCGATAAACAGATCCCCTTCAATAGCGCCGCTGGAATCTGTGGTAACCGATGCAATATCGCCATTTTCGGCGGAGTTCACTGCAATTACATTGGCTTTTATATGTTTTACCCCCAACTTCTCGACACAGTGCTTGCGCAAGAACTCGGCGAATTTGGCCGCATCTAGGTGATAACCGTAGTTAACCGTGCCAGCGTATTCCGGGGTTGAAATCTGTTTTGGTGCCCGTGAATCTGGGAACAGTACTGACTGATGTGAAACTGCCTGATCAAATCTGGGTCTGCCCTGCAATTCCTGCCAGTGAGGTGCCAGATTGGTCTCGTTGTATCCCTGAGGTGCGGTGAAAGGATGGGTGTAGTTGTCATTCTCACCGGTGGTCCAACCAGAAAATTCGGTGCCCTGCTTAAAGCTGGCCGTACACTCGCGAATAAAATCCGTTTCCGAGAGCCCCATCTTGTTCAATGTGGTGCGCATGGAAGGCCAGGTGCCCTCACCGACGCCGATGGTTTTAATGTCCGGGGATTCTATTAGGGTTAGCTGAAACTGATTGTCCTGCTGGTCACCGTGCTCTTGATTAGCATTTTGGGAAATAGCGTGCTCGGCAGCGATCACACCGGCGGATAACCAGCCGGCAGTTCCCCCGCCCACAATCACAAGTCCACTTATTTTTTTACTCATTTTATCAGCTATTTTTTTAGGTCTTTTATTAGGCCTTTTATTAGGCTTTTTATTAGGCCCTTTATTAGGCTTTTAGTAGGTATTAGGGCTACTTCAGAGCAGTCTTGTATAGATTCTTTGAACCTAGGATAGCGCGAAGATTCCATAGCTACAATCTTTAATCGGGACTCTTTAACCCGTTCTAATTAATACGGTTTGAGAGCGATTTGGGTTTTTCCAATTTGCTGAAAGAAAGAAGCCGCTTAACAGGTTAAGCGGCTTCCGTTTTCATCTTACTTTTTACGTTGTGTTACCTGTTCAGGGCTAACTTAGAACTTATAGCGAGCACCGAAGTTGTAGCGTGCGCCACCCTGGTAAACACCCAGTACCTGGCTCTCGATACGACCGTAGTTTCTAGGCACTGACTCAGTAACGTTAAGGCCTTCAACAAATACAGTGAAGTTTTCATCGTATTCATAGCTGACATTAAAGTCCCACTGACCGTAGGCGCGAACGTTAGTTGGGTTAGTGTAAGTACCCTGTGGCTGGCCAACACCGGCGAGGAAATCATCTCTCCAGTTGTAAGCTACTCGAGCCTGCAAACCGTCTTTATCATAGAAAGCGATAAAGTTGGCTGAATCACTGAGGCCGTTGATAACAAACTGTGCACCACTGGTGAAGCTGTTGTCGTAGCTTATATTGGCATCTGCCATTGTGTAGTTAACGATCATGCCGTAACCGGTATCAGAGAAGTTGTGCTGAACAGCAAATTACCAACCAGATACTTCTGCATCGTTCATGTTGACGTCAGTCTTAACATCAACAGGTACTAGCGGATCGCCAGCAACACCATTAATAGTTACCTGATCACCGTTTAGGCTCCACTCTGCAGAAGGCGCACGGTTGTCTCTGATCCAGTCAAATACTTCCGCTTCTGTGGTTGCACCATCAACTGCAGCATCAACTACAGCCTGCTTCCAGAAATCACCCAGTGCTGGGTGTGGCAGGTTCCAACGCTCAGACTGACGCTCTTCACCAGCAGCGATAAAGTTCTTTACGTCTTTCTTGAAGTAACCAAGAGAAACGTAGCTCTCTTCACCGTAGTACCACTCAGCAGAGAGGTCGAAGTTAGTTGCTTCAATTGGCTCAAGACCCGGGTTACCACCACTGGCTTCTGTTCCGCCAGTACCCTGCAGACCTTTAAAGCTCAAACCACCCAGGGTAGTTCCACCTTTAATCTGTGCATAGTTTGGACGAGTGACTGTCTTGCTCACCGAGGCACGCAGAACCATATCGTCAGTTACCGAGATATCGAAATCCAGATTAGGTAATAGCAGATCGTATTCACCTGTATCATCAACATTCTGTGGCTCTGTCGCGCTGATCATAAATTCGTTAGCAGCGTTGGTCCAGGTAACACCTTCGTACTTGGGAACAATACCGGCAGAAGAGATTTCAGTCTCTTCGTAGCGCAGACCCGCACGAACATTAATCGGCATAGCGTTATATTCTGTTGCGTGATTCAACTGGAAGTAAGCAACTTTTGTCTCTTCAGTCGTCTGAAGATCTGAATCCCAAGGAACATTTTTGCCCTGAATATCACAGTAAGCCGTTCCACATTCACCAAAAGTGCTCTGCTGGTTAGGGTTAGGCGTATAGCGACCTGAAGCAATATTTGTTTCAGCGATATGGATAAGATCTTCAAGGTTAGCAGTAAAGAACTCTACCTGCAGGCTCTCATCATCGGCGTTTGCAACCTGATCAAACTGACCAGCCATAGAACGTCTATCCAGTACGTCAACCAGATCACCAGTGATATCAGTAATACCACCCCAGGTGCCACTCTCAACCAGTGCACCAACTGAACGGTTGCTAACTTCATTTAACTCAACACCGAAATCAACACTTGTAGACTCAGAGAAGTCAAAAGTACCAGATAAGCTTGTAGCTTCAATCTGCATATCTGACTGGCCACTGCCGAACTGGCTACCAGTGATAATCATGTCTTCTTTATAGAGAGGACGTTCTGAACCATCATCCAATGTACCCAGATCGAGATCCAGGATACCCATCTCACCACCAAAGCGTGCTGTGGTGTTGCGACGGTTGAAGCTGGCCATAGTGATCGAACCAGAGCGTGGATCCATACCTGATCTTTTCGAAACTGAATCGTGGTAATCAAGTTCCAGAACCAGGTTATCAGCAGCCTGCCACTCAATGTTTAGACCGGCTGAATTAGACTTGTTGCGATCTTTGTTGTAACCAACACCATTGGTAAAGTCAGTAGTCCCTTTTTCCTCTTCGGTGTAGAACAACGGAGTAGAGTTACCGTCTTCAACAGTAGCCCAGCTTGAGGCGCGGTCTCTGTTACCACCGTTAAACCAAGAAGCCAAATCGTTGTAGCGGCTCTCAACAATCATTGAGCTGTAAACGTAATCAACAGTTGCAGTAATGGTTTCACTTGGAGCCCACTGCACATTCAACATACCGTTTACACGATCTGTCTCAAAGTTAGAAAGGCTGTAAGCCATGCTCTGAGGCTTGGATAGCAGCGTACCTTCAGGAAGGTTTTCAATATTGAGGTGACCATCGTCAGAAATTCTGCGCGTCCACTCTGAAGAGTCAGCAGTGGTTGTATTCCATCCGCCAACAGTAGCAGAGGCTTGACCGCCTATACGATTCTGAGCAACACCACTCAGCGAGACGCCAAGAGTATCGTCAAAGAAAGTGTTTGAGAAAACACCTGAGAATTCAGGCGTCAGCTCTTCGTCACCAATAGTTACTGATGAATCAGCAACTAACTTAACGCCAACACTGCTCTTAAACCCGGGGTTCTCGAGGGGGCGTGAAGTAATAATATTAATAGAAGAACCGATACCACCGGTAGGAACGTTAGCCTGACCCGTTTTGTAAACTTCAACTGCAGAAATGCCTTCAGAGGCCAGATCAGCAAAGTCAAAAGATCGGTTGGTACCATTGTGAGTAGGCAGCTGGCGACCATTTAGAGTTACCAGGTTGTACTCAGGACCAAAACCACGAACAGTAACCTGACTACCTTCACCGTTTGAACGGCTGATAGATACACCAGTGATACGCTGGAGCGATTCTGCAAGGTTGGTATCCGGGAACTTACCCATGTCTTCAGCAGTGATAGCGTCAACAACGCCTACTGAGTCTCTTTTGATATCCATATTTGCCTTCAAACTAGCACGAAGACCACCCTGAACGACAACTTCCTGAATGACGCCGTCGTTTGCAAAAGCAGGTGCACTGGCGCTAATTAACGCTACAGCAATACTGCTAGAGAGAACATTTTTCTTCAAAAACATCGATTTATACCCCCAAGGTAAAAAATAATTATTATTCTGACTCTTTTTATATGGCCAATAGCGCCGGAAACAGAGCCTTTCACTCCAGAGACTACCCCAGATAAACCATTCATCTCACTATATTTGAGACTAACGGGGCATTTATGCGACGACTGAGACCATTTAGGGGATTGCAGCGGTGATTTGACTATACTAATCGGGCAATTAGCACTTAACAGGGACCGTTTAATGACTCAGCAGTACAGCCAACAAATAGCTCGACCACTGTGGCAGCCCAGTGATCAAAAAATTAATACCAGCAATATGCTCGGCTTTATTCAACAGCTGCAAAACCAGCTCGGACTGGTATTTAAGGATTATCAGCAACTGCACCAGTGGTCTATAGATCAGCCGCAGCTATTCTGGCAACAGATTTGGCAGTACAGCGAGATCCGCTCATCACAGCAAGCTGATCAGGTGTTAGTTAACGGTGAGCAATTTCCCGGCGCAAAATGGTTTAGTGGTGCCCGCCTCAACTATGCCGAAAACGCCCTGCGCAATCGCAGCGATAAAACGGCACTGATCTCGAGACTAGAAAACGGTTCAAGAAAAACCCTCAGTTACGCCGAGCTCTATCAGCAGGTAGCCGAGTGCGCCGCGGCATTAAGACAGTCCGGCATAGTAACTGGCGACCGCGTCGCCGGGTTTATGCCAAATATTCCCGAGACTGTGGTGGCCATGCTAGCCACCGCCAGCATCGGCGCGATCTGGTCATCCTGCTCGCCAGATTTTGGTATCAACGGCGTGATGGACCGCTTTGGCCAGATAGAACCCAAAGTACTGTTTGGCTGTGATGGCTATTATTACAACGGCAAAACCATCGACTGCATGCCCCGCCTGCATGAGATCGCCAGCAACATTAATAGTATTCAACAGTTGGTCATTGTCCCGGTTACCGAACAACCCTCAGCGGCGGAACCTATAGATAAAGCCATTATGTACAGGGACTTTTTAGTCGACAAAAACACCCCGCAACTGGCATTCGAACAGCTCCCCTTCGACCACCCGCTATATATTATGTATTCCTCCGGCACGACCGGCGCGCCCAAATGTATTGTTCACAGTGCCGGTGGCACCTTGATTCAACACCTGAAAGAACAGCGCCTGCATACCGACCTGCAGGGAGAGGATATTTTGTTTTACTTCACCACCTGCGGCTGGATGATGTGGAACTGGCTGGTCAGTGGCCTCGCCTCGGAGGCAACACTGGTTTTATATGATGGATCACCCTTCTATCCCCAGCCCCCATCGCTAATTGATATGGCCGAGCAGGAGCAGGTCAGTATCTTTGGCACCAGCGCCAAATATATAGCCGCTCTGGAAAAAGCCGGCGTAAAGCCCAGCGAAACCCACAACCTAAAAAATTTAAAAGCCCTGCTCTCCACCGGCTCGCCGCTCTCCCATGAAAGTTTTCGCTATGTCTATCGAGATATAAAAGCCGATCTCTGCCTGGCATCCATTTCCGGCGGCACCGATATTCTCTCCTGCTTTGTGCTCGGCAATCCCTGCCTGCCGGTTTGGGAGGGAGAGATTCAATGCCGCGGTCTGGGTATGGCGGTCGAGATATGGAATGAAAAGGGTCAGTCGGTCAGGGAAGAAAAAGGCGAGCTGGTCTGCACCAAACCGTTCCCCAATGCGCCGATCTATTTTTGGAATGACCCAGACAATAAAAAATATCTTAGCGCCTATTTTGAAACCTACCCGGGTATCTGGGCCCAGGGTGACTATGGGGAAATAACCGCTCATAACGGAGTGATTATTCACGGCAGGTCCGATGCGGTGTTAAATCCCGGCGGCGTAAGAATTGGCACAGCCGAGATTTACCGTCAGGTGGAAAAGCTCGACGAGATTATCGATAGCATCTGTATTGGCCAGAACTGGGAAGAAGATGTTCGCGTGGTACTCTTTATAGTCTTGCGCAGTGGAGTCGAGTTAACCGAAGAGCTTCAGAAGAAAATTCGCACCACTATTCGCCGCGAGACCACACCGCGACATGTACCGGCAAAGATTATTGCGGTTACAGATATTCCGCGAACGATCAGTGGTAAAATCGTTGAACTGGCAGTGCGCAAGGTAGTGCACAATCAAGCGGTTAATAACAAAGATGCTCTGGCTAATCCCGAAGCCCTAAAACAGTTTAAAAATATTCCCGAGCTTTTGTCTTAGAGCTTGTCGTAGCGGGCAAGATTATTAATCCGAATCACTGCCTGAACCTCATGGACATACTTTTCACGCAGCTCTGAATACTCGAGCAGGTTTTCGGCTAACTGATGACCGCTGGCCGAACTCTGCTCAGTGCGCAGCCGCGCTCGACTGACACGCAGATCCTGATAGGCGCGATGGGTATTGATATTGCGAATATAGGAACCCACCGACTCGGAGACCGTGGCAAATTTCGCCACCTCATGCTGGGTGCCGGAGTTGCGCCTAAGAGGCACAAGACCACAGCCTTTTTTATAACACCACTGACCAAAAAGATTATTGCCCTGCACCGCGAAACGCGAAGTCCCCCAGGCCGACTCAATGGCCGCCTGAGCCAGTGCCAGTGACGGCGGTACCGGATCAACCCTCAATCGTAACTGTTCGATAACCTGTAAATCACTGCGCTCTTCTCTATCGACATAATAATCTTCAGCTAATTCCATCAGTGTTCTGCGCTGAAAAAAAGATAAGTCGTCAACCTCTTCTGCCAGCATCTCAAGATATTTTCGATCTTCTATAACAGTCTTATTTTCCTGATTTACCAGAGGCAATACGTAGTCAAAAAAAGCACTCTTCTTTTCCTGTACCTGATCGTATTGGGAAAAATTCGGCAGAGGATCTCTATCGATCACTGCCACAGCAAAAATTGCGATTATAAAAAACAGGGAACTTAAAACAGTTCTTATGGAAAACATGGGTAAGCCTGGCGAAAATTTAAGACTGTTACTTTAGCTTATTCAGAACCTAAAAGTCCGCAATTTTATTTTTTGATTTTTCATCTTTTGAATTATTTTTTCTATGAGTTTTTTTAGTGCATTAAATTATTTTTTGCACCAATTTGAGGCCTTTTACTATTTCTAATTATTATTTAATTTTTTTCTAACCCGAATGCTTTTTCTGATGATAGTCTTCAAAAAATAGACACTTTATTTTTTAGATTTCACTTAAAATATTCTGGTTATTCAAATAATGAACAACACAAGATCAGCACAAAATTCTCAGGCAGGATGGCTTGCAGAACTCGAACTCGACTATGCAGTGCGGCGCGAAAAAACCTGCTTGGTGCGGAAAAAACAGCGTGGCCCACTGACCCTGCAGCGACCTTTTTATCCGGAAAACGATATCTGCCACAGCTACCTGCTTCACCCGCCAGGCGGTGTGGTTGGCGGCGATACGCTGGATATCAAGGTTCGTGCTGAAAGCGGTTCACACTGTTTAATTACCACCCCCGGCGCAACAAAGTTTTATCGCTCGAAAACCGATCTTGTGAGCACCCAGTCGCAAAAAATATCGGTCTGCACAGATGCCATTGTCGAGTGGCTGCCCCAGCAAAATATATTTTTCCCCGAGGCTCAATCCAGTTTAAACACGCAAATTAATATTGCCAAAGGTGGAAAGTTTATCGGTTGGGAGATGCACTGTTTTGGACGCCCGGCCAACAGCGAAATCTTTCATTCGGGCAATATTAGCAGCTGCACAGAGATTAATATTGAGGGTGAATTGCGTTTAGTCGAACAGCTCTGTACAGAGGACAGTTCTCTAATTGACTCCGCCAGTGGCCTGCGCGGTATGGCTATGCAAGGCAGCCTGATCGCCGCCCCCTGCAATCAACAACAGCGTGATCAATTGGAACGCATATTGCATTCACATCAGTATCCAGATCCGATTGGCCTAACATTGGTCGACGATGTTCTGGTGGTCAGGGTATTGGGCAACCAGATAGAGCCAATACTGGAAATATTTACCCAGCTGTGGACTGAGCTGCGAACCGAATGGCTTCACAAGCCGGCCTGTTCCCCGCGCATCTGGGCTACCTAACTAAAGAATAAATCATGGAATTAACTCCCCGCGAAAAAGATAAGTTGATGTTATTTACAGCGGCACTACTCGCCGAGCGCCGCAAAGCCAGAGGGCTAAAACTTAACTACCCGGAAGCCATTGCCTATATCAGTGCCGCGATCCTTGAAGGTGCCCGCGACGGCAGAACCGTTGCCGAACTGATGGACTACGGCCGCACCCTGCTCAGTGCCGATGATGTGATGGATGGAATTGCAGAAATGATTCATGACGTGCAGGTCGAGGGTACATTTCCCGACGGCACCAAACTTGTCACCGTCCACAACCCTATTGTCTAGGAGACCGGCTCTATGATCCCCGGAGAAATAAAAACTGCAGCTGGTGAAATTACATTAAATGCCGGGCGCAATCTGCATACAGTAAAAGTGGCCAATATTGGAGACCGACCTGTACAGATCGGCTCGCACTATCACTTTTTTGAAGTCAACGAATCGTTAATTTTTGATCGTCAACCGACCCTCGGCTACCGACTCAATATCGCCTCGGGCACAGCGGTTCGCTTTGAACCCGGTCAGGAGCGCACGGTTGAACTGGTTGAGTTCGCAGGCTCTGGTCATGTCTATGGCTTTCAGGGAAAAGTAATGGGCAAAGTGATAGATAGCATTGCCGCTCAGAGTTCAACTAAAGGTCAGGAGTAAACAATGCCAGGATCAATTTCAAGACAGGCCTATGCTGAAATGTTCGGCCCAACCACCGGCGACAAGCTGCGACTGGCAGATACCGAACTCTGGCTAGAGGTGGAAAAAGATTTCACCGAGTATGGCGACGAGGTTAAATTTGGCGGCGGTAAAGTGATTCGCGACGGCATGGGGCAGAGTCAGAGACCCAGCGCCGAAACTGTCGATCTGGTGATTACCAATGCATTAATTATCGACCACTGGGGCATAGTTAAAGCCGATGTGGGGATTAAAGATGGACGTATTTTCGCTATAGGCAAGGCCGGCAATCCGGACACTCAGAGCAATGTCGACATTGTGGTTGGGGCTGGCACTGAAGTGCTTGCCGGTGAGGGCCATATTCTTACCGCTGGTGGTGTGGATGCGCATATTCACTTTATCTGCCCCCAGCAAATTGATGAGGCACTGATGTCTGGTGTCACCACCATGCTCGGCGGCGGCACAGGACCAGCCACTGGCACCAATGCGACCACCTGCACGCCCGGGCCCTGGAATATTCACCGTATGTTAGAAGCGGCAGATACACTGCCGATGAATATTGGCCTGATGGGCAAAGGTAATGCCAGTCAGCCGGAACCACTCCGTGAACAGGTTGCTGCGGGCGCTATGGGTCTAAAACTTCACGAAGACTGGGGCACGACGCCGGCTTCAATTAATGAATGTTTAAATATTGCCGAAGAGACCGATATTCAGGTGGCGATTCACACCGACACACTCAACGAGTCGGGCTTTGTGGAATCTACACTGGATGCCATCGATGGCAGAACCATTCACACCTACCACACCGAGGGTGCCGGTGGCGGCCATGCGCCGGATATTATCAAGGCCTGTGGCGAGCTCAATGTACTTCCCTCATCGACTAACCCGACCCGCCCCTACACCATTAATACTGTCGATGAACATCTGGATATGCTGATGGTCTGCCATCATCTGGATCCGAATATTGCAGAGGATGTGGCCTTTGCCGAATCGCGGATTCGTCGCGAGACGATTGCCGCTGAAGATATTCTCCATGATCTGGGTGCATTCTCAATGATTGCCTCGGACTCTCAGGCGATGGGTCGCGTCGGCGAAGTGGTACTGCGCACCTGGCAGACCGCTCACAAGATGAAAGTGCAGCGTGGACCTCTTGCTGAGGATTGTGGAGCGGAAGGTAGCAGTGAAAATGATAACGAGCGAATTAAACGCTATATCGCCAAGTACACCATCAACCCGGCCATTGCCCATGGTATTGCCCATGAGGTGGGTTCTATTGAGAACGGCAAACTGGCGGATCTAGTGCTGTGGAAGCCGGCATTTTTTGGCACCAAACCGGCCACCATTATCAAGGGCGGAATGATTGCTGCCGCCCCTATGGGTGATCCCAATGCGTCGATTCCAACACCGCAACCGGTTCACTATCGCTCTATGTTTGGCGCGATGGGCAAAGCTAATAACAATACCTCAATGCTGTTTTTATCCGCGGCTGCTGTTGATGCCGGCGTGCCTGAGCAGCTCGGCTTGCAGAGTTTGATCGGTACGGTGAAAGGCTGCCGCAACGTGACCAAGAAAGATATGGTGCGCAATAGTTATCAACCGGAAATAGACGTGGATTCCCAGACCTATGAGGTTCGCGCTGATGGTCAGCTGCTGGTCTGTGAGCCGGCGACCGAGTTGCCGATGGCGCAGCGCTACTTTCTTTTCTAAGAACTCTTTATTAAGGACTCCTCATTAAGAACTTTATTTTAAGCAAAAATTTATGATTCGTTTTATTCGCATTTTAGAAAAATCAGCAGCCCACAGCACAACACTGAGTCTGCCAATTAGAGAGCGCACCAAAAGCCGTATCAAAGTCACTCTGGATGATGGTCGCGAGGCGGGACTGTTCTTACCTCGGGGAGAAATATTGCGCGGTGGTGATTTAGTGGAGAGTGAAGAGGGTCTGGTGGTGCAAATTTGTGCAGCCCCAGAAACTGTTTCAACAGTGACTAGCAGCTGCCCTCACGCGCTGGCACGAGCCAGTTATCACCTTGGCAATCGTCATGTGCCCCTGCAGATTGAAACTGGTTTTCTGCGCTACCAGCACGACCATGTACTCGATGAAATGGTGATTGGACTGGGACTGTCCGTCGCGGTTGAAGAGGCACCTTTTGAACCTGAAGCCGGTGCTTACAAAAGTGCTGCTGGTCATAGCTCCAACCATAGCCATAACCACGGCCACCATCATTAAAAAATTTATTTATTACTTACAAGGCAAAAAAATGAACAACTTTTTAAAACGTTTAACTGTTATTGGCTTCTTTTTAGTTGGGCAGTCTACAGTTCAGGCCCACAACTCAGATGGCTCAATAAGTTCGGCATTTCATTTTATCACTGCTCCGGATCATCTGGGTCTAGCCGCGCTTGTCGCTGTACTTTTTTCTGCCGCTTACCTGCGCTTACAAAAAACCAAAATGACTGGCGCCACTAAAAAATAATGCCTGCAAACTCGCTCTCTGAGCTGAGGCTATTTCAGCTGATCAGCCCATCTCTTCCGATCGGGGGTTTTACCTACTCTCAGGGTTTGGAGTGGGCGATTGAAGCCCAGTGGGTCACTGATACCGAGAGTTTAAAAGACTGGTTGGAGACTGTTCTCTCGGCCAGTGTTGCAACCCTTGAGTTACCCATTTTACTCCGTCTGTTAAACGCGTTTAACAGTGCCGATGAGGCTAGCGTGGTGCGCTGGAGTCAGTGGCTGATCGCCTGTCGGGAAACCATGGAACTGCGCAAGGAAGAGCGTCAACGGGGTGCGGCACTGGCAAAGTTACTGCCCAATCTGGGGATTGATATTCCACCCCATCTGGCGACTACGATAGCCAGTTGCCAGCTGACGGGTATAGCGTTGGCCGCAAGCCAATGGAATATTAATTGCCAGCAACTGTGCTGTGGTTACAGCTGGAGTTGGCTGGATAATAATGTGGTCGCCGGGGTCAAACTTATTCCTCTCGGACAGACCCATGGTCAGCAGATTATGCTCGAACTGGCAGAACAGATTCCCGCCGCTGTCGCGCGTGCTGAACAGGTAGCCGATGCCCATATACGCAGCTCAACACCGGCGCTGGCAATTGCCAGCAGCCGTCATGAAACTCAATACACCAGACTTTTCAGGTCTTGAACAACATTAGGAATTTACGATGAATCATACAACTGCTCCATTGCGCATTGGTGTCGGCGGCCCGGTCGGTTCCGGCAAAACCGCCCTGCTCGAAGCTCTGTGCAAAACCATGCGCGATCAGTACAACTTGGCGGTGGTGACCAATGATATCTACACCCAGGAAGATGCGATTATTTTGACCCGCGCTGAAGCACTGGCGGCCGACCGTATTATCGGTGTTGAAACCGGTGGCTGTCCGCACACGGCAATTCGCGAAGATGCGTCGATGAATCTGGCCGCGGTCGAAGAGATGAGTCAGCGCCATCAGGGTCTAGACTTAATTTTTATTGAAAGTGGCGGCGATAATTTAAGTGCGACCTTTAGTCCTGAACTGGCGGATCTAACCATCTATGTAATCGATGTTGCAGCGGGAGAAAAGATTCCGCGCAAAGGCGGGCCGGGGATTACTAAAGCGGATCTGCTGGTGATTAACAAGATTGATCTGGCACCCCATGTCGGTGCAAATCTGGAGATAATGGATAGCGATACCAAGCGTATGCGCCCGACCAATCCCTATGTATTTACCAACCTACACAAGCATACGGGTCTTCAGACTATTATTGATTTTATTGTTGATAAAGGAATGCTGGCAGCCTAAGGCTGACAGCATTCTCTCTAGCCAGAATGATGAATAGCTACTTTAGTGACTAATCATCCAGGGACGCATTGAGGGAAACATTTTGTTTCCCTCTGCGGTATAGAACAGTTTGGAGTTTTTCACACTGCCGCCACTGCAACCACAATCACTGGCGTGCTGCTTGTCATTTTGCCGGCGATCTAATGTTGAGATTAATGGTTCATGACGGGCTTTTTCATTGCGCTCCATGGCCTGCTTTTTCTCTTTCATCATACCAATCATCTGCGGTGACAGAGCAAATACTCGCGCAGAAGCTGCCCCACACTGGGGGCAGTTAACAGGCTTTTCGCGGCCGGCAATAGTGGCGAGTTCGGTGAACACGCCATGGTCATTGCATTTGTAATCATATAAAGGCATCAGTAACTCCTCCTGTTAGACCTAGTCCAGATCCGGTGCTTTGGGGATATCATTGGCAGCACCATCAACACCTTTAGTTGGGCCGTCGGCTCCCGGATGCATATCAAAGTCGAAGATATCAGTCGGTAGCCAGAGTGTCGCACAGGCATTTGGAATATCCACCACACCACTGATATGACCCTGTACCGGTGCACAGCCAAGAATCGAGTAGGCCTGGGCTTCGGTATAACCAAACTTGGTCATATAGTTAATCGCATTTAGACAGGCCTGACGGTAGGCAACATGCACATCCAGATAGTGCTGAGTGCCACCTTCGTCAACCGAGATACCTTCAAAGATCAGGTAGTCATCGTACTTGGGTACCATTGGGCTTGGCTTAAAGATTGGATTTTTAACACCGTACTGCACCATGCCGTCTTTGATCAGGTTGACGCGCATATGTATCCAGCCAGCCATTTCGATCGCACCACAGAAAGTGATTTCGCCATCGCCCTGACTAAAGTGTAAGTCACCGACTGAAAGACCAGCACCGTCCTGATAAACCGGGAAGTACACGGTGGAACCACGGGTCAAATCTTTAATATCACAGTTACCGCCGTGCTCACGAGGTGGAACAGTTCGTGCACCTTCAGCAGCGGCTGCATCACGCTCTGCACCCTGCATCTTACCCATATGGGCAACGCGGGCTTCCGGCAGTGCGGCCAGTGCTGGAACACGATCTGGCTCAGTATCAAAGAGACCTTTTTCACGCTCATTCCAGGTATCGAGCATGGCTTTGTCGGGTAGACAACCGATTAGCCCCGGGTGCAGGCAACCGGCAAATTCAACGCCGGGTACATGGCGAGATTTGGTAAACATACCGTTGAAATCCCAGATTGATTTCTGCGCATCAGGGAAGTGTTCAGTTAAAAAACCACCGCCATTATTCTTGCTGAAGAAACCGTTGAAACCCCACTGAGATTCTTCAAAGGCACCAATATCAAGAATCTCAACCTGGAGTAAATCACCGGGCTGGGCACCCTCTACTTCGATGGGGCCAGAGAGAAAGTGAACCTGCCCCAGATCGACATCGCGGACATCTTCTGCGGAGTCATTGTTCTTGATTTGGCCACCGGTCCAGTCGTAACACTCAACGATAAAATCATCGCCGGGTTTTACTTTGGCAACCATCGGAATATCCGGGTGCCAGCGGTTGTGGATATTGTCATTGGTGTAGGGGCTTTCGTCGAGGTTAATCTTAATAATGGTTTCGGCCATAATCTTATTCCTATTCTAAAAATAAAAGTTAAACAGATAGATACGCTGCGATCTTTTTCTGATCGGCAGTCGCACTGGATTCCTGGTGAACTATGTCGCCTTTTTCGATCACCATCACACGATCAGAAACATCCAGTGCGAAACTCAACACCTGCTCTGACACTAAAATAGAGAGACCGCGTTCATCCCGAATACGTCTAAGGGTATGGACCATCTCTCGGATAATAGAGGGCTGAATGCCCTCTGTTGGTTCATCTAAAATAAGTAGCTTGGGTCGACTTGCCAGTGCTCTGGCGATCGCCAATTGCTGCTGTTGACCACCGGATAAATTACCGCCGCGACGCTTGCCCATCTCTTTGAGCACCGGGAAAATATCGTAGAGGTCTTCAGGAATTTTTTTCTCGCCGGTGGTGGTTAAGCCGGTAATAATATTTTCTGATACGGTCATGGTTGAGAAGATCATGCGACCCTGAGGGACAAAGCCAATACCACTGGCTACTCGGTCGTGACTTTCCAATGGGCCAATATCTTTTCCATCCAGCGTAATTGCACCGGACTGATGGGGAACCATTCCAACCAGCGACTTGAGCAATGTGGTTTTACCCATACCGTTTCGGCCGACTAACGAAACAATTTCGCCTTCGCCAATTTCCAGGTTCATATCGTTGATTACACGGCTCTGGCCGTAAGCAACGTTGTAGTCTTGTAATTTCAACATGCTATAAATTCCTTAGTGGCCCAAATAAACTTCGATAACTTTAGGATCTGTTTGCACATGATCCATGCTGCCTTCAGACAGCACCTTGCCCTGATGCATAACCGTTACCCGGTCAGCAATATCGGCAACAAAGTTCATATCGTGTTCAATCACAATTACCGAACGATTCTGGGTAATGGTGCGCAACAGTTCAGCGGTTTTTTTACGTTCAGCAACCGACATTCCGGCAACCGGTTCATCGAGCATCAACAGGCTTGGATCCTGAATGAGCAGCATGCCGATCTCCAACCACTGCTTCTGGCCGTGACTGAGGAGCGTTGCCTGGGTGCCGAGAAGGTCTTGTAAAAAAACCATCTCCGCCGTTTCCTGAATGGCTTTTAATACTTCCGCATCACGCTTAAATCCAAGGGCGCCAAATACTGAACGACCGCGGGGAAATGACAGTTCAAGGTTTTCGAATACGGTCAGATCTTCATACACCGAGGGGTTTTGAAATTTGCGGCCAACACCGGCATGGACAATTCCATGCTCGGTCATTTTGGTTAACTCTTTGTCGCAAAATTTAATTGAGCCATCGGTGGATTTGGTACGACCACAAATCAAATCCAATACGGTGGTTTTACCGGCACCATTGGGGCCGATAATGACTCGTATCTCGCCCTCTTCAACATAAAAGGAGAAGTCATCAACCGCTTTAAATCCGTCAAAGGAAACGGTTAAACCTTCCACCGCTAAAACAAAGTCTTTTTTACTCATGGCTCACTCAGCTCCTGTGGTTGATTCTGAAACCGGCTGTTTGGATGGCAGCTTTTGTTTAACCGCTGCAAAAACTGGCTTGAGGGTACGATTTACAACTGGTGCTATATAAGCGGTGTAAAGTCCCATCAGACCGTTGGGGAATATCGAAACAACTGCGATAAACATGGCGCCGAGAGCAAATAACCAGAGTTCCGGTATGGCTTCCGACAGGGTTGTCTTGGCAAAGTTAACTGCCAGTGCACCGTAGACTGCACCCAGTAGGGATAGACGACCACCCACCGCACAGAAAATAACCATCTCAATCGAGGGTACGATTCCGACAAAGCTTGGTGACATAAAGCCAACCTGCAGGGTGAACATGGCGCCACCAATGGCCGACAGCATTGCCGCAAAGGTGAAGACAAAGATCTTAAAGTTGTCGACGTTGTAACCGGAGAAGCGCACGCGCTCTTCGGTATCGCGAACCGCGACAAGCAGTCGTCCAAGTTTTGAGCGCAGTACAAACTGACAGAGTAGTAAACACAGGAAGACAAAGGTGACACAGACAAAGTAGAGAATAACCTTGGCTTCATCGGTGCGAATATCCCAGCCCAACATGGTGCGCAAATCAGTAATACCGTTAATACCACCGGTCATACCCTGACTACCGACAATCAAAATGGTCAAAATAGCTGCCACGGCCTGAGTAATAATCGCGAAGTAAACACCACCGACTCGACGCTTGAACATGGCCAGTCCAATTAAGAACGCGAACAGTCCCGGTATCAGTACCACGGCAATAAGCGATAGCCCTAAACTGTTGAACGGTTCCCAGAACCAGGGCAGCTCGGTGAGCTGATTCCAATCCATAAAGTCTGGAATACCCGGGGTTGACTGGATCGCTGTATTCTCGGGACTCGATGCCTCCAGCTTGAGGAACATCGCCATACAGTAGCCGCCGATACCAAAGAACACGCCCTGGCCGAGGCTTAAAATACCGCCGTAACCCCAGCAGAGCACAAGGCCCATAGCGACAAAGGAGTAGCTCAGGTACTTGCCAACCAGATTCAGTCGGAAGTCATCCAGAGAGAGAGGCAATACAACAAACAACAGTAGTGCCAGTACAATAAAGCCGCAGAGTTCGGCCGGGGATAATAATTTCTGCTTTGAAAAATTAGACATTTAAACTATCTCCTAGCGACGAATCTTGAGAACAAATAAACCCTGTGGACGCAGCATCAAAATGCCCACGACCATACCCAGAGTAAGCACCTTGGCAATCGATCCACTCATAAAGAATTCAAGGATTGTCTGTGCCTGAGAGATGGTGAATGCTGAAGCGATGGTACCCATAAGGTTGGCTGCACCACCGAAGACCACAACCATAAAGGTATCGACGATATACAGCTGTCCGGAAGTTGGACCGGTGGAACCAATCATGGTGAAGGCGCTACCGGCAATACCGGCGATACCGCAACCAAGGGCAAAGGTCATTCGGTCAACAATAGAAGTGTTAATACCAACAGCGGCTGCCATGGGGCGGTTTTGAACAACCGCGCGCACTTTGGCACCCCACTGGGAACGCTGCATTACAAAGTAAACTGCGAGAGTAATTATCAGCGTCAAGACCATCACGATAATGCCGTTGATGGGAATTTCTATAATGTCGGTGACGGGTATTGAACCCATCATCCAGTCTGGAAGGGAAACACCCTTTTCACGACCGCCAAATACAGAGCGGTAGGTTTGTTGCAGAATTAAGCTTAGACCCCAGGTCGCTAACAGCGTATCCAGAGGGCGTTTATAAAGCCGGCGTATTAAGGCCCATTCAACAAAGGCGCCGAGACTGGCCGCCGCTATAAAGGCCAGGACTATGGCGACAAAAAAGTAGATACTCGAGAGTCCCGGCAGGTAATTTTCGAAAAATATTGAGGTGAGGTAGGTAACGTAAGCACCGAGGATCATAAATTCACCATGGGCCATATTAATAACACCCATCTGCCCAAAAATAATGGCCAAACCCAGCGCCATAAGGACAAGAACGGAGAACAGGATAAGTCCTGCGAATCCTTGCATGGCAAAAATTGCCATAAGTTCAGAAGCTGTATATCCGTCAAACATGATATGTTCCTTGGTTAAATTTTATACAGAGAGAAACTGGCGCCCGAGGGCGCCAGTCGTGGAGTGCTTACTGGTAACCTTTAGGGAAAGGATCTGGCTCAATAAGACCTTCTGACTCGAAGACCACATCGAACTGACCATCTTCACGGGCTAGACCAATTCGCGCTTTAGACCACAGGTGATGGTTTGGGTGAACCTTCACATAGCCTTCAGGCGCAGTGGTTAACTCGATACCTGGCAGAGCAAGTTTGAGTTTGTCGATATCGAAAGAACCGGCTTTCTCAACAGCGTATTTCCAAATCCAAGGACCTAGATAAGCTGCCTGGGTAACGTCACCGATAACCGAATCTTCGCCCCACATCTCTTTAAAGGCTTTGACGAAAGTTTCGTTGTTGCCGTTAGTCAGGCTCTGGAAGTACTTCATTGAAGAGTAGGCACCAACCAGGTTCTCACCACCGATACCGAGCACTTCGTCTTCAGTAACAGAGATGGTCAACATAAGAGGCTTCTCTTTTCTCCAGTCGATACCAGCCGCTTTAACCTGCTTGTAGAAAGCAACATTAGAACCACCAACAACTGCGGCAAAGATTACGTCAGGCTTTTTCAGTTTTACTTTGTTGATCACAGAGTTGAACTGCGTGTGACCCAGTGGGTAGTACTCTTCACCAACCACTTTAAGACCCAGCTTGGCGATATGCTTACGGGCAATTTTCATCGAGGTACGTGGCCAGATGTAATCTGAACCCAGTAGGTAGAAAGTCTTAACACCTTTGGTTTTTACAACCCAGTCGATACTGGCAATAATCTGCTGAGTCGCTTCCTGACCGGTGTAAACAACGTTTGGTGACTGCTCTAGACCCTCATAGAAAGTCGGGTAGAAAAGCATACCGTTGTACTGCTCAAATACTGGCAGTGCAGCTTTACGGCTTGCTGATGTCCAGCAGCCCATAACGGCAGCGACTTTATCTTTAACTAGCAGCTTGCGTGATTTCTCAGCAAAGGTTGGCCAGTCACTGGCGCCATCTTCCTGAATATATTTAATCTGACGACCTAGAACACCGCCTGATTCGTTGATCTGTTTAATAGCTAATTTTTCAGCCTGGGTAGAACCAGTTTCACTAATTGCCATGGTTCCGGTAATTGAGTGAAGGATACCTACGGTTACTGTGTCATCAGTAACAGCCAGACCTGTTGTGTTGACTTCTGCTGTAGCAGGAGCGGCATTGACGATTGCTGCCTGAGAAAATGCGAACGCTGCAACAGCAACTGTAAACACAGATTTCAGACTTGGGATAGAACGTTTAAGGGAGTTAATCATGGTGGAACCTCAGTAAAGTTGAACTCGCTGAGATTATTCGATGCACGGCTAAAACAAACAATTCGCCGAATAACCCATGGCATACGTTATTTGGCGCATATGCCTAAAACTGATTGTTTGGGAACATAAGTAATCTACTTATATAGGGTTAATTGTTTATTGGCAGATAAATTGCATTAACTACTTATATCTTTTTCTCTTCGGCAATGGTGCACAGATGACTGCTAGAAAAAAGCAAGGCGTCTTTGGCGCCAGACGCAAGTACAATCAGTGGGTTGCCAACGAAACTCTGGAAGATTACGCTCTCCGGTTTACCAGTATCAGCGCACGTAAATGGAGCGATTTTCGCGTCGCCAGCACTGCTTTGGGCGCTATAACCTTTTTGGCACTGGAAGCCATTGGTGGATCCATCACCCTCAGTTATGGTTTTAACAACGCACTAGTTTCAATCTTGCTGGTAAGCCTGATTATCTTTTTGCTGTCGATACCGATCAGTTACTACAGCAGTAAATACGGTCTGGATATTGACCTGCTTACCCGTGGGGCAGGGTTTGGTTATATCGGCTCCACCATTACTTCGCTGATCTATGCCTCCTTTACCTTTATCTTTCTCGCCCTTGAGGCGAGCATTATGGCGCTGGCTCTCGAGCTGGCCTTCGACTTGCCACTGCACTGGGGCTATCTGGTCAGTACGCTGTTGGTGATCCCTATAGTGACCCATGGCATCACCACCATCAGTCGCTTCCAACTTTTCACTCAGCCACTGTGGGTAGTGTTGCAACTATTGCCGATTATCTATGTGCTGATTCACGATATAAGCAGTGTGGATAACTGGCTGCAGTTTCAGGGCGTTGAACAGAGCAGTCCGGAACTGAACTGGCTGATGATTGGTGCAGCTTCAACACTGCTGTTTTCTCTGGTTCCGCAGATTGGTGAACAGGCGGATTTTGCGCGCTTTATTCCCCCGGCAACCGCGGCGAAAAAAACCTCCTGGCGGCTGTCGACTATGCTCGCCGGTCCGGGCTGGATCGTGATTGGGGCGATTAAATTATTGCTCGGCTCATTTCTGTTGGTGCTGGCGCTAAGTTACGGCATCAGCCCCGAGCATGCAGCCGAACCCACGCAGATGTATCTGGTGGCATTTAATTTTGTCAGCCAGTCGCCGTCGACTGTAATGGCACTAACCACTGCCTTTGTGGTTCTCTCTCAGTTAAAAATTAATGCCACTAATGTCTATGCCGGCTCTATCGCCTGGTCAAATTTCTTCTCGCGGCTAACCCACGCACATCCCGGTCGCGTTGTGTGGGTGGTGTTTAATGTGGTGGTGGCCATTATCCTGATGGAGATTGGCATCTACAGCGCGCTGGAAAAAACCCTTGGGCTATTCGGCATTATTGCCATTTCCTGGATTGGCTCGATCGTCGCTGATCTGGTAATTAACAAGCCGCTGGGACTTAGCCCACCGCAGATTGAATTTAAACGGGCTCATCTCTTCGATATTAATCCAGTGGGTGTGGGTGCGATGTTGATCTCGATGATTATCGGCATTATTGCCTACAGCGGTTCTCTGGGTGTTGTCGCAGAATCCTTCGCTTCCTTTATTACTATGGCCCTGACGTTTATTGTCTCGCCGCTAATCGCATGGGCAACCAATGGTCGCTTTTATATTTCACGGCCAGCCTATATTGAGACCGACCTAAGCAATAAAGACTGCGGGGTCTGTGAAAATCGTTTCGATATGCAGGATATGACCTTCTGTCCGCTTTACGAGCGTCCGATCTGCTCGCTGTGCTGTTCTCTGGATGCTCGCTGCGAAGACGCCTGTCGGCCTCAGGGGCGAATAGCCAATCAGTTTCTGGCTCTGTGCAAAATCTTTTATAAAGGCATCAGGCTGGAACATATCCAGTCTCGAGGATTCAGGTTTGCACTGTTGCTCGGCACTAATATGCTGATTTTTTCTATGGCTATTATGGTCGCCTACCTCAAAACCATCGGCCTCCATCCTGACCAAGCGGCACTGATTCAAACTTTTTCTTGGACCCTGTCCGCAGTGGCGATGATTGTCCTGATTGTTACCACCTGGTCATTTTTGCTCGGTATGGAAGGTCGCCAGCTGGCTCAGGGTGAGTCCCAAAGGCAAACCCAATTATTGATT
The DNA here is from genome assembly GCA_029238255.1 of Porticoccaceae bacterium. Classification (GTDB taxonomy): domain Bacteria; phylum Pseudomonadota; class Gammaproteobacteria; order Pseudomonadales; family Porticoccaceae; genus HTCC2207. Next base: position 14,795 of record JAQWGK010000038.1, on the reverse strand, counting down.
GCCGAGATTGATGCCCACCGCAAAACGGATCTTGAGTTACAGCAGGCCCGTGAAAAAGCAGATGCGGCCAATATCGCCAAGAGTCGCTATCTGGAGAGAATCAGTCACGAGCTGCGCACCCCTTTAAATTCGGTGATGGGCTATGCGCAACTGCTTGAGGGCGCCGATGATATACCGGAAAAGCGCCGGGAATCGATCAAGGTTATGCGCAATAGCAGTGAACATTTAACCGACCTGATTGAAGGGCTGGTGGATATTTCCAAAATCGAGGCCGGACGACTGGACTTGCACAGAAACGAAGTCGATGTAGTGGCGATGATTGAACAGTTAATTTATATGTTCCAAATTCAGGCTGAATCAAAAAACCTGAGACTGAATTTCACCCATCAGGAAAAGCTGCCAGAACATGTGGTTGTCGATGAGAAACGTCTGCGTCAGGTACTTATCAACCTTATTTCCAATGCGATTAAGTTTACTCCTCAGGGATCGGTATCCGTGGATCTGCAATATCGCAATCAGGTCGCCTACTTCAGCGTAACTGATAGCGGCGTGGGTATTGAAGAGGATGATATTTCACGGATATCTGAAGCCTTTGTGCGTATCTCCAACCCGATGCATCAGGCCTCCGGCAGTGGTCTGGGTCTGGCCATAACCCAGGCGCTGATCCACCGTATGGGCGGCGACCTCAATATCCAGAGCACCATTGGCGAGGGGTCAAAATTTACCGTATCACTGATGCTGCCGAGTATTAACGAAGTCACTCATCAACCGATTGCCGCGGATCGGGTTATCGGCTATTACGGCGATACTATCAGCCTGATGGTGGTGGATGATGACCCGGTGCAGCGCCGCCTGTTAATCGACACCCTGACGCCGCTCGGCTTTAATATTATTGCCGCTGCGGATGGCACCTCCTGCTTAAAGATGCTCGACCAGTGTTCACCAAAATTATTTATGCTGGATATCTCCATGCCCGATATGAGCGGCTGGGATCTGGTTACGGAGCTGCGCGATCGAGGAATCAAAGTGCCGCTGGTGATGATCTCCGCTGAAGCGGATGAGGGCTTTGGCCTCGACACCGATAAGCCTCTGCACAATGATTATCTGGTTAAACCAATCAATATGCCCTCGCTGCTTTCGACTCTGGCCTACCACCTGAATATTGATCTTAAGCTGGCCGAGTCTGTGCCTGAAATATCTGCCAGCGCGATAACCAATGATCCAGTAGCGATAAATGAGCTGCTGTCTTTTCTCGATATTGGCTATGTCGATGGCTTTAAAAAATCACTGGCTAAAGCCGAAGAAAATTCCCGGCTGAGCCCAGACCTGTGCACTAATTTACACAATGATTTAGCACAGCTACAACTCACAACAATCCGTTCCCAACTGATGGCTGCAATCGATGAAAACTAATATTAAATTTAACGGCGTTGTTCTAATTGTCGATGATAATCCCGAGACCATGAGTATGCTCAATACCACTCTCTCGGAAGTTGGGCTAACGGTGCTGGTTGCACTGTCGGGGGAGCAAGCCCTGACCATCGCCAGACGGATCAAGCCGGATATTATTTTAATGGATGCCATGATGCCGGAGATGGACGGCTTTGAAGCCTGTCGACGTATTAAGGCCGATGCGGTAATCGCTCATATCCCGGTTATCTTTATGACCGGTCTCAGTGCCAGTGAAGATATGGTCAGGGGCTTTGATGCGGGCGGAATAGACTATGTGACCAAACCGATTAATGTCGAGGGCCTGATTGCACGGATGCGCGCCCATCTGACTAATTCGCGAATTGCCACCGGTGCCCGACAGGCACTGGACACTCTCGGCCAGCACTCTCTATCTGTGGATCTAAAAGGCAATATCCTCTGGTCGACACCCAACACTCACAGCATGATGGAAAGTCTGGGAGCCAGCCATGACTGGATAACCACAACAGTGCCTACCCTGCTGGCACCCTGGCTGGCACAGGGCGCTCAGGAACCGCTGTTGGTTGATGATCTATCGGAGCCCCTATTAGTTACAGCTCTCGAATCACAGGATACAGACGAGAAACTACTGCTGATTGAACCGGCCAATAAACCTAAGGAAGAGGATTTGTTGAAAGAAAAATTTCAGCTTACGACGCGTGAAGCGGAAGTCTTAACCTGGATTGCCAAGGGCAAAACCAATCATGAAATAGCGCTTATTCTGGACTTTAGTCCACGCACGGCAAATAAACATTTGGAACAGATTTTCCGTAAATTAAATGTTGAAAATCGCACCACTGCCGCTGCTGTTTCACTTCGTTACTTAAGTCAGCTCTGATCGTATATAAGCTTTGTATAGAGCTTATATACGTCATTATGCGTAGTCCCCTAGCCTCTTACGCGCATATTAAATCCCCCTGTATTCTTTACTATTCATCTATCACTTTTACTTCTTATTCAGAGTGGTGATATCAATTTGCTTGCCGAGTTTTGGGGGCATGCCTTATTTATATTTTTCAATTTAACTTTGAGGTTAATAACGCATATGAACACATTTAAAAAAACCATGTTAGCGACTGCAGCACTGTCAACTATGGCCATGGGTGTAGCACCTGTAGCTGTTGCTGAAATCGCTGCTTCTGCAACAATTTCTTCAAGCTACCTGTGGCGCGGATACGATCTGGGTTCAGGTACTCCAGCACTGTCTGCCGACTTAGTCTACAGCGAAGGCGGTTTCTACGGCGGTCTATGGCTTTCATCAGGTGACGCATCAAACGGCACCGAATACGATTTCTTCGCTGGTTACGGCGGTTCAATCGGTGAATTCAGCTACGACATTGGCTATGCAACTTATGTATACCCAACTGGTTCTAGCAGCATTGACAAGCCTGGCGAACTGGCTGAGTACATCTACTCTGTAGGTTACGGCCCAGTTAGCGTAACTATTTTTGACGACGTTGATACCGATTACACCTACACAGCTGTAGGTTACGATATTGCTGACTTCTCTCTGATGTACGGTGCTCACAAAGACGGTCAAGAGAACTTCGACGTTACTTACTCTTACAGCGATTCTATGTCCTTTACCTACAGTGTTCCTTTTGGGGTTGACGGTGATGTAGAAGCTGAACCAACTTTCGTTGCATCTTACTCTCTACCATTTTAATTAATGGTATAGGTGGGTCTAGAGGTCTCAGTTTCCTCCCAAGAGCTGAGACCAAAAGATTCACTTAAAGCATGAAATGGTAAGTTTTAAAATGTGATTGTATGTTTTTCAAGTAGCGCTTAAAGGTCCTTTTAACTGTTTAGCAAATACAGTTATCAGGGCCTTTTTTTATGTCCACTCAAAACCAATCCCTAAAGCCCTGCCTCATCTTCTCCTAACAGCCCAGACAGAATTTGAGGTTAGCTATCTCAACTTACTGCACCCCCGCTATGGATCAGGTCCAGGTACTTTATCTAGGCACTTTATCCAGGCATAAAAAAACAGCTGCACTCATTAAAGAGCAGCTGTTTTTTAAGCGTTGGATTAAGCTGGCAGCTTAATCCTGGGTGTAATAAATATTTTTAAGATAGATCTTCTTATCTGGATTACGAGTAGTTCCCAGTATTGAGAGAACACTTCCCACATCGCTTAAATTACCACCACTAGTGAGATCGGCAACAGGGATTTTGTAGCTAATCCATCGGCTACCTAACTTATAGCGTGTATTTGGCCCAAAGCGGACAAAGTTGCTAACCTGATTGCCATCGGCCCAACGACCGCTCTGATATCCAATCTCAAAGGAAATCTTGGAATCACCACGGACACTCAGGTGCAGGTGACCCGACTTATATTTAGACAGGTTTTCACCTTTTTTCGCTTGAATTTCAAATCCAGCACCCCAGCCCCATGGCGCACCCTCTCGAGTGAGAATTGAGATAACTTTTTTCGGTGACATTTCAATGCCCACAGTACCTTCCCAGGGGCTCAACTTTAATGGTGCACTGGGGTAGGTCATATCGTTGTCGGCAGAGGGTTCCATTTTTCTGTGAGCGATCACATAGGTACCCGCTTTAACCGCCTTACCTGTGGACAACGCTTCATTCACTGTGGTGATCTTGCGAACCGGCATGGTGCTCTTGAAGGGAGGGTTAAGCACATCGTTTAACAACGCAGCTTCATCACCACCATAGCTTTTAACCAATGGCTTGCCACCGCGAGTCAGACCGTCGAAGCGACCTTCATCAAACATATCCCAAAGCGCGTACTTGGCTTCGTTATTCAGTCTTACAAAACCGAAGTGGTTTTCTGAACCGCCCGGATTACTGGCATGTTTCCACTGCTCATCAAAACCTTCAAAGTAAAACAGCGAGATACCGACTGAATCAGTCCACTCACGCATAAACTCGTAATAGAGCTTACCTTTATATTCATCGGCCGCTTTCGAACCGCTATCACCATAGGAGATATTATCCATCGAAGCCCAACCGGTTTCGCCGATATGAATAGGCTTCTTAACACCTATGCTGTCGAGGTAATCGACAACGCCCTGATACTGGGACTGTGCATATTCCACAGCGCGCATCATAGTACCGGCCATCATCTCTGGTCTTGGCAGCTGCTCTTCATGGGGAAGAACACCCCAGTAATCCTGATTGTAGTAGGAGTCATGGAATGGGTAGGTATGAGCCGAAACAAAGTCCACTGCCCTAACCAGCTTTTCCAAATCTTGAGTGTGATACTGCTTGCCCTTACCACCCCAGGACTCGTAGTTATCGGAACTGGTAATCCAGACATCTCTGGATAGACGCTTTTTCTTCTTCAGCGCCTGCAGGTGATTTACCCACTTGAGAATTGTCTTGGGGAACACAAAGTAGCTGGTCGCCCACTGCACCATTGCTTCGTTACCCACGGCAATCGCTTTAACAATATCCGGGTACTGGTTAGCCAGCTCTACGGCTTTATTGATTTCAGCGGTGTTATTTTTAACATTGCCCTGAGTATGGTCGACGTTATTGCCCCAGGAACCCTTGGCTTCCACCCAGGCACCGAGCATGACATACATTTCAAAATCCGGATCAGCTTGCTTGATCTGATGGATGGCTTCTAACAGTCTCTCGGCCATTAGGTATTGCGAAGTGTTGTAGGTACGCAACAGTTTTACGCCCATAGCAGAGAGTATTTTCATATCCTCAGCCAGATCTTCAACACTTGGCTGATCATCTCTGGAAATACCGCGATAGCCACCGTAGGACATCGCTGGGTAGTTTGGGTTGCCAAATATTTCGGCCGCCGATGGTCCGTTATCCGCTTTGGACTTGCTTAGCGCAGCGCCACTGGCGAACAGAAAACCAATAGAAAGAATAAGTACAAAAAACTTTGGGAATTTAATCACAGTTATAAATAACCTTATTTTGGTGAAAAATTTTATAGTTATAGAGGGTGATTATATGACTCGCCCTTACTTTTATCAAAGTGATCGTTGAATTCTACCCACTGATTTTCCCAATTAATCTTTAACATATTCCATATTTGAAGCATGAACAGAGTTATCAGCTTGTTCTCACTGGGTGAAAAACCCATAATCCCCAGCTCGAAAAAGGAACCCCCAATGAACCCCCGTAAAGTCGAGCTTATTAAGCAAGCGCAAAACTACCAGTTAACTGTTGACGGCCAACCGTTCTATATCAAAGGCGCTGGTCTTGATCTTGGCATTGATAATATAAAATCTCTTGCCAGCCACGGCGGCAATGCGTTTCGCACCTGGCGTGTCGAAAATGGTGAGCAGTCAGCACTTGAGATACTTGATGAAGCTCAGCAGCACGGCCTAATGGTCTGCATGGGCCTAGAAGTAGCCCGTGAACGACATGGCTTTGACTACGATGACAAAGAGGCGGTCGCGCAGCAGTTAGCTCTTATCAAGCAGGATATATTGGCGCTTAAAGATCATCCCGCACTGTTGATGTGGGGTATTGGCAATGAACTCAATCTGCGCCATACCAATCCAAAAGTCTGGGATGCGGTTAATGATCTGTCAAAGATGATTCATCAGCTCGACCCCAATCACCCGACCACCACTATGCTCGCCGGCGCTGAACCTGAAGATATTGTGCTGGTAGCTAAACGCTGCACGGATGTCGATCTGCTGTCATTTCAAATCTACGGTGAGATCGATCAGTTGCCGCGCTTTCTTGAGGAAAGTAAATTTAAGGGTGCTTACACGGTCTCGGAATGGGGCGCTACCGGTCACTGGGAGTCACCACTTACCGATTGGAAAAGACCCATCGAGGCGAACAGCAGTGATAAAGCTCTGTCCTATAAAGAGCGCTATATCAACTATATCGCCGCAGATACCGCCCAATGTATTGGCTCTTTTGTATTTTTGTGGGGACAAAAACAGGAGCGTACGCCTACCTGGTATGGGGTGTTTCTGGAAAATGGTCTGCCCATGGGTGCAGCTCAGGTTATGCAACAAGTATGGACTGGCGCGTCGGTTAAACATTTGGCTCCGGTGGTTTCTGCACTGACTATTGAGGGTTTAAGCGCTGCTGATAGCGTTCACCTTAAGCAGGATAAGCTCTACAGCGCTGAGGTTTCTGTCGATCAGCAGGCTGATCAGGCACTGACTTATCGCTGGGAAATTATGCGCGAGGTCGATAAGGATGTGGAGAGTGATGGCGGTGATTTTGAGCCCACGCCAGAGGTTGTCTGGCAGCAGTCAGATAAGCAGACCTGTGGTCAGATTCAGTTTAAAGCACCAAAGGCTGGGGAGTATCGTCTCTATGCTTATGCCGAGAATAATTACGGCAGTGCGGCGACGGCCAATATTCCGATTTTGGTGGGCGCAAATTCATAAGTCTCACATAAAACTTACATAACACCTACATATCAGGACTATTAAGCCCGTTCATCGACCAAATACACGCTTTTCATCGCAAACCGGTATGTTTGGTCGATTGATCCTGTTATGTTTTTTTAATCTTTTATCATAGGACAGATAGGCTTTTTATCAGGGCCCTGAAGTCCTGCGAAAAGAGCCCGACTAGGGGGTTGGGCAGGATGTTAAAACTAATAATAACTGCGGAAAAAACACATTATGGCTACTAATAATTTACAAGATGCCACGCTAAACAAAATTCCATTCAATCAGAAAGTCGCCTTCGGTTTTGGCATGCTCGCTAACCAGATGTTCCCTGCCGCGCTGGGTATCTTTATGGTTATCCTGGTTCAGAGTCTGGGCATGAGCCCTGTTCTCTGGGGTCTGATTTTCTTTATTCCTAAACTGGTCGATGCCATCACTGATCCACTGATGGGCTTTATCTCGGACCGCACTGTGTCGCGCTGGGGGAAACGTCGCCCGTACGTATTTATCGGTGCGATTATCTCGGGACTGTCTTACATGATGATGTGGCAGCTCTCTGCAGAAAACACCGAGATGTACAACTTCTGGTACTTCCTTGGCTGGTCGTGCATCTTCTTTATCGGTATGACTATCTTCAGCGTTCCCTATGTTGCCATGGGTTACGAGATGAGCAGTGATTTCCATGAACGCACTCGACTGATGGCTGTCTCTCAATGGATCGGTCAGTGGGCTTGGGTGATCGCACCCTGGTTCTGGATTGTGCTCTACGATCCCGATTGGTTTGCTTCGGCGACTGAGGGTGCAAGATATCTGTCTATCTGGGTTGGCGGCGTGTGTATGGTTCTGGCTCTGGTGCCTGCGTTCTTCTGCACTTACACCAATACTGAGGCTTCGGATCAGCAGCAGGCTACTGAACAGAAAACTTTCAGAGAAACGATGGGTGAATTTGTTCAGGGTATTGTGATTACTCTGCGTAACAAGCCTTTCCAGAAAATCTGTCTGTCGACGTTTCTGATCTTTAATGCCTTTAATATGGTGGCGGGCTTCTCTTGGTTTATTATCGTTTACTATATGAACGGCGGTGATCCCGGACTGGCTGGAAAGTGGCCTACGCTGTTTGGCTGTATTTCTGCACTCTGCACCTGTTTCTTGGTTATTCCTATTGTTAACTGGTTTTCGCAGAAGTTCGGTAAGCGAACTGCGTTTCTTTACTCGCAGTCTCTCTCTGTACTTGGCTACTGTATGTTCTGGTGGAGTTTTTCTCCGGAGAATCCTTGGTTGATGTTCGTTCCAATTCCTCTTTATGCTTTTGGTATTGGCGGTCTGTTCACGATCATGATGTCGATGACTGCGGATATCTGCGATATGGATGAGCTGGAGACTGGGCAGCGTCGTGAGGGTACTTTTGGTGCGATCTACTGGTGGATGATTAAGTTTGGCTTGGCTTTTGCTGGTCTGGCGAGCGGTTTGATTCTAAGCTTTATCGGCTTTGATAATTCTGTGGCTGCTCAGTCGGAGGAGACGCTGACTCAGTTGCGCTTTGCGTTTATCGGTATTCCGATTGCTGGAACACTTACTGCGATCTTTGTTATGCGCAACTACGATCTGGATGAGAAGAAAGCTACTGAGATTCGTAATGAGTTGAATCTTCGTGCTGAGGCCTCTAGCTAATATAGAAGCGTCTATACATTAAAAGGCTCTGTCTTAGGACAGGGCCTTTTTTTTGGGTTGTCATTTTTTGGGAGGGGTGCACTGTTTGGGGTTGGGGAGCGGCCGCAACCAAGGGAGGCCTTTCAGGACTCACTCGAGCCATCCCTGGGCGTTCGAGCGCCGTTCCCTAAGGCGCACGGTCCTGAAAGGCCTCCCTTGGCCACGACCTAAAAGCTAACCTTCAGTGTTCTAAATAAATTAAAGAAATAGAAAAGTGACCTGAAGTCTCAGGCGAAGGTCAGAGTTGGGTGGGTGCTTTTCCAGACCCTGTGCGGCATGGATGCCGCACTCGAGACTAAGTGGACGATATACAGGGATGTATGAGTGTCGCGTTAGGCAGGATGCCGGTAGCGACCGGGTTCACGGCGAGTCGGGGAAAGCCCCTACCCAACTCTGACCGCCACGATCTAAAAACAATGCTCACAAAAGCTTTCAATCTAAAAAAGAGTGGCATAAAAAAAGGCGCTCAATGAGCGCCTTTTTTAGATCACTGATCTATCTACTCAAGCCCAGGCTTAAGAGCAACTTCGATCTGCGAGACAACGCCTTTCTTATCAAAGATCTGCATTGAAGTATCCGCATCAATATTATTGCCATCAATGCTGTTGCTAGTGCCATCCGCATAGTGGACAACAATCGACGTCTCTTCAGCCAGGCTGTAGACAACCGGAACCTGACAGTAGGTAAAGCCGAGCTGACCTGTAGCCAGAGCGACAGACTGCTGATCGCCATTGATATCAAAGTAGCCCAGAGAATCTTCTTGTAAAAGGAACTCAGACTTTCTGAGGATAAACGGATTAAAGGTAATACAGCCTTTAACAACCGAGACACCCACTTCAAGTAATCTGGCGATAACTTCTTCTTTCACCTGACCTGTCATACCCGGCTGCTTAGCACCGGCAAAACCAGGTGTGTGTGAGTATGGGTCGGTTGGGAATGCACCGTAGTTATCCGGCGTCTTGTTAAAGCCGATGCCTGAACGGATATCAAAGTAACAGTCAGCCAGCTTTCCAATAAGCACCGGATCAGAACCATCAGCGACAGCCTTCTGGAAGTTCTCCAGAGCCGCGAGAAGCAGTTTGGAGACCATATGCCAGTAGATTGAGCCAAGGCCCTCGTAAGCGTACATGCCGCCGGAACGACCGGTGAACTGACGGTGAGTAAAGACTGATTCAAAAATCTCTTCAATCAGCGACTCATCCTGATCAACCAGGTCAGCATAGCCATTCTCTTTCAGAGACTGCATCGCTTCCTTGGCACTGACGACATTATTAAAGCCGCCGTTAAAGTGGTAGCCGCCTTCAGAGTTCTTCTCAACCAGCGAGCGATCGCCAGCAGAGACCAATGCCTTCAGCAGTGCCGAGCGCTGAATATCAGCTTCGGGAATAATATTTTTATCAATAAATCGGGTTAGCTCTCTATCCGGATAGAGCAGGTAAGAGTTCTGACGCTCGGTGTAAACCGCTGACTGGCGCAGAGCGACCAGCACATCCAGAGCCTCTTCAGGCTTCAGGTAACCGGAACTTAGAACCGCAACCTGACCTTCAAGCATCTCGTAGAGGTAGGTAATTTCAACCGTATCTTCGCCAGCAGTCATCAGATTGTAGGCGTGGTAGAGACCATCTTCACGACGGTTGGCCGCGATAGTGTGGTCAATAAACTCTAGTGAAAGTTCGAAGAACTTAACCAGATCAGCTGTTTTAACCGATACGCGATCACCAGAGAATGCATTCTCGTAAATGCCTGAACGGAATTCACCGCCAGCCAGACCAAGACGGTCGAGAACCTTCTTGCGATCGACATCATTGATCTTGCCATTCAGCAGATGCTTGTTGTCAGAAAAGGTGCCATCAATTGCATTCAGCAGCTGATAGATCTCGGCAGAGACTTCTACCTGATCAAATTCAACCGCAGAGAACAGGTCGAGCAAGTACTGCTGGTAACGTCTGGTGTAATACAGAGTCACCATAGATACGCCGTAGCCTACCAGTGCATTGTTGGCATCGTTCCACTCGGGACGCTGGGTGTTAAGCCAGATTCCGCCTTCGGGAATAAAGTTAGAAAGCTTAGACAGCACAGTGGCCAGCAGCTTCTCAGTCAGGTTTACATAGTAGACTGAATCGTTCTTATCCCAGATCAGACGACCATCTGCACCCACCTGCTCAACACGCTGGCTGATAATTTCTTCTGCGTCTTCGGCAAAATCGATGGTGTTGTGCGGATCTTTAAGCAGATCTTCGTAGCCTTTGATCTGGTAGGGAACATTGGCGTAACAGAACAGATCGCGGGTCAAAAAGTCGCGCAATGTGCCCGGGTGATGATCGTTGGAGAACTCGAGGAACTTCAACAGATAAATAATCTGGTGATCACCCCAGTAACCGATATTCGCCCATGGATCGCTTGGATCGGGCTTTTCCCAGTCAATGCCGGCTTTGGTAATTCGGTAAGGGTTGTAGCCATCAGCTGTGGTGGCGTTCACAAACTTGCAGATCATGCTCTCGACATAGTTTGGAATCGACAGGCTGAGTGCTTCCCAGTTCTGGAAGATATCGCGCCAGTTGCCTTCGTAGTTAAGCAACTGCGAACCATCATCTTTCTTCACCTGGATCGCAAACTTGTTCCAGGGACGCGATGGGTCACCGTGACGACGGCTAAAGGAGAGTGGCAAGTATTCCATGCACAGACGCTGCAAGCTGGCATCGCCCTGCTTTTCTGCGGCTGCAATTAAATCGCTGTAGTGGAAGTTGTCGTCGAGATCAGCAAAGAAACCGGCAAACTTTTCAAACTCGCCGCGGTTAAAGCCTTTTACAAAACCAATTAGATCCTGCTTATCGACGGCGTAGTTGTCGACAAACAGACCACCCCGCATCACATTAAACAGCACGTTGGCAAAATGGTGGTTGGCGCTGAGTCGATCTTCAGTGACCTGCAAACCGTCTGAGGTACCAACGATTCGCGCAAGATTTAATGAACCCAGAGCAATATCGCTTTCGATCTGCTCGGCAATATCATTGTTGCTGTTAAGGAATGCAATAAGCTCTCTAACATCTGCAGGACCCTGATTGAGGTCGGCAACAATGCTCCAGCTCTCTGCAGCCTGTGCAGCAAGGTTAACGGTGTCGTTAACAAAGTAGGCGCCGCGGCGACCGCGAACATCTGTTTCTTGTTCAACAGCAGAACCACTTCGGAACTCATCGAGCTGAATTGATGAAACTAGCTTCTTAGAGTTGGGCAAACCTACAGACCAGACAGCTGTAGTAGACAGTGCTTCGCTGGGCTCTGCACGGTCAACCAGAATTGAGCTCATGCTGTAGAGGCCAACACCGGCATCTGCCTGCAGTTCATTTTTCTTGTAGGCATCGACCAGGCAGCTCAAGGAGTTCTGCACATCGGATTCAACACCGTAGGGAATTAGGTTTTCAATACCGTCGAGAATCTCAACGGAGACAGCCTGATCGCTGTTATTGACCAGCTTGGAGGTTTTAACAAAACCAAACTTATCGGAAGTTCGCCATGCGTAGCTAAAGGTCAGACCCAGATCATGGTTGATCTCTTCAAAGATCAGCTTGTCGCCATAGACATTCTTATACAGGTTGCGGGTCAGCTTGTAGGCACCGGCATGCTGCTCAGAGAGTGGTTCCCACAGCGAAGTCTTATCGCCACTGGTGACCAGTGCGATAGTTCGGCTGCCGGTAAACGGCGAGGAGTCGCTGATTTTGTCATCGGTGTAGTAGGGGAATAACGCGCTCTGCGCATTGATTCTGCCCGCTGAGAGGCCACCGCGAGTAGAGATAAACATCCAGTGATTGGAATCGCTGACGACGCTGATAAAGAAGTCTTTCATCTGGTCGTAATTGGCAATCTGATAGAAGTCTTCGCCCTCTATCTTTACATATTGCCCACTGACTTCTGTCTGATTCTGTTGCAGAAGTTGCTTACCGATATGGATTTGTCGTTGAGTCATGGTTACCCTAAATCATGTGTTTTTTTGTTATCCCCGCAGTGAGAATTCCACAACGGAGAATATTTATTCAGTCTCTTTCCATGCTGCCCTTTTATAGACTTTTTAAGATCTGAGGGGCTAATAGCGACGCTGTCCATAAATTGTCGGGCAGTATCCTAAGGTTACACCAGCAATTTCGCAACTCTAGAGCCCAAATAATCAGTTTTTAGGCTGTTATATGTGCATAAAATGATCAGATTCACGATTGTAAGTTGATTTTCCCTCAAGTAAAATTTCAACCTTATTAAATAAAGCTCTTATCAGACTGCAATTAATATCTCAGATTGCCTCTATAAGCCTTTGTTAATCTATGAATATATGTATAAAAAGCGCTTCCAAAAAGCTGCAAATAACTATTAATAACGATAAATAATTACGAGAAGCACTCTACTTAAAGATCAACAGGACTTAATCACCGAATGTCAAAGCGCGAAGATAAAATTTTATCCCTTGCGGGGATGGATACAGCCAACGTTAGCAGCCTGCAATTGCACAAATATTTCAATGCCTACCTCAAGCAAGGTATGCACGGCATTGGCTTTAGCGCCTATGAAGAGGGCCAGAAGCCCGGTGATGAACTGAGCCTTGAACAGGTTCAGCGCAGAATGGCGATCCTCAAGCCCAGTATCAAGTGGGTGCGCTCCTTCTCATGCCTGCAGGGCAATGAACTGATTCCTACTGTCGCTAAGCAGATGGGTATAAAAACTCTGGTCGGTGCCTGGTTGGGCGATGATCTGGAAAAGAATGAACAGGAAGTTGAAGGCCTGATTAAGCTTGCCAAAGAGGGTTATGTGGATATTGCCGCGGTTGGCAATGAGGTAATGTACCGCAAAGATCTTACTGAAGAGCAACTACTCGCATATATCCAGCGGGTTAAAGATGCAGTGCCGGACATTCCAGTGGGCTATGTAGATGCCTATTATGAATTTGAAGACCGCCCGGCTATCACCGAGATCTGCGATGTAATTCTGGCCAACTGCTACCCTTTCTGGGAAGGCTGTGCCATCGAGTACTCTCTGCTGTATATGAAGGATATGTTCCGCAGAACGCAAAAGGTTGCCGCCGGTAAAAAAGTGATTATCACTGAAACCGGCTGGCCCAATCAGGGAGAAACATTCCACGGCGCGGAACCCTCTCAGGAAAACGCTATTCGCTATTTCTTAAATACCCAGCAATGGGGTGAGGCGGACAATATTGATATCTTCTACTTCTCTTCATTCGATGAATCCTGGAAAGTCGGCGCCGAAGGCGATGTCGGTGCTTTCTGGGGATTATGGGATAAAGATGAACAACTTAAATACTCGGTACCACTATCATGAACAATAAACCGCTGCCCTTCTGTAAGGCTATTTGCTACTCCGGTTACCGCGACGGGCAGAGCCCGGAGTCCGGCGATCTACCCTCCTATGAAGAGGTAAAGCAGGATCTTTTAATTCTGCAGGGTGATTGGCAGTCGCTGCGCCTGTATGCCAGCGATGCGCACTCAGAGACAGTGCTAGCGGTGATCAGAAACGAAGAGATGTCCTTTGACGTTATGCTCGGCGCTTATATCACTGCCGAGGTCAGCAACCCGGAATGCCCCTGGGGTGGTGTCTATGCACCGGAAGAGTTGCTTCTTAATAAACAGGATAATTTAGCTCAGATTCATCGATTAATTGAGCTGACCAATGCCTATAAAGATATTGTCAGTTCAGTCTCTATCGGCAACGAGGCTTCAGTCAGCTGGACTGATCATATGGTCACCACCGAAAGTCTGGTCAGATATGCGCGACTCTTGAAAGAGGGTGTATCCCAGCCGGTAACTTTCTGTGAAAACTACGTGCCCTGGCTGGATAAGCTTCAACCTCTTGCAGAAGAGCTGGATGTTATTGCTATCCACACCTACCCGGTTTGGGAATACAAGGGCATAGAAGAAGGCCTTGCCTACACCATTGAAAATTACAAATCAGTGGCTGAAGCCTATCCCGACAAGCAGGTTATTATTACCGAAGCGGGTTGGGCGACTAAAACCAATGGCTTGGGTATAGAGCCCCACAGAGTCAATCAGGAATTCCAAAAGCAGTACTACGAAGAGCTGATGAGCTGGGCTGAGAAGGAACAGGTATTGGTTTATTACTTCGAGGCCTTTGATGAAAACTGGAAGGGTTCGGATGATCCTCTGGAACCAGAAAAACACTGGGGACTTTACACAGCAGACAGGACGCCAAAGCTAGCTGTACAAGCCTAGCTAGATGTACTTTTTATCACCTGAATTTTTAATTTTAGCG
>JAQWGK010000004.1 GCA_029238255.1 Porticoccaceae bacterium | reverse complement strand
GAACCTTCTGTTCGACTAATTCCGCTCCAGCGGAATTTGAACCGAGCCGCAACGCGGCGATGCCCCGCAGGGGTTAAAACACCGCCAAGGTGTTTTAAGTTAATCCTTCCAAACGCACTCGCTTGCGATGGGGTTTTTTCGTATATGGCACACGACGGAGGGTGAGAATCTTCTGTTCGACTAATTCCGCTCCAGCAGAATTTGAACCGAGCCGCAACGCGGCGATGCCCCGCAGGGGTTAAAACACCGCCAAGGTGTTTTAAGTGAATCCTCTTAGCCCAGTCTCGCTGAAAAATCTTTTATTGTTCCAATCAACAAAAGGCCAGAACCTCCCTAGACTAATCCCACCCCAGAAAAATATGAACCCAACCCCAGACCCTGCATTAAGAACAAACCAGTTTTAAAAAGGTTGGGAGCCAGTAGAAACTATAGCTTGCCCCACTCATTAAAGCCCATGGTCAATAATATTTGTGTATACAATTAAATAACTATTGGTTACTATCCGTATATACAGACTTTCAAGGAATGAAGGTGCCATGCAACAATATCCATTCAAAATTTCATCCAAAATAAAGACAAAACTCAAACAAAAACACAATGTCTCACTTGAAGAAGTCGCCGAGTGCTTTTACAACAGATCACTTGGAACACTAACTGATAATAGGGAGGCACATAAAACACAACCACCGACTCAGTGGTTTATTGCCAAAAGCGACAAAGGCAGAGCACTGAAAGTTATCTTTGTAATGGAGAATGGAAAGGTTTTTATCAAGTCATGCTTTGATGCCGATAAAACCTCACAACGTATATACGATAAATTGGCTAAATAGCCACTAAAAACAGCAACCGAAAGGTGATAGAAAATGTCTAAAAAAATTCAAGGTACCGAGAAAAACTGGGATGACGGCACTCTGGGCACTTCGCTAGAACACGCCAAGCCATCTGCAAATAGCTCTTTAGAAATTGATGAAACATTAGCTATGCAGTCAATTTCTATCCGGTTGGATAAGTCACTTATCGAAGACCTTAAGGTAATAGCCGATATCAACAACCTGGGCTATCAACCATTAATTCGACGCTATCTAACTCGGGCTGTAGAGGGAGAGATGAAACAACTAATTAGAAACAACGCCAATCTGCTAAAGAAAAAAGGTGTGGTAAGTCCCACTGATTTAAAACCAAGAAGAAAACGCGCCTAATTAAAGGCGAGCATGGCTTTCAATTTCTGTTACGAGGGGTAGTCTCTAATCAATATCTAACAACAACTCCAACAACTCCCGCGGATGAGAACGCTGTGCATTATGATCACTCTCAAGAACCCTAACCGTCCACCCACGCCCCACAGCCAGCTTCCACGACGGATCAAACAAAGACCGAGCCTTCCCCTGAACAACCCCCTCAACAAAAGGCACATAAGTCACCGGCAATGCCAGCGCTTTAGGGTTATCAAAGGACACCGGTTCGCTGAGCGTCTTATAAGACTGAGGCACATCCCCAGGGACAGGCCGACTATTATCCAACCAAGGGAAATACACCATCCCATCGACAATTTTATAGCCGGAAAAATCGTCCCACAGATCTATCGCCGCCATTCCATCGGCTGGAACAAAAGCGTCGAGAAAGAAAACCTGTTTAATCGTTTCGGGCAGTCGATCCATAACCCCTGTGATCACCATACCGCCATAGCTGTGACCCACCAGTACAACCTGCTCTAGCTGCTCAAATAAAATCAGATTGGCAACATCATCAATATGGGTTGTTAAATTAATCTCCGCACTGGCCAGATGGGCTCGTTCACCCAGCCCAGTCAGAGTAGCGCGGTAAACATTGTGCCCCTCGGCACTTAACAGCTGATCCATATGCTTCCAGTCCCAACCTCCTCCGCTTGCGCCATGCACAAGAACATAGGTGTAAACTGGGTTTTCAGTTTGCTGATAGGGAATTTTTGTATCCAAGCCTTTTGCATCCAGCCCTTTTGGGTCCAAGCTTACAGCTGCAGGAGCCACAGTGCCGGTGATTATGCTTAGAAGAAGATGGCGAAGTTTCATTATTATTATCCTTTATAGAACAACAATCATAACTAAAACTGCGCCGGGCTTTAAGCCTGTATTGAAAGTTAAATCTTTGATAAAAACTCGTAAACTTCAGATTTAATCGTATCTCGAATTTTACGCGCACCTTCGAGCTTCTCATCAGGAAAACCCTTTAGCGCCAGAAAATCCAGTATCGACCAGTCTAAAATTTGAGCCTGTTTTCCATAGACCATATCAACGCTGTCTCTAAAAACCGGGCATTTTTCAGTCGAGGTCTCATGGCATAGGGTAATAACGTAATCGAAGCTTTCATTATTTGCATAGCGTTCAAAAACAGTGGTTAAGGGAGTCGTCGAAAAATTAAATCCCGCCTCTTCCATAACCCGAACTGGCAGCCCGCCAAGGGTTCCGGCTTCAAACCCTGAGCTATAGGCTTCAATATGCTCCAAACCCATTTGCTGAGCGTAATTCTCGGCTATTCTTGCCCGACCACCAAAAAATGTGCATACAAAAAGAATCCTTACTCTATCCATGTAAACTCCAGAATTATGGAAATGGCTTAGAGCATTATATTCATATATGAATATCTCTCGATAGATTTTCCCGAAAAAAACGTGACCCAAAAGTCATCACACAACTAATGGGCTGCGACTAGCCCTGCCCCAACTATGGCTAGCACTACGCCAATTACCTTGCGTCGGGAAAGTTTTTCACCCAGTAAAAAGTACGCGAGGATAATAATAAAGACTGTCGATAGCTGATTAAAAATCGCCGCCCGGCCCGCCTCAAGATATTTAAAGCCTGCAATCCAAAGCAGGGTCGCTAAAAATGGACCCAGTATTGCCATAGGGACAATTGTTCGCCACATATCCGGACGTAAAAATCCGAGGAATAATGTTTCTTTAACGCGGCCATAAAATCTGATCTGGGCGTAGAAATACATGGCAATTGCGCCTATTAAAAAACGGAAACTGCAGACCCAAATAAGCGACTCCTGACGGAAAATATCTCGTACCATCAATATACCAAGGGCCATAATAATATGGGCACCAGCCGCAAGTAGAATACCAACCCAGAGATCCCTGGGATTTTTGATCTCTGCTGTCATTGTGGCGCCGACAAAAACACCAAACAGCACCATTATTCCGCCGATAATTTCCCAGGTACTGAGTATTTCGCCAAACATCATAAAACCGACAAAGGCAATGGACGGCGCATAGGCACAGTCTGCAAGCGCCTGCAAACTGGCACCTAAACGATTAACTGCTGCGGCAATCATGGTGTCAGCCACCGCTATTCCTAAAACTGCACTAATCACCAGACGCAAATAATCGTAGGGTTGCAGCTGAATAAAAAGCGGCTCACCAAGAACAACCAGAGTTAGTACAACAAGAATAAAAGCGACGAAATTTTTAAAAAAGGTCAGCGGAATCGGTGGAATCTGATGGCCGGCAACACGCATTAATATCAATGCAAAAGACCAGACCAGCGCCGAGCCAGCGGCGTAAAGATCACCAATAAGCACGATTGAGTATCACCTTAGTTGTGGAGCTCACACTCCCTGTGAGAGAAAACGTTTAGAGCGGGCTTTATACAGCAAAACACCTAATCTATTAACTGCCGGTAAACTTGGCCGGTCTTCGCTCAGAGAAGGCTTTAATACCTTCCTGCAGATCATTGGAGGGCAAACTGGAAATCAAGGTATACATACCATTCATTAGCAAACTTTGATCAGTTGAAAGATTCTCGCTCTGCTGAAGCACAAACTTGGTACCGCGCACCGCCATAGGAGAGTTTGCCGCGATCTGATTAGCCAACTCCAAACCTGCATCCATGGTCTCTTGCGCAGACTCGTAGAGATCATTGACCAGCCCAATCTTCTCCGCACGCTGGGCGTTAATATCCTTACCCGTATAGGCCAACTCCGCCACATGACCCGCATTGATAATCTTTGGCAGGCGCTGCAGGGTGCCAATATCCGCAACCAGTCCAATACGGGTTTCGCGAACACTAAACAGGGCATCACTACTGGCTATGCGAATATCGCAGGCGCTAATTAAATCCACCCCCGCACCTAAACAATAGCCCTGAATCACCGCGATTACCGGTAGAGGGCAATCGGCAATCGCAGTTATTGCCGCCTGAAATTTACGGGTATGTTCCAACTGGCGCATATTGGCTTCCGCGGGCGAGCGAGCAGTGCTGTTTTTATGGTCACTTAACGAGTCCTGAACCAGATCTATACCAGCGCAAAAATGCTTGCCGCGCCCGGCAATAATAATGGCGCCAATCTGGCTATCGGAACACAACAGGTCGAGCGCTCCCTGAAATCCTGACCACAGCTCGGTGGAGAGCGCATTGTATTTATCTGCACGGTCGAGCCAGAGTATGCCAACCGCGCCCTGCTTTTCGATGGTCAGTAGTTTTGTGGATAACGCCATTGCTCAACCCTTTATATTAATTTAGCTCTGTATTAACTAATTCCGACAATCTTTTTCATCAGCTTATTCATACCGCCAATCCAGCGATCATAATTGGCGGTTTTATTGCGCATATATTCCAATACAACTTCATGGGGCAATATCAAAAACGCTTCACCGCGCAGGCCTTCAACCACCTTATCCGCCAACTCCTCCGGCTCCATCATGCCATCAGCACTGGCCGCCGTGGTCGCATCATTATCCGATGCCGTCATTGCCGTGCGCACCGCCTGGGGGCAGAGCATCGAAACTTTAATGCCCTGATGCTGGTGATGGATCGCCAGCCACTCACCAAAACCGATGGCCGCGTGCTTAGTTACCCCGTAGGCTGCTGCACCTACTTGGTTTAGCAGGCCAGCCGCTGAGGCTGTATTTAAAAAGTAACCGCCACCACGAGCAACCATAAGAGGTACCAGATGGCGGGCAGCATAGAGATGGGACATTAGATTAACATCCCAGCTGGTCTGCCACTGACTATTGGGCGAATTTAAATCTGGCCCCATACCCACGCCGGCGTTGGAGCAGAACAGATCAATCGGCCCAATATCCGCTTCGGTAGTTTCGATCACGCGGACAACATCACCCTCAACAGAGACATCTGCGGTCATCGCCACACCATCGATCATATTAGCGGTAGCCTGAGCATTTTCGGCATTGATATCCACAGCCACAATCTGCCTGGCACCCTCTGCCTTAAAACGAATAGCCAGCGCACGACCAATACCGCTGCCGGCACCGGTAATAACAATAATCTTATCTGCAAGTTCCAACTGATCTCTCCTCCGGTTTATAAAGTATTTTTAGAGCCATTTAAATTAGCTCGCCCAGATGTTCTTTTCGGAACGCTTTTAGCTCATCGAGGCGCTCCGCCTGCACCATATCAACCCAAGCTGGGTTAGCTATTAATGCGCGACCTACAGCGACCAGATCAAATTGATTGGCCTCCATACGGCGCAGTAACTCCTCAAGACTGGCCGGCTCCGCTTCGCGGAATGTTCTCTGGCCGGGCTCTGGTATAAAGTCAGCATTTAAACCAACACTGCCAACAGTGATTGCCGGCTTACCGGTAATCTTGCGCACCCAACCGGCCAGATTTAAATCACTGCCATCAAATTCCGGCTCCCAGAAACGCCGTTGCGAGCAGTGAAATATATCCACTCCGGCATCGCTTAGGGGTTTTAAGAAGGCCTCGAGTTGTTGCGGACTCTCGACCAGACGTGCGCTGTAGTCCTGCTGCTTCCACTGGGACCAACGCAAGATAATCGGAAAGTCGGGCCCGACTGCAGCACGGGTAGCTTTTATTACCTCAACGGCAAAGCGCGAACGATTTTCCAGAGAACCCCCATAGCCATCTTCACGCTGATTGGTGCCCTCCCAGAAAAATTGGTCGATCAAATAGCCGTGAGCGCCATGCAGTTCAACGGCATCGAAACCCAGTCGCTGCGCATCGGCGGCACCCTGAGCAAAGGCCTGAACTACATCATCTATATCCTCTTGGGTCATAATATGACGATTGACCTTGCCGGGCATATTCATCCCAGAGGGAGAGTAACCGGGCGCTTCCCCTTCCGGTGGTGTCCCCGCTTTACGCATAGCGCCCACATGCCAGAGCTGCGGGGCAATCTTTCCACCGGCCTCGTGAACGGCATCAACGACCTTCTTCCAACCGGCTAGTCTCTCCTCTCCATAGAAGTAAGGCACGCCGGGATAACAGCAGGCGCCAATATGGTCGACACAGGTTCCCTCAGTAATAATCAATCCAACGCCACCCTGGGCACGACGGCGGTAATAATCGACCACATTGTCACCGGGAATATTATTATTTGGTGAAAAGTTGCGCGTCATCGGCGCCATTACAATACGGTTTTTAAGGGTTAGATTACCCAGGGTAAAAGGTTGAAAAAGGCTGTTATTACTCATAGTCAGGTCACAGTTGTTATAGTTATTTTAGCCTACTGAAGGCGAGCTACTTTATGATCTGGCACTTACTGTGTCAATATAATCACCAATTGCTTATACTCATTCAAACTCAGAAAAAGCGACGATAAAATAAAAGACCGTACTCCGGGGGCATAACAACTATGTTAACGCAAAGGACCCACAACACAGAGAGCATTTACTGCTCTTTACTGGCAGTATTTGTGACCCTGCTGGTCACGCTCTGTGCCATTGCAACAGACACTGCAGTCGCAGATCAACGCCCCAATATTGTTGTTATTGTTGTCGATGATGCAGGGCTCACCGACTTCGCTCCCTTTGGCGGTGAAGCGCGAATGCCAACCATTCAAACCCTTGCCGATCGCGGCGCGAAATTTACTCAGCATCACAGCTCACCACTCTGCGCCCCCTCTCGGGCCATGCTGCTGACTGGCATTGATAATCACCGCACCGGAATAGCCACTATCCCGGAGATTATTCCGGCGGATCACAGAGACAAGCCCGGCTATTCCCTGTCACTTGAACCGGGGGTTTTAACTCTGGCCGACCGTTTAAAAGCCGCTGGCTATCAAACTTATATTAGCGGCAAGTGGCATCTGGGTTCACGCCCTGAAGACCTGCCCAATGCCCACGGCTTTGACCGTTCCTTTGCCCTAGATGCCTCCGGTGCCGATAACTGGGAACAAAAATCCTATATGGGCTTTTATGATAGCGCCCCCTGGTTTGAGGATGGCAAACCAGCCCAGCTTCCGGATAACTTCTATTCATCAGAATTTATTATTGATCGAATGATTGATTATGTAGATCAGGGCATAAAGAGCGGACCATTCTTTTCCTATATCGCCTTTCAGGCCATACATATTCCAGTTCAGGCACCCCGTGAAATAACCGACCTCTACAACGGTGTCTATGATCAGGGCTGGCATACCCTGCAAAAACAGCGCTGGCAGCGAGCCGTGGAACTGGGTTTGATCCCAAGAGAATCAGCCCTGGCCTATATGCCCGAGACCGCAAGAGACTGGGAATCTCTCGATAGCAAAGAGAAACAACTTTACTCTCGCTCGATGGCGGTTCAGGCGGCAATGCTCGATGCAATGGACCGGCATATAGGACGCTTTGTCGATTACCTTGAGCAGCAAGGCGAATTGGACAACACCCTGTTTGTAGTCACGTCGGACAATGGCCCTGAACCCAGCGACCCCTATCATTGGTTGAGCTCAAGAATATGGATGGCAACCCATGGCTACCATCACAATATTGAGACACTGGGAGAAAAAGGCAGCATGGGGTTTATCGGGCCGGAATGGGCCAGCGCGACCGCATCTCCGGGCGGCCTATTTAAATTCTATGCCAGCGAGGGCGGTATTCGCGTTCCGCTGATTATTGCCGGCCCAAATATCCCGGATTTATCAGCAACCAAACCATCAGTTATCAACGCCTTTTCTATGGTTACCGATATCACACCGACTATTCTTGACTATATTGGCCTTGATTATATTCAAGCGCCAGAGGATACGCAGAATCTCGCAGAAGTTGCCATTACCGGACGCAGTCTTATGCCACTATTAGACGGTTCGAAGCAGGCAGTTTATGCCCCCGACGAACCCATAGGTATGGAAGTGTCCGGCAACTCCGCTCTATTTAAGGGCGCTTACAAGATCACTCGCAATACCCCACCACAGAGCGATAATATCTGGCGTTTATTCAACCTTGCCAAAGATCCCGGTGAGACATTAAATTTGCGGGAAAAAGAGCCCCAAAAATTTGCCGAGTTAATGCTTGATTACGAGGCTTATGAAAAAGAGTTTGGCGTACTGCCAATACCAAAAAACTTCGATCATATGAAGCAGATATACGCCAATACCGTCCGCAAAATGGTGGCTGCCAATTGGACAAGCCTTGTACTGGCAAGCTTTATTTTAATCGGCTTAATGGCAGTGTTTATTTATATTCTCTATCGAAAGAAGAAAACTTAAGAAGAGCTTAAAGAGAACATTATGAGTGAATCAATTATTTTATATGGCACACCCATGTCCCTCTACACCGGAAGAGCTCGCGCCTATCTGCGTAAACAACATATCCCTTTCGATGAACGTATGCCGGGAGACCCACGCTTTGCCGCAGAGATTTTTCCACAGATTAAACGCCTGGTTATTCCTGTTGTTGAACTTGGCAACGGCGATATAGTTCAGGATAGTCTGGCGATTATTAACCACTTTGAGCAGAGTGATCAAAAGCGGTTTTCAGTCTATCCGGAGAGCCCCATAGTATTGCTTAGCGCACTGATACTGGATCTATTTGGTGCCGAGGGTCTATTAAGGCCAGCTATGCATTACCGCTGGAATTACTTTGAACAAAACAAGGCTCTTTTGCAGGCTGAATTTGGAGACTGTGCGGCACCAGCAGCCGGCATAGAAGTCATTCAGGCTGTGGCCGCTCAAGCGATGGCGCCCATGCAGGGTTACCTGCCACCATTGGGGATTAATGACCAGAGTATTCCGGCTATTGAAGAGCAGTATCTGGAGTTACTGGAGCTGCTGCAAAAACATTTACTCGACCATCCCTATATGCTCGGCGGCCTGCCTTCAATCGCCGACTACGGACTTTATGCACCACTCTTTGCTCATCTGGCTAGAGATATTTATCCCAGCCAGTTAATGAAGCAAAAGGCGCCGCGGCTATTTCGCTGGACCGAACGGATGAGTGCCGAAAATACCGATATGCCCGAATATGGGGAGTACGGGGAACACAGTCAAAACTATTTTCCCGACGATCAAATTCCACAAACCCTTATCGATATTTTAAGTCTGGTGGCCCGGGACTATATTCCCGAGTTGGTGGAAACGGTCAATGCCACTAACCGCTGGTTAGCCGAACACCCCGAGATAGAAACTGGTGCCACGGTAACCGAAAAACCTCATCAACAGACCATTGGCAGAATAGAATTTCAATTCCGCGATATTCTTTGCGCCGGGGTCAATAAGCCCTATCGGCTAACCCTTATTCAGCGCATTAGCGATGCTTACGATGCACTGGACGAAGAGAGTCGCGCAGCCTGTAGAGCGTTTTTCGCCCCCATGGGACTTGAACCTCTACTAACCTTAAAGGCTAACCGACGTATTGAACGAGCCAACAATCTAGAAGTTTGGGGCGCAGAAACAATCAATCAGCAAGGAGAGCAGCAGCAATGATCGAACTCTATACAGCACCGACCCCAAATGGCCACAAGGCCTCCTGTACCCTTGAGGCCATGGAACTGCCCTACAAGGTGCATCTGGTTGATATCAGCAGCGGTGACCAACATACGCCTGCGTTTCGATCGATAAACCCCAATGGCCGTATTCCGGCAATTATTGATCGGGACAATAATAACTTTGCGGTTTTTGAGTCCGCAGCGATTATGATTTACCTTGCCGAGCTAAGCGGAAAATTAATGCCCAGCGATATCAATGGTCGCTCGAAAGTGCTGCAGTGGTTGATGTTTCAGATCGGCGGCGTGGGTCCAATGATGGGACAGGCCAATGTTTTTTTTCGCTACCTGCCAGAGAAAATTCCCACTGCGATCAGCCGCTACCAGAATGAATGTCGGCGGCTATTTGAAGTATTGGATACTCACTTGGCTGACAATGAATGGTTAGCGGATGACTTCTCTATTGCCGATATCGCCAACTGGTGTTGGGTGCGCACTTACAAATGGTCCGGGGTTTCTCGGGATGGTCTTGAAAACCTCGATCGCTGGCTGGCTGCCATAACTGAGATGCCCGCGATGCGCAAAGGGGTTCAGGTGCCGGTTAGCATGGAGAGCCTGATTGAGAATGAAAAAGCTGCTGAAGAATTTATCAATAATGCACGCAATTCAGTTCAAACATAAATAAGACTTAAGTTGAGAATAATCCTATGTCGACAATGAATCTAAGCCTCAAAGATGGCATCCATATTTTAACCCTGACCAATGCCGCTAATGACAATACCTTTACCGCCGAGGTGATGAGCGAATATATGGCCGCCTTTGATCAGGTGGAAAGTTATAAGGGCAACAGCGCGCTGATTATCACCTGCGAAGATGAAAAGACTTTTAGTACCGGGATTAATTTAGCCTGGTTAACTGAGCAGTCTGCCGAGGGCACGGCTGAATTTATGCAGGCCTTTCACACTGTGCTGTGCCGCTTTGCGCTACTTAATATTCCCACTATCGCCTGCATTAACGGCAATGCCTATGCCGGCGGTGCAATTCTCGCCTCTGGTGCAGATTTTAGATTGATGCGTGAAGATCGCGGGCGCTTCTGCCTTCCGGAAATCAATATCCCGCTGCCATTTACGCCGGTTACTCTAAGCATGGTCAGCTTGCTGCCCAACCAGCAGGCGCTAAAAAATATGCTGCTTACTGGCATTGCCTACACAGGATTAGAAGCTGAAGCGCTCAATATTGTCGACAGTATTCATCCGGCGGATCAGCTGCAGATATCAGCGTTTAAATTGGCCCAGCTATTGGCAACTAAAGATCGCGCTATCTACGCCAGTATTCGCAATGATATGCGTCCACAAATACAGGTATTACTGGACGAGCTTTCAGGCAAGGCTTGAAGCTAAGCGCTTAATAACAAGCGCTTAAAAATAAGTCTTTAAAACTATTTACTTAAAAATTCTATTGGAGAAATATCCATGGCTACAGGCCCAAACGCTTCAACCCTATTTGATTTGAGTGGCAAGATTGCTCTGGTTACCGGTGCCAGTAGAGGCATTGGCGAAGCTATCGCCAAATTGCTCGCCGAGCAAGGCGCTCATGTGATTGTCTCCAGCCGCAAAATTGAGGGTTGTCAGTTGGTTGCTGATGCCATTATCAGTGCCGGTGGCAGCGCCGAAGCTCTGCCCTGTCATGTAGGCAATATGGCGCAAATCGAAGAGACATTTGCCGTTATCAAAGAGAAGTTTGGGCGACTGGATATTCTGGTTAATAACGCTGCCACCAACCCCTACTTCGGCCATATTCTCGACACCGATCTCGGCGCCTATACAAAGACTGTCGATGTGAATATTCGCGGCTACTTTTTTATGTCAGTCGAGGCTGGCAAGCTTATGCGTGAAAATGGCGGTGGGGCGATTGTTAATACAGCCTCGGTCAATGCACTGCAGCCCGGTATGGCCCAGGGTATCTACTCTATTACCAAAGCCGCTGTGGTAAATATGACCAAAGCCTTTGCCAAGGAGTGCGGTGAATTTGGCATTCGCGTCAATGCCCTACTACCCGGCATGACCAAAACTCAATTTGCCGGCGCTCTTTTTGCCAATAAAGAGATGTATAACGCAGCCATGCAAACCATCCCAATGAAACGCCATGCAGAGCCCAATGAGATGGCTGGCACCGTACTCTATCTGGTATCGGACGCCTCTTCCTATACCAATGGTGAATGTATTGTGGTGGATGGTGGTCTGACAATTTAGGTTTGATACCGACATAGCTCAATTCGATCTGGCATATTCCCCTGCAAACCAAAATTCATCATCTATACTTTAGGATATGGTGTATTTAGTTGGGGGGCTAAGCCATGGACCTTTCGATCACTAATAATCATTCATACCTAAGATCAGCACTATTAATCACCCTGCTCTCGCTCCTTGTAGCGGGCCTTTCCTCTCCGTCTGAAGCAAAGCCGTGGTCAGGATGGTCAGAGAGAAAATTTGAAAAAACCATTATCAGCATAGATAAAGATATCAATCGAAAACGCTGGGAAACCGTTGCAAAACGCAGCCAGAAGGCCCTGCCACAATGTGTCGAACTCTATTCCGAACGGGCTTTAACCTGTATTTTTATCCTCAGAAATATTAATCAAAGCTACGAAAAAATGTTTGTTTTCAACCCGAATAGCCAACAGATAGAAAAGGCCTACCGGTTATCCACTGAAGTTCTTGGTGAAACCCACTTCACCACCAACAGTGCGCGAGATTACTATTATAAATATCTTATTTTCACCGAGAGCTACGCTGCGGCCATTCCTGTAGTTAAGGAATTTATTGAGATTGAAAGAAATAGCAGAAATGATGCCTATCAGCTCATGGAGCGCTACAAACAACTATCCGCTCTCGAGGGACTGACGGAAAATTGGGTTGCTGAGGAATCTGCACTCAATATGGTGATGGAACTGGCAAGAGATGTACTGGGCGAAGAGAGTGAAGACTTTAAAGCTGCCGTGGAGACCCTTGCAGAAAATTACTGTACGCAGAAAAAATATTACGAATACTTTGAACTGATAAAGGCGGAGCAGCAGGAGATCAACTGCTTTTCAGGCCCCAAAAGCTAAAGCCAATAGTCAGAAAACAAAAACCCCGCTATCTAAACAATAGCGGGGTTTTGCGATCAGCTTTCTATTAACAACTATAAAACATTAAACCCGAAAGTTTAGGCATTCTCTAGCTGATAAAAGTCCATCAAAATCTGAGCTACTTCAGGACGAGAGAACTCCGGCGGTGGCGCAATGCCATCACCCAACATCTGACGAACCTTGGTACCAGATAGCAGGATAAAGTCTTCTTTGGTGTGACCCTCAGCTTCGTTCATCATCACAACACGATCAAGCTTCTTGGAGTAAGCGGTGTGGTCAGCATTGAAGATTTCGATATCCAGTGAACCAGCAGGTACCTTATCAGCAAAGATAGTCTGGGCATCGAAAGCGCCGTAGTAATCGCCAACACCAGCGTGGTCACGACCAACGATCAGGTGAGTACAACCCATATTCTGACGGAATACCGCGTGCAGCACAGCTTCACGTGGGCCAGCGTAGAGCATATCGAAACCGTAGCCGGTGACCATCACACTGTTCTCGGGGAAGTACAGCTCAACCATCTTACGGATACAGTCATCGCGCACAGAAGCAGGGATATCGCCCTTCTTAAGCTTGCCCAACAACATATGAACCACAATACCGTCAGCGCCCAAACGCTCCATAGCCATATGACACAGCTCTTCGTGAGCTCGGTGCATAGGATTACGAGTCTGGAAGGCAACAACTTTATTCCAACCGCGCTCGGCGATCTCGTTGCGAATCTCAACAGCAGTACGGAAAGTGTCCGGGAAATCAGCTTGGAAGTAGCTCAGGCTCAATACTTGGATATCACCAGAAACTACATTGCGACCCAGATTGGTAAAAGTAGCAACACCAGGGTGCTCAGGATCAACAGTAGCGAAGATCTGTTGCGCCATAGACTGGACCTGCTCATCGCTAACCGACTCGATAGCAGCCACATCCATAATCGCCATAACCGGGTTGCCCTCGGTGTTGGGATCACGCAGCGCGATGCGAGAGGCACCGGCAATAGCAGTCACATCTTCAACCAAATTTAATACTGGAACAGGCCAGAACAGTCCCTCTGCAGTGTGCAGGGTTTCAGAAACGCTCAAGGCATCAGCCAGATTCATATAACCGCTTAAAGGGTTAAAGTAGCCAGCACCCAACATAACCGCATTGGCGGCAGCCGCTGAGTTAAGCAGTAGTGAAGGCAGAGCCTCTGCTTCCGCTAATAGTTGCTGGTGTAATTGCGCGTCTTCCACTAATAGTGGGTTTAATACTTCAGAGCCATGGGGCTTAATCAAAGGTGTATCTCCATCAATAGGTCAGTAAATTTTTAAATTAGTTTAGTTCTGTTTGCCCAAAATAAAAGTGGGAAATGTCAAAAACAGACTTAAGCAATAAAACCGTTCTCTTCGAGGTAAGAGATAATAATCTCCACTTCTTCTTCGAGAGTCATCTTATCTGTATGCAGGTGAATCTCTGGCGTTAATGGCTCCTCATAGGGATCATCAATACCTGTGAAATTCTTGATCTCACCAGCGCGGGCTTTCTTGTAAAGACCCTTGGGGTCACGCTCTTCCGCAGCAGCCAGAGAGCAATCGATAAATACTTCAATAAAGGCAAAGCCTGAATCATCGTGCAGTGCACGAACCTGATCGCGGTCAGCGCGGTATGGGCTGATAAAGCTAGATAACGCCAGAACGCCAGAATCAACAAACAGCTTGGCGATTTCACCAATGCGACGGATATTCTCGGTGCGATCTTCGGCAGAGAAACCCAGATTTTTGTTGATACCAAGACGAACATTGTCGCCATCGAGACGGTAGCTAAGTTTGCCGCGATTAAATAGCGCCTGCTCCAGTGCAACAGCTACAGTGCTTTTACCACTGCCAGATAAGCCCGTAAACCAAAGTGTGGCACCGCGTTGACCCAGAAGTGCACCGCGATCTTCAGTTGAGATATCACCATCGTGCCAATGCACATTTGTTGCTTTTTGCTCTGCCATGCTTATTTCCTGAATAGATAAATTAATGGCGCGATAGTAGAGTCTTTTCTTTTACAAGTAAAACAGGATATTATGGTTTTCATAATCGATTTTATCGATAACGATATCACTAACTCCTGAGCTCAATATGAAATACAGCCTAAGACAGCTAGAAATATTTCTCGCAATTGCCCGTTATCAGAATATTTCCCGCGCTGCAGAAACCCTGCATATGTCCCAATCAGCGGCCAGTGCCGCCCTGCAAAACCTTGAGCAGAACTACAATATTAGCCTGTTCAACCGCGTTGGGAAAAAGCTCGAACTCAATGAAGTGGGAAATACTCTACGCAGTAAAGCAGAACTTCTGGTCTCTCAGGCCCATCAGTTTGACGAAGCCCTGCAGGGCCACAATGAAATTGGGCACCTTCGTGTTGGTGCTAGTTTTACCATTGGCAATCACCTTGCGGTCACCTACTTGGCTGGCTATCTCGGCGACCACCCGGAAGCTCAGGTAGATATCAATGTTGCCAACAGTTCCGATGTAGCCTCTAAG
Organism: Porticoccaceae bacterium; assembly: GCA_029238255.1. Classification (GTDB taxonomy): domain Bacteria; phylum Pseudomonadota; class Gammaproteobacteria; order Pseudomonadales; family Porticoccaceae; genus HTCC2207. The sequence continues at coordinate 408 of JAQWGK010000004.1, read as the reverse complement.
GTGGTTAACTTTGAAGTGGATATTGGCATGATCGAAGGTGAGATTAAGCATAAGGAACTGCAGCTAATTCCCTGGCGCGAAGATAATTTAGTTGTATTTTGCAGCCCGGAACATCCTTTGGCGAAGAAGAACAGTCTCACAGACAATGATATTAAACAGGCCCGCTGGATACTCCGGGAACCTGAATCAGGCGCACGACAGACCTTTAATAGAGCTCTGGCGGGACTGGTGCCCGACCTGGATATCTACCTGGAATTTAAGCATAACGAAGCGATTAAAAAGGCCGTGGAAGCCGGACTGGGAATTGGCTGCCTCTCGGAAATAGTATTACAGAATAATTTTAAAACCGGGGATCTGGTTCCCCTGAGATTACCGAAACGGGATATGAAGCGAACCTTCTACTTTGCC
>JAQWGK010000008.1 GCA_029238255.1 Porticoccaceae bacterium | reverse complement strand
GCTGGTTCGAGCCCAGCAGGCGGAGCCACTTTTTTTGAGTATCTATTGGATTTCTATCCCAGATAGAGCTAATAGATACCATTAAAGGTGTTTTAAAAGGATTTAGGCTACAAATGGATTACAGCATATGATGCAGTATCTACCCTCTCTCGCAGGCGTTGCGATTATCAGCTTTCTTTTCACCAGAATGCTGATCCCCCTCTCTCATAGCATGGGTCTTCTAGACCACCCCAACCAACGCAAGCAACATAGGGGCGCAGTCCCGCTTATCGGCGGCATCTCAATCTACTTATCGGTTCTTTTTTGCGCAGTCCTATTTCTTAATCTACCCGAACACTTTATTGGCATCGCACTTATCTGCGGGCTAGTGACCTTTATTGGCGCCCTCGATGACCGCTATCCGGTCCACCCTAACTACCGACTCTCTATGCAGTTAATCGCCGGCATCACCATTGCCACTATTGGCGATGCCTGTCTTCGGGATCTCGGCAATCTGACTGGCTTAGGCACCATTACACTGGGCTTTCTGGCCATCCCCTTCACCGCCATTACCATTGCCGGCCTCTGCAATGCCTACAATATGGTCGATGGTATCGACGGCCTGGCAGGCTCTCTAACCCTAGTATCTATTCTCGGGCTACTGTTTCTGGCCAATGGTCGAGCCGCTGACAATGAAGTCGCCCTGCTCGCCTATATGGCCACCTCAATCGGTGTATTTTTAATATTTAATTTAAAAATTGGCCCCTTCGCCAAGTGCAAAGTATTTATGGGCGATGCCGGCAGTACCTTTTTGGGCTGCAGCGTAGCCATTGCCATGATCTATTTCTCCCAAAGCGGGGACAATGTACTCAGACCGGCAACCGCCCTCTGGCTAGTGGCCATTCCACTGATGGATATGACTAGCACCATGGTGCGGCGGATGACCAAGGGCAAGTCGCCCTTCCATGCGGATCGCACCCATCTGCACCATATTCTGATGCGCGGTGGACTCAGTCAGCAACAGGCATTGATCACCATTATTTTGGCTTCGGCGGGTATCGCCGCAATCGGCATTTTACTGGAGAGAGTATGGCCTCAGAACGACGCCATCTCGTTTGGATTATTTGTACTGACTTTCGCCCTGTACTTTAAGTTTATCTTTAAACACGCGTTTAAATTTGCCAGAACTATTCGGCGCTTAAATAGCTAGCCCAAACAAAAAAGGCATATTGATTAATACCAATATGCCTTTTCTTTTACTGTGGTTATTGCCTTGAACGAGCTAGTAACCGCCGCCCTTCAAAATAACAATCGCACCCTTCCAGACAATCCACAGATCGAGTTTTAAAAGACCAAAGGATGAACGGTTTAAGTATTCATCAACATACTCATACTCGTAAACCGAGTTACCCATCTCAGATGTACCTTTGTTGATATGACCCAGCCCCAACAAGCCACCCTTAAGTAATGAACGAGTTACATTGCCCTGAGCCTTATCACGCTCATAATGCAGCACAGAGAGCGGACGGGGTCCGACAATACTCATATCACCAATTAAAACGCTCCAGAACTGTGGCAATTCATCCAGATACCATTTTTTGGCAAACGCGCCAACAACGGTACGACTATCCGGTGTCCACTCCGCAGAAAATGCAATCCAGTCATGACGAGCTGCACCTTCAGGTTCTATATATTTGGTCTTGATAAGACGAATCTTCCACTTCTTCATCTTCTTGCCGCCACTGATACCCCAGTAGTAGAAGAGCATCGGGCCTTTATTCTCAGGGATTAGAATACCTTCGATCACATAGGCTATTTTTAGCAACAATAGAATCGGCAAGCTAGCCGCTAAAAGAACACTGGCCACCAACTTGTCAAACAGCGTTTTGAAAAAACGCGCAGGCAGCGGCTCGGTTATTTCAAAAATATGCCCGTAGGTAGTTTTAATATGTTCGGTCGGCGGAGAATAGGGAAACGCTTCCGTAGGCTCTACCGCTGCTTCAATCTCGTCACTCATAAAAAAGATTCTCGAATTCTGGAAAAGTAGTTAAATAAAACAACCTCCCAAACGGGCAAGGTCAATTTATAGTTATTGGTTAATAAAATTTAAGGTGTTAAAGCCAAGTCGTTTCTTGACCATATAAACCGCAAGAAGATTTTGACTACCAATGGCTATGGCTGTTGATAGAGCAGCCCCTGTAGCGCCATACAGCGGAGTCAAAATAAAACCAAGGACCAAAGCTAGCGGTCCGGTAAAGAAAACCAGATTGCGCATATCCTTCTCATGGCCAGTCATATTCAGGAGGTAACCCACCGAGCCAGTCACAACATTCACAAACTGACCAACCACAAAGATTCTCAACAAATCTGCGCCCTGACGATATTCTTCGCCAAAAAGGCCCATTAAAAGTTCAGCAAACAAAAGAACAAAAATTAAAATCGGTGTGGCAACAGAGACCATAATGCGGGTACAAAACAACGAAGCAGCTCTAAGGTCATCATTGTTATTAAGCTTGGCACTAGCCGCAAAACGAGGGGCTGCGACCATATTCACCGCAACCAGTACAAAACTTGTCAATGCACCCAGACGCATGGCGACAGATAAAAAGGCGATCTCCTCAGCAGGCAAAAAACCACCGGCAATCAACTGTCCAGACCATTGCACCAGCAGCATCATAACCATCACCGTACACAGCGGCTTGGCACTTTCTACCAGTGCACCCTGTTGAGAGTAATCCGCTTTAATGTGCCAGTGACCCTGCTTGATCCAGCACCAGAGACCTATAACCAGTGTGATAAAAGCACCGATAGAAAATACTGCGGCAACATTGGCCGCCGATAAAACAACGCCAAAGGCTATAGCCACAACAAGCGTCAAGATCACTAACAACTGCGTGGATATATTGAGTACAAAGGCCGATATTAGAGGTTTATGAACCCCCTGAAAGGCGTAGCCAAGTAATTGGTAGAGCGCAAAGCAAGGTATACCCAGAGCGAATGCCGCCAAAACTGCATGCAGCCCGGCACTCTCAAACAGCATATGCCCAAATTGACTGCTGACAACATACAATAGAGCCGCACATAGGCAGGCAATTAAGAGTGTCGCTTTAAAACCTGCCCTAAAGACACCGTTGATAACGCCCCAATTATTCTCCGCTAAAAACCCACCAATAAAACGGATAAAAGCCGTGGTAAGCCCCAGAGTTGATAATGTCCCCAATACCGTAAATATCGCAAAGGCGAAAAAGAACAGACCCGCTTGATCAACCGCCAAATTGGTAGAGATCACAAAAGTCATACATATCCCGGAAGCTGCACCAATAACGCGAGCAGCGAAGGCTAAACCGGAACTCTTTAAGAAAGACTTTTTACCCTGCACAACAATAAGCTCTATATGTTCTAAATTGATTTTAGTGTTGAAATAACCACTTTAATCGCAGACATCCAATCGCTGGATTGAACGGCCCAATCATTCATAATCTTGCCTGAGTCCAATGCCGAGAACGCAGGTCTTTTAGCCGGCGTGGGGAACTCAGCAGTGCTAATTGGCGTTAGAGCTGGACCACTGGCAATTAGGTCCGCTGCCGCCGCCTGTTCAAAAATAGCATCGGCAAAACCAAACCAGGTCGTCGATTGGTCACCACAGAAATGATACAGACCCCAACTCTGATTATTAGACTCAATACCGGCCAGAATCTTCACAATAGCCTTGGCAATATCCTGGGCATAGGTTGGGCAACCAACTTGATCAGACACAATACTCAGAGAATCACGACCCTCAGCCAGACGCAGCATAGTCTTTAAAAAGTTATTGCCATACTCACTGAACACCCAGGCGGTTCGTATAATCAGGTGTTTACACCCAGACGCCTGAACAGCCTGCTCGCCCAACAGCTTAGTTTGCCCATAGACACCCTGAGGGTTGGTGGCTGCCGCTTCGCCGTATGGAATTGTCGCCTCGCCATCAAACACATAGTCTGTGGAAACATGAACCAGAACAGCGCCAATATCAGCGCATACATTGGCCACATTACCCACCGCGAGATTATTGATCAGATTTGCCTGCTCAGTCTCATCCTCAGCCTTATCCACTGCCGTGTAAGCGCTGGCATTAATAACCACATCCGCTTGCAGGGAGACCAATGCCGCTCTAGTCGCCTCAAGATTCGACAGATCGATTTCAGCCCTTGAAGCCAGAGTCACTGAGTGATTGGTGTCGGCTAACTGATCCGCCAAACAGCGGCCAAGTTGACCATTGGCACCGAGAACTAAAACTTTCATCATCGAATATCCGCCAAAAATGGCGCTGACTGGTCTTTCTGAGACAGCAGAGGATTGGACTCTGGCCATGTAATGCCCAGATCAGGATCACTCCACAGAATGCTGCCTTCGTCCGTGGGATCGTAGTAATCCGTACACTTGTAGACAAAGTCCGCAATATCCGAGAGAACCACAAAACCATGGGCAAAGCCTGGCGGCACCCAAAATTGTTTTTTATTTTCTTCCGATAAGATAACGCCTTCCCACTGACCGAAGGTACTCGAGCCCTCGCGGATATCAACAGCAACGTCAAATACCTCACCTTTGACTACGCTAACCAGCTTGCCCTGTGGCTTGGTCTTTTGAAAATGCAAACCACGCAAAACAGATTTCGCCGAGCGCGAGTGATTATCCTGCACAAATGGCAGACTGATGCCCGCCTCGTCTCTGTATCTGGACAACTGAAAAGTCTCTAGAAAAAAACCACGTTCATCACCAAATATTTTTGGCTCAATAATCACACAATCTTTTAATTTAGTTTGTATTACCTTCACTTATAACCACCTGCTACCTTTCTTAAATACTGTCCATATGACGTTTTCTTAAGTGCATCCGCCTGACTCAGAATCCCTTCATGGGATAGCCAACCCTGATGGAATGCGATTTCCTCCAGACAGGCAACTTTCAAGCCCTGCCGGTGTTCAACTGTTTGAACAAACTGTCCCGCCTCAAGCAGGGAATCATGTGTGCCTGTATCCAGCCAGGCAAAACCACGACCCAATAGCTGAACACCCAGATCACCTCTGGCCTGATAGGCATTGTTAACATCCGTAATTTCAAGCTCACCACGAGCAGAGGGAGTAACTGCCTTGGCAATTTCCACTACATCATTGTCGTAAAAATAAAGCCCGGTAACCGCATAGCTTGACTTGGGGGTTTCCGGTTTCTCTGCAATAGATAAAACCTTCCCCTCATTATCAAACTCAACCACACCAAAGCGCTCAGGATCCGGAACGTGATAACCAAAAATGGTCGCACCCTTATCCTTACTCACTGCAGCTTTTAGATTTTCAGAGAAATGTTGGCCATAAAAAATATTATCACCGAGCACCAGAGCAACATTGCTATCACCGATAAACTCTTCACCGAGAATAAATGCCTGGGCCAACCCATCCGGGCTTGGCTGGATCGCATACTCAATCTCAATACCGAACTTTGATCCATCACCTAACAACTTCTGGTAGCTGGCAATATCATCGGGCGTAGAAATCACCAGAATCTCTTTGATACCCGCCAACATTAAAATCGAGATAGGGTAATAAATCATCGGCTTATCATAGATAGCCAATAACTGCTTGGAGACACCAATAGTAATGGGGTGCAACCTAGTGCCTGAACCTCCGGCTAATACAATTCCTTTATATTTAACTGTCAAAATAACCTACCTGTCTCAAGTAATAATTAATCTATTTCGCTATTCTGCGAAGCAACATTTCTTTCAGGTTTTTAGTCCGCTTAAAATTCATAAGCAGCGCTAAAAAGCCCTTAACAAAAAGAGAACAACCACTGACCAGCAAGCTCAACCAAGACCCTTTGATATCCTCAACCACATAGCCATATTCGTGCATCTCAGCTTTAGCGACACGCTGGCATATATCAATCTCAGCGTTTGACAACCCGCCCTTAAGCCATGCTTGAGCGCGATTTTTATCAATGCCAATCTCTTCGGGCTTATCAGTACCAGCCGATGAACCCACCTGCGGCACATCTAACATAGAGCTTTCAAAATCCATATTCGCAAAAGTACAGATACCCCGAACAGTTTCTTCAGGGCTGGATAACAGATCCTCAAAACGGATAGACATAAACCGCTCTCGGCCTTTAAATTTAGAAGCTATTCGAACCGCTGAAACCCAGAGCTTGGTAGTAATTAATGGATGATAATTTGTCCAGGAACGAAACGCCTCGTTGCGTGGAATAGTTGAGCCACCCAGAAACATTCGGCGCCATTTGTTTTTCTGGGAAACTAAAACATCACGGGGATCACGAACCAAATTAACAATCACCGCATTGGGAAACTCATCCAGTATCTCATTCAGGAAATAGAGATAACCGGGAGTCTGCTCGCAGGGAATTTCTCTATTCTGGAGATTGGACTCGTAGTGCAAAAAATTGCGGTAAACATCAATGGGGTTGCGCTCGGCACTCTGCCCCAAAAAAGCCATTGCCTCTTCTTCATAGGCAGCAGTGTTGGCCTTGGAAAATAAGCTTTCACGAGACGAAGTAAACAGGCGAACCAATAAGGTAACCAGCTTATCCTGACTCCACTGAGAGCCGTCAGTAACCGCCCCTGAATCTACCTGATGATCAAAAAAGTGCAGCTCTCCAAAGGTATAGACCTTTGAATTTTGGCCGATAATACGACCCAGCATAGTCGTACCGCTGCGGCTATTGCCAACAACGAAAACCTGCTTTCTTTGATCAGTGCTGTCTATATTTTGCATACAGCTGATACCCACACTGTTGCGCATTCAACACTAGAAGCGCTCAAAAAGGCGAGATTCACGAATCTTCACCTATTCTTTCCAACCTGTAGGCACCGGATAATACGCGCTTCCACCAGTCCTCATTATTGATGTACCAGACTACGGTTTTACGTAATCCAGTCTCAAAGGTTTCTTCAGGAAGCCAGCCCAAATCTTCACCTATCTTCGATGCGTCTATAGCATAACGAGTGTCATGACCGGGACGATCTTTGACAAAAGTAATCAGATCACGGTAATTAGCGACACCCTCAGGTTTAGCGGGAACCAGCTCTTCCAAAAGCTCACATATAGTTTCAACCACTTCTATATTGGTCTTCTCGTTGTGGCCACCGATGTTATAGGTCTCGCCGAGCTTACCTTCCTGAGCAACCTTAAATAGCGCTCTTGCGTGATCTTCCACATACAGCCAGTCTCGAATCTGCAACCCGTCACCATAAATAGGCAGAGGCTTTCCGTGGAGCGCATTCAAGATAACGTGAGGTATCAGCTTTTCTGGAAAGTGATAAGGACCGTAGTTATTTGAGCAGTTAGTAATAATCACTGGCAGCTTATAGGTTCGACCCCAGGCTCTTACAAGATGGTCTGAACTGGCTTTACTCGCAGAATAAGGTGAAGACGGCGCATAGGGCGTAGTCTCTAAAAATAGATCATCAGTGCCTTCTAAATCGCCATAGACCTCATCGGTAGAGATATGGTGAAAACGAAACGCTGCCTTTTCACTATCCGACAACCCTTCATAATAGGCACGGGACTGATTGAGCAGGTTAAATGTGCCCATAATATTTGTGCGCATAAAATCGCCCGGACTATCGATAGAGCGATCCACATGACTCTCAGCAGCCAGGTGCATAACTATTGACGGACGATATTTGGTAAACAGTCCAGCAACGGCAACCTCATCACAAATATCCACTGTCTCAAGACTATAGCGCTCACTGGAGTCAAAACCGCCCAGAGACTCCAAATTACCGGCATAGGTGAGTTTATCAACATTGACCACATTGAAATCAGACGTATTTAAAATGTGTCTTACAACAGCGCTGCCAATAAAACCGGCGCCACCGGTTACTAAAATATGCAAGAGATAACCCTCAGATAAAAATTAAAATTGTTAAACCAAGTCTGCTTTTTCCACATCAATGGATGCAGAACCTGAATGCTTTAAAAGTATGTTTTCATACTGTGAAAGAATACCGTCCCACTGAAATTCCTCGACAAACTTTCCTTTTGAGCAAGTTCGTTTATCCAGCACAAAATCATCGTCCATATAGCCATTTTCAAAGAAATCACTCAGATCATCGATTCCTGAAAAATAGTGCGCCGCATCACCGGCAACCCAACGATTAAACTTATTGTCATGGGCAATAATGGCACAGCCGGCACCCATAGCCTCAACCAGCGAGGGATTAGTGCCGCCAACCTGATGACCATGAATATAGAAACGCGAGTAAAAACGGAGTGCGCTGACCACAGCGAAATCGTAAATAGCACCGGGGAAAATAACCTCATCACTTCCAGCATCAATGATTGCCTTATGATAAGCATTGGATTCCGGTAAAAACTTACCCAAAACTATCAGCTTATGACCACGCTTGGCTTTTGAAAAGGCGCTGACAATCTCTAAAAATGAATTTTCCGGCTCTGGACGCGCGATGATAATTGAATATTTGTTTTTCACCACGCCATAGGCGTCGAGCAGAGTTTCATCTGCCTCTTTTACCTCAGCGGCGCCATAGGGAATCATGGTAATTTTCTTGCGTGCCACACGGGTAGCCAGGTGATCTTCAATACGAGGGTGATCAGCAATAAGGTGATTGCCAAACCAGCATCCAAATCGCTCGTTCATCCAAAACCACAGCTTGGCAACATAACCCCACTTCTGGCGCTTCCACTCAATACCATCCATATTGATGACATTAACTTTTTTGAACAGGCGTAAAAACAAGCAGAAAATGGCCGTGTTATAACCCAGGGTTAAGAAAGTTGCATTGTGACGCAGGGAGTGAAGAGTCGCCTTTAGGTCAAAAATAATGGTCCCCAGTGCGCCGGGCGTAGAAACAGGGATATTAATACGCTTAACCCCACGCCATTCGTCCTCATAAATTTTTCCAGAACCATCTTCCTGACAATAGACGATAACCTTCCAGTCTCTGTTTAACAGGTATTCAGATAAGTACTGAGCGAATGTCTCAAAACCGCCATGATTTGCCGGAATACCACGGATACCCAACACAACAAGATCTTTACTCATAACCGAGTTCTCCCATCAATCTCATAAATTCATCTTTAATTTCAATGGGCAAATCAACCGGTTGACTGGCCCTGGGTGAGATCAACTCCTGTCGACAATATGTTGAAAAATCAGCGTCTTCAGACAATTCGCAAAACTTTAAAACGTCCTCCCTGTAAGATTCATCACGAACATAACTCTCGTAACGAACCGGAATCATATTTACACTTTCGTCCTGCTGCAGAACCAGGCCCTGCTTCATGGTTAAAATCCATTCGACGGCAGCCATATGCACATGATCGGTATACTTTTTGATTGCTTCACTGCTCTTAGATAAAACCGGATCGCGACTTAATACCTGATCGCAGAGCAACTCCCACTTTCTATTGTTAACGCCCCACCAGTCATGGACATCTCCGGCCACATCAAAACCGATACGCTCCGACCATCGCTGAATAGAATTGCAGGTATCCCAGCCATTTCGGTACAAGAAAAGGAATTTGGCATCAGGAAAAATCTTCTCGACAAAAGAAGTTCTAAATATTAACTCCGGATATTTATCGACCAAACGAGTTCTCGAGGTTAATTTCAGGTAGCAACCAATAATTGAAGAGAGCTTTTGTTTAATACTGGTACTGGCATCGTCGGCAGTAAGGTAGTAATTGCCAGGCTTCTCCTGATAACTGCCAATAACGTCCTCACCCTTATATACATAGCTCCAGAGCGCTTTGGGCTCGTTTAAAAAGCCCACATCATCGTGCATCCCCAAGGTGATACCGAGCATGGTTGAACCACTGCGACCCGTGCCAAGAATAAAGATCGGGCGATCAATAGGAGCCTTCAGCTTCAAAAACGCCTGAAGTCTGTAGAGAAAAAATACGACGCCATTAAACCAACGCCCTTTTGTTGTCAAAGGACGACCTTCGTACAGTAGATAACTCATAAACCTGACGAGAGTTTTCTTTTTGGATAATTTTACGAACGTTTTATCGAGCTGAGCGATCACTGAGTGTATCTCTAAGTTGAAGGTATTGTGCGTTAACAGAATCTTTAAAGTCTCTATAGGGAGACCAATCAAAGTCCTCCTTGACCTTAGAGATATCGAGGACAACCTCTTTCACATCAAAGCTTCTCTTTGGTGTGTAGTTGACTCGGACCTCTGCAGGAGAAATATCTTTAACAACATCTATAATTTGATTGACCGACATACCCACGCCACAGCCAGCGTTGTAGGTAGAAGACTTGTTAAAATCCAGAGAGGCGGCAATCAAATCAGCCAGATCTTTTACATACAGGTAATCGCGAACAGATTCCCCATCACCAAAGATTGTTGTGGTTCTCTCTTGAATCGAATTTTTAAGCAGGGTTGAAATAATGCCCTGAGCACCGGCATGGGACTGCCCTTCGCCGAAGACATTGGAAGGTCTAAGAATCAGCGAAGAAACACCCCAAATAGAATCACTGATATTGAGGAACTTCTCAATAGCAACCTTGACCACGCCGTAACAGGAAATAGGGTTTAAAGGATGCTCTTCATCGACTGGGCTGAATTGAGGATTGCCATAGACCGTGCCGCCAGAAGACAGGTAAATCAACTTGGGCACCTTCATCTTTTGCATCAGGCTTAATAATTCAAGCGTATTCACCAGATTTGACTGGATATCAGCAACCGGGTCCAGCTCGCTAGAAGATGGAACTGTGCTGCTAATACAGTGCACAACCAAATCTACATCAACAAGCGCCTCAGCTAATTTTGCATGATCTGAGAAGTCACCTTTAATCACAGTACAATTTCTGTTGCTAATATCACCGGAGCGAAAAAAAGCTTTAACAAAATGTTCTGTATTGGTTAATCGATCGACAACATGAGAGCCGATAAAACCTTTTGCTCCCAGGACCAGGATATTCATTTAATAATACTCTTGTAGTTGTCCATAATGTTTTTGTAGAAAATATCGTCAGTAAAATTGTTTTCAACATAGGTCCGAGCCAACTCGCCCATCTCAGCGCACTTGCTGTCATTCGACCAAAGCTCGTTCATTGCATGAACCAAACTTGCAGCATTATTCGGGTCAAAGACAATTCCTTTATCATCCCCAATCAGCTCGGGTATACCACCGCGATCAGAACCAATAACCGGCTTACCACAGGCAAAAGACTGGAAAATCACATAGGGGAAGTTTTCGTGCCAAAGGGATGGAATAATAACGAACTTGGCATTGAGTAAAATCGCCTTGAGCTCTTCACCCCATTTAGCACCAACAAACTCAATATTGTTTATACCTTCATTGCTGCAGCGACTGCGCAGCAGCTCTAGATCTGGCCCATCACCAACAATCTTGATAACAACATCAGACTGTTTTGCAGCATCTAATATTCGATCAACACCCTTTTCCGAGATAATTCGACCGAAATATAACGCGTAATCACCCGAGTATTTGGGCTGATAGTCCCCAGAGTCAAAGGGGTTCTGCAAAACGCCATAATTAACATCTTTATCCGCCCAAAACTCCTTGGTCTTATTCAGCATAAACTGGCTTGCGAAAAGATATTTGTCGACACAGGTCTCGTAAATACCCTTATATTTATGCACATATGACTCGACCATAGAAGCCGTTGAGAAAATAAGAGAGTCCTTGCAGCACTTTTTTAAAGCCGCATTATAGAAGCGCTCACCTTTACAGGCCTCACACAGCTTATCGCCATCAAATAACTTGTAGTTTGGACAGATATGCTTGTAATCATTACATGACATTATGACCGGAACATTTCGCTCTTTAGCCGCCTCAAGCACGGAAGGCGTTAAATGAACATGAACAGCAAATGCATGAACCACATCTGGTTTAAACTCATCTATAGCTTCAAGCATTTTTCGCTTTTTACTTCCTGAAAAGAAGATATCTATAGAACCGATCAGCTTTTTAAACAAACCATCACTTGCATAATCCGGGGCAGGAACAGAATAAACTGGATCCCCTGTCGAAGCATTGTCATCATCGTAAGTAGTAAAGAAGGCAACCTTATGGCCGTTCTCCTTTAAGACTCTGGCAACCTCGAAATAGAACAGCTCTGCACCACCAGTTAACCTGTGGAACTTATGAACCAATAAAATTTTTAACATCTACCTCAACCCTAAACAATTATTTATGCCAGTAACTTAACGTAACGTCATTCTTTTTTTCTTCGGATTTAGCTTGTTACCTTCCCTGACACTCAAAATAATTAAGAATAGAATCATCACAATCAGTGAATAAAAAACATCCGTAAAGACATTCCTGAAAAAACTGATATATAAAACCACCAGCAATAAAATCAGGACATCTGAACCCTTCAATGATTTTCTACCTATAGTGTAAAAGCCTATCCCGGCCATCAAAAATGCTAAGAACGCTCCCAAAAAGCCGTACTCTCCCATAAGACCGCCTAAACCACTGTCGTAAATCCCAGTGCCATCAATCACCGTAGCCCAGTGGGCAATACCTACAACATTGTAAACAGGCGAACCTAGAGACATAGAAGAACCAAAGGTTCCACCACCTGCACCAAAGGGAAAATTATCTACTGCGAGCTGAATTCCAGAGGTAAACATCGCAATCCTGATATATCTGGATTGCCCATCTAAGGTAGATTCTGCGGCACCAAAAGTCGTGCTGATATCACCAAATAAAACAATAAATATGATTAATGGCACTGCCACTAGAGGTAGCACAAGGAGGCTTCTAGCAAAGCTATACCTCATAGAGCTCAGATAAAAGAAAAGAATAGGAGCAAGTAAAATAAACGATCTAGAATTTGTTAAAAGCAGCGCTGTTAGACAGATTAGAACATAAAAAAATCTGCGCTCAACAAACCAGAAATACAATGCGAACGCAACTGCCCAGGCACCACAGCGATTAGCATTAAGACTGAATCCGACCAAGCGGTCTGTTTTTACGCCAAAATTAGTATCTCTTAGCAAGCTGATAAAAAAATCAGTAAATATGATATTGAGAATTATGCCGAGAACGTAAATAAAGAAGCCTAGCTTTATAAACGGGCTAACAATCTCTGGATCCAGGTTTCTTGCCAAATACATAACCAAAAAGAGCTTGGAGAAAAGTATCGCACTGACCAGCGAAACCCATGTCCCCCTAGAATAAGCGCCTAATTCGGAGAGTGTAAAGAAAACCAAAACGACTAGACCAAACAAAACAAGGACGGTTTTAGCTTTTATCGCCAGTATGTCTTTTAGTATAAATATGCCAGTTAAAACTGCGAAATAAGCATTGCTTAACAGGATTACTTGATTAAGATCTGTTGCGCGTGCGACAAATATTGCGACCATATTCGTCGCTAAAAACAAAAGAATTAAGATGCCTAATTTTTGATCAGAGCGAAATAAAACAGATTTTAAAATCACGCCTGAGCCTCAGACCAAGATTTTATAATCTCAACCGTTTTAGCATCTATCTCAGGAGCAGGACCCGTTAACTCTTTATATATAAAGCTCCGAAGGAAAACAGATAAGGGCTTAAGTGTCTTTTTGATCGCAGGAAACATGATCATTTTTTGCGAAAGCTTACGACGGACGACATTATAAGTTCGGGACAACGACTGAGAGCGAGCAACCTTAGTCTTATTCTCAGCACCCAAAGACGTGCCATCAATAGCAAAATGATTCAGCCCCAAAAAGCGAGTAACAGTATCAAAACAGCGATGCGGATCTTTTTTAAGGGCTTCAAAATCAAGAACTAAAAGCCGATCCCCGTAGGCTTCCTTCCAGCGCCCTAAATAAACATCTGTTCGACAATGATCCAGAACGCGGAATTGAACCGGAGTCTGAGGAGTAACCTTATTCTGATCCTGAAATAAAACATAATCACTCAAAGTCATATCCGATGGAATACGGCCACTCTGCTTAAAAAACCTAAAAGCGGAAACAACACGCTCAATTGGATCACGTAATATCACCACCGCTCTGGCATTAGGGAGCTTTTCTGAGGCCTCTAATGCGTTTTGGTTGTACAGATAATCAGGTGTGGCATCCATTAAGACCGAATTATCCGGCTTCTCAAAAAAACGCATATATTCATCTAAATTTGAGTCGTCATATACAAACGGACGCTCCAATGGATACGAGTGATCTAAAAAGAAACGCGCTTCCTTAAGGCTTGAACCACAGATGTCCGGATGCTTAAGCAACCACTTAAAAAGCGATGACGTACCCGCTTTAGGTTGCCCAACTATGAATAGATAATTTTTATTTGAAAGGTTCATTTAACATCAAGACTTATATTCATAATGGTAGTAGCCCGTATCGTAGTAATAACTACTCGGCCTTCTTTCAATCATATTGAACACAATTCCCTTAACCTCCACACCACTCAACTCAAAACGGTGTAAGGCTCGCTCTACCTGCTTGGTCGTACATTGCTCAAAGCGAGTTACCATCAGTGACGTTCCGGCAAAGGAGCCAATTACAGAGGGATCAGTTACAGCGAGAATCGGCGGCGTATCCAGAATAACCAGATCATAATCAGCCGATACCTGCTCGATAAACTTCCCCATCATCGGCCCCATCAGAAGCTCAGACGGATTCGATGGAATCGCACCTCGAGTCACTAGGTCAAGATTTTCAAATTGACTCTTGCGAACCACATCACCCAGCGACAGCGTGCCCGCCAGAAGATCCGACATACCTTTTTCAGGTGCCTGCCCGTACCTGCGATGGACATAACCCTTGCGCATATCCAGATCAACCAACAATACACGCTTATTAGTCTGAGCCGACAATAGCAGTGCCAGATTAGAACTCACAAACGACTTGCCCGCATTTGGGGTTGCACTGGTGATCATAACCACATTGTTCTCAGCATTGAGCATCGTAAAATGCAGTGATGTTCGCAAACTTCTCAGCGCCTCAACGGTAATCTCTGCAGGATATTCTTTAGCCAACAGAAAACCCCTCTTATTTCGCCCCGCCGTACCCTCCGCCCCAGCCTTTGATCCGCTGGCAAAACTGCGCTCAACCTCAGAGACAGGAATCGTTGCATGAACGGGAACACCCATATCCTCAAAATCTTTTGGATTCGTCACGCCTTGCTTTAAAGCTGTCTTCACCAACACAATCAAAACACCCAGCATACCGCCCAGCAGTACCGCTAACACAAAAATCAAACTCTTCTTCGGTGACACCGGCTTAGGCAGAACCTGCGCCTGATCAAGCACTCGAACATTACCCACCGTACCTGCCTTAATCACCGAGAGCTCCTGACGGCGATTTTGCAGAGCAATATAAATTGCCTGATTAACCTCAAAATCACGCATTAAACGCAGGGTCTTTTGCTGAGTATCCGGAAGCTTTTCAAGCTTCACTGCCAGCTTATCTCGCTGTGATAATAGATTGGCCTGCTGTCGCTTAAAGGCAATGTAGTTAGGATGCTGCGCTGTGAAATTACGCGATATATCCGCTTCATTAATCGCCATGGTACTGATATCAGCTTCAATCTGAACCAGACTTTCCAGCGCTGAACGGGTTTCCAGCGAGAGGTCAATAGAACTGCGCTCTAATCGGTAGGCATTTAACGCGTCTTCCGCTATCAACAACTCCTCACCGACACGGGGAATTTGTTCATTCAAAAAACTCAGACTGCGTTCAGCCTCTGCAGCCATACGCTGAATATTCTGAAGGTAATAATTTGCCGACACCGAATCGACAATCTCAGCAATCAATCGCGCATCAGAACCTTGAAGGGAAACCTCGATAATACCCGTGTCACTGCCCTTCTCAAGCACCCGCAAATCTGCCTGTAAATTCAGAATAGTCTGTGCGCGTGACATTTTATAGATCGCAAACCCTGCACCCGGATGAGCAACAAGTCGGGCCACCTCAATACTAAACCCAACGGCTTCATTGACCGCAGCCTGCCCCACAAGGCCACTGAGAATCTTGTCCCCTGAGAAATACACCTCGTACTGATTATCGCCCCTGGCAATTAAAGTCAACTCTTCACCGCGCATAAACCGCGGAACATCGAGACCGACAACCGTTAGCTCCTCGCCACCCCAGGCATAGGAAGAACCCACAACTGGGTCTGCCAACTCAAGCCCCATATGACGACGGGCTAATACCGCACCGATCACAGGAAAATAATGCGGCTTAACCTGAACCGATAGACCGAGACCATCGACCACCTTACCGAGAACCATACGAGATTTAATAATCTGTATTTCAGCCAGAGAAGAGCTTTCAGCAGAAAACATCGTAGCCATATCATCCAGACCCGGAATTGAGGGCGCACTATCTTCATACTGGATCAACGCATCGGCCTTATAGACCGGCGTTGATAACTCACTAAATAACAACCCTAACAAAACACAGCTCGCCGTAACCAAGGCGATAATAAAGCGGCCATTAATCAGCGTACCCAATAATTGACGCAGATCGATCTCATCATCATAACCTGGCTCATGATTTATACCGTAGGCTGCTGTAGGTTGTTTAGTATTAGACATTATCTATCTCTTCTTATTATTAACAGGGGTATTCAAGCGTATTTTTAAAACATTGCGACAGATCAGAGCACTAATTGGTGTTCACATCTGCGCGCTTAACGAAATACAAACCATTCAAAGTAGGCAATAACTGCGAAACAATCTTATTCCAGCGTGCCAGCGGTGCTGATGTGACATAGACAACATCCAGCGGCTGCAATTCAAACTGGGTACTCAAAATAATCATGCCACCATCCGATGCATCCAACTGAAAGACATCGGCGAGCCGGTCCTCACGCTCACTGACTCTTAAGACAAAGATACCTCGCGCATCCGCCGTCACCTCATCAATACCACCGACATTGCTAATCGCCTCCGCCAGTGTCAGACCACTGCGATCAATACGCTGGGTTTGAGGTTTAACAACATCGCCCATCACAAACACTTTAAGCGCATCGCTTCGTGGCACATGAATAATATCGTTGTGATTGAGGAGAATATTCTGGGACATGTCGCCCTTTTGGTAGAGCGCGTAGAGATCAACCGCCCTATGTGCTGGGCCATTCTTGCCGTCGGAGGTAAGTACCACCGAGCGCCAGTCAGCTTCAACACCCAAACCACCAGAGGCATTAACTGCATCGAGAAGCGTTAGAGGGACATTGGTGATTGGCAAAATAGAGGGCTGTGCCACAGCGCCGGTAACAAACACCCGCTGGGAGCGGAAGGCCGCCACTGAAACCTCAACCTGAGGTGATTCAATATACTTGGCAAGACTGTTGGCAATCAGCGTTCTCGCCTCACCAACCAGCTTACCGGCCACGCTGACACTGCCAATATAGGGATAAAAAATGGTTCCGTCAGGATGAACAACACTGCCGGACTCACCAGCCGATCTAAACTGGCCAGCAGGAATAGTTAGCTCAGGGTGATCCCAAACAATAATATTCAGGACATCACCCACACCGATGGTATAGCTGTACTGATCCATCTGCGCTTGAAGCTCACTACTGACCTGAGCTCTGGGCTCAACGGTTCGCAACTCATCGAGTAACTGTGGCGTGATCATACGCGTATGCAGCGCCAAACTTTCCTCAGCCATTGAGGTCTGCGGCTTGAGATGGCCAGTCCAGGGACGATCACCACCAATATGAACGCCTGGCGTTATCGTACAAGCAGAGACTGACAGGAGTAATACTGGTATCACTGCGACACGTAATTTATTAATCAACATCAACATATAACAAAATCACTTTTTAAAAGGGATAACAAAACAAGGCCGGCCAAGCCGACCTCCTACGACCCACCATTCAACTTGGCAGACCAACTCAAGCAAGACTCTTCAATCTGCTCGAACACATGTTTAAACGCCTCATCACTTTTACGATAAGGATCATGAATCTCTTTATCCAACCAAACGCCCAACAGCATTACCTTGCCAGAACATGATGGGTAGCGCTCCATCAGAAAACGCTGATGCTTCTTTTCCATTACCAGTACAAGACTGGCCTCGTTCATCATCGCACTATCAACCTGCCGAGCATTATGGTCATCAGAGTTATAATCTTGCTGGTTAAGGAATTTAGCCGCACTAGGGTCAATTGGCTTTCCAACCAAGGCACCAATACCTGCTGACGAAATATTACTTTCAGGAAGGAGAGATTTGAATATTCTCTCGGCACTAGGACTGCGGCAAATATTACCAACACAGATTATCAGAATGTTTGTAAAAATGAGCAATACCTCTTGATAGACCCTGCTATAAAAATAGTTATAGCTAAACCAACAAAATCAACCATCAAACCCAACCCTGCAAAGACTAATTTATTCATTATGGGCAGCGTAATACAATACAGGGGGCAGGCTACCGCATGCCCTTGAAAAAGAACACTTTTTATTTGTAACTTAGGACTGACTTACACAAATTAGTTCAATCACTGAACATTAACACAACAGTCTATCCTAGATTGAATAGAAATTCAGCCAAACTCATGGCATTTATCACACACAAGGCAGGCTACCAGCACGCCAAAAATCACTTATTTCTTAACCTTAAGATCAACTATAAACCTGATTTTACACACCATAAAAAAACCAGAAATAAAAGAACACGCTAGGCCTAGCGTACAAAAGCATCGCTTATTAGGCTTATGAAACCAGCGTCAATAAAAAGCGAGAAACGGAGTACATAAATTTATCCAAGTTCGTATAAATGAAAGGCAGATTAACCGCCCATAAACCCAAAGAAGCGAGTGAATTTGCCATCAATAGCTTCACAGCCAAAGAACAATTGAATAAACCCAAGCTCAGAGCTCAACGACTCGCAACTTATCGAGCAACTGCGGCGCGATCACGCGCGCAGCAACCTCAAGCTTTCCTCAGCGATTGAGACCCGCGACTTAAGGTGGCCACCCCAGAAACGATCACCACCAACATAAAGCCTGGCATAATCAGGCAATTAGAGGTGGCAGAAGCGGTGCCAGCATTACTGCATCAGCATACAAAAATCACTTCCTACTGAAAAAACAACAGAATACCAAGACCACTAAAGCGGCTTACCTTAGATGCCATGGAGCATATAAAACACCATGACTCACACCCTGACTTTACACACCAACCCAAGCGAGGAAATATAAACGGCTCAGTAACATATTTGAGGCCATAATTTCTCTCACCACATATCAGATAAGGCCAGACAGGCTACCGCATGCCGCTTATTGAAAACGCGAACATCAAGGGTAAAAATAATCCGCGCATTATAATTCATTCATGCATAATTGCTACAGCAAAGATGCATAAATAGAGTATGTTTACAACACTGAAGACGCTTGACAAGAAAAGGAAAGCGAGCGAAAAAGCTTTAGATATAGGGCCGTGCTAAAACGGTATGCTAAGACTCATGTTTACGCAGCCCCACCAGATAAAATACAGATATGTACAAGACACATTCGAAACCAAAAAGATAGAGCCACTCATTAGAAGAAGGCAGCCATAACTCATTCACGTAGCCAAATAGCACCAAACCAGAAGTCAAACCGCTAATTAACAACCCCGTTAAAGAGTTTGCCAGCACAGGGTTACTTATTCGACGACGGATATAACGAAAAAGGCGATTATGGAGATGCTCATTATCTGGAGAAAACGGCGACCGCCCCTGCTTGACTCGCCGGAAAATACTCATCAACAGATCAAGGCATGGATAAGCCAACAGACAAGCCAGAAAAGAAGCCGAAAAGGTGCCTGCAGAAACAAACCAAAGACCATACAGCCCTATAGCTGCACCCAGACCATAGGAACCCATATCGCCTAGAAACAAACGCCCTGAGATAACATTGAACACCAGAAAAATAGCACAGGCGCTCATATAGCCTATCTCCAAAAGCCTTCCGGTTTCAGAGGCAAAAATAAAGAAAGCAACAAAACTGATGCCCGGAACCAACCCATTCGCACCATCAGCCATATTGAAAGCATTAACAAAGCCCACAGCAAAGATAGTGCACAGAATCCAACCGAGTAACGGAATTGTCAGTAAATAATCAATTACCGGAAAACCTAAATAGTCTGGAATATAAGCCTCAGCGGTAAACAGAACTGCACCCATAAATACAATCTGAGCAATCAAACGAACCAATGGACTGAGAAAATCAGCCTTTAAATCTTCACTCAAGCCCAGAAAAGCCATAAAAAGAACCGCAATCCACCCCGAGCGCTCAGTAAAATTTCCAGCGATAGAGCCATCGGCATTCGCGACAAAATTAAACGCCACATAAGCAAACATCATTACCGCAATGCTTAAGCCCCCCAATCGAGAGGAAGACAGAGTACTGATGCCGTGCTTTTCCGCAGAATCGCCCCCAACACGCTGAATACTAAGAATATGCATACAAAAAAGGAAGAAAATACCCGGGAGACCAAAAAATGGACTGACAATTAGAACCATTGCCAATAACTTAAAAAACTCAGCCCTGGACAGCAAGACTGGCGCAATCACCTTACTCCAGCGATCGACATTGCCCAATGGTGGTGCAACCGAATTAAACTCTCGAGTAGACTCAGTCATTTTTTGCCTTTCAGATAATTTTAAATTTAGAGATATATTGAAAGACAACAGTCAAAACAGTCGGGAAAGCCCCATATGTTCAGCGGTCAAACAATGAATCAATTAACCTCAACAGCAAGGTTAACCTAAAATAAGCAATCTCTATGCCAACAAAGACAGTGCTTAAGACAGGTAATTCAACGGGAAAATAGTAAGATTTAGAAATGACAAGTTTATTGCAGGCAGGCCTAAATAGCAGCGGAATGCTGAATCGATCGACGACCAAGACCTGTTAGATAGAACACAAAACCGTACATAAGACATTCCAGAGCAAAGAAATAACCCCACTCATTGCTGGAACAGCTCCACCACTGGTTAAGGTAACCAATCAGAACAAGACCTGAGGTTGAGCCGGAAATCAAAAGCCCAGTTAAAGAGTTGGAGAGCACCTGAGAACGGACTCTGGAACGCAAGAAGAAATGAATTCTATTGTGAAGGTGATCATTATCTGGAGAAAACGGCGAACGGCCCACCATCATTCTTCTTAATATGCTGACAAGGAAATCAATACAGGGGTAAGCAAATAATGCAGCCAGAAAGCCTAAAGAGAACACCCCAGCATTAAAGAACACCAGACCATAGATAGCCAAAGCTGCACCTATCCCGTAGGTACCAGCATCACCCAGGAACAGACGACCAGTAACAACATTGAAAAACAGGAATACCCCGCAGGCCGCCATAAAGCTCTCATCAACCACCCTACCCGTCTGTATAGAGAACAGAAGAATAGAAAAGAATGCGATCCCAGGAATAAGACCATTAGCCCCATCAGCCATATTTACGGCATTGATAAAGCCAACCAGGAAGATAACAACAAAAACCGCCCCAACCAGTGGCAGGGAAAGAAGATAGTCAAACCCGGCAAACCCTATTGATTCGGGAACAAGATCAGGCCAGACAAAGATAATTCCAGCAAACAGAACGAACTTGAAAGCAAGGCGAATAGTAGGCGAGAGAAAATCAGCCTTTAGATCTTCAGCAAGACCCATAGCCGCACAGCACATAATAGCGAAGATACCGAACCTGTGATTGCCGTATGCCTCCAGATCACTGAGAAAAACCGAGCTATCCTGGTAATAATTTGTGACAAAAAATATAAACACAGAAACCACCACCGCCAAACCCCCAAGGCGAGAAGAGGTTCGAGCGCTAATCCCGTGTTTACTGGCCGAGTCAGTACCCGACTGCTGAAGCGAAAACCACTGAAGGAGAAGAGCAACGATCGAGCCCAGCATACCAAAGCAAATGCCAGCAACAACCACTACTACTGAAATATGTACAAAGTCCTTTTTGGATAGAAGTAAATTAGAGATAAAAACCACCCAAATGAAATTTTATATACCGAACGACTCACAGCCAAGACTCTTCAATATGAAGCCAAGCTGGCGCGCAAATAGTCGCGCACAATACTTGAGCCACAAGCTCAAATCAACCAGTTTCACAGCTTGAACGAAAATAGTTCGATCGCAAAACATACTGTTATATCAGTCAGATAGCAAACCAGATCAAAATTCAGAGGCCACTTCAGTGAATAGCTTTAGAGCTCAAGCTCACATAATTCAGGGGGTTAAGGTCACGCAATCAATAATGATTCATTGGTCAGTAGACCGGAATAACGACCAATAAAAAAGCCCAGCTAAACAGCTGGGCTTTTTGTGTGAAACTGGCGGGGTAATAGCTAAAAAGGCCTTCTTCGACTAATGACCTAATAACCCTTTTTACACCTCTTGTACCTTTTTTAAACAGCAAGTATCCACCCTGCCGCTATTCCATTAACTATTATTCGGTTAAAAACTCAGGCTGATCAGAATTATCTTCAATAAACTCATAACGCAATGTTCGCTCAATTGCATCCTCAAGCTTAACTGGCGCTACAAACCCAGTTTTGCTAACTGCAGACCCAAATTGGGTTGTGCCTAAGAACTTTTTCACTCGAATACTGCTAACGGGCAATGACTTACCCGTTATCTTGGCAATCCCATCCGCAAGATAGCCGGCACCGACCCCAATAAACCTAGGTAATCGAATACCTACATTATTTTCACCAAACAGTGCCTTACGTGCGGTTTTAACCAATGTATTCATATCCAGATCAGGCTTATCAACATAATTGTAGATATGTAAGCCTGGGGGGAAATCGAGACTGTATTCCAAGAAAGCCACCACATTCTCAACATAGGCCATAGATTTACGGTTCTTTCCATCGCCAAACATTACAAATCGCTTTCTAGCAATCTGTGTAAATAGATTACAGACATTACCTCTATTACCCTCACCAAAGATAACTGTGGGACGGATAATTACTAGGGAACGATTATCTGGGTCTTCAGCCTGCCACTTTTTATAGACTTGCTCAGCCAAGTATTTAGTTCGACCATAATCATTAAAGTAGTTTGGTTCGCCCTCTTCACCCGTTTCTGGAGGGGCGAAGCCATAGATGGCAACAGAGCTAGTAAAAACAATTTTGTTGATGCCGGCTTGCCGGGCGAAGTTACAGGAAGCTTCGGCACCACCAACATTGACCTCGTCATAACGAGAAAGCGGCCGCACATCATCACGATGAACTGCCGCTAGGTTAATCAAAACATCACTTTTAGGGAGGGCTTCGTAATCTACGGATTTACAAACATCTCCGATAATTGTTTTGCTACCAAAGGCCTTACTTAATTGTGCATCAAAGATCCCGAAATCTTTTCCAGCTCTAGACATCCTTTTGCTTAATCTTGTACCAACGAAACCAGCTCCGCCAATAATGCAAATACTCATAACTACTCCTTGTTATATATTCAATCCTTTAAAATTAATTACTGATATCAAACGATGAATAGATAAAGCCTAAACACCTACGCCCTAATCAGTACATAAAGAATCGTGAAAATAGGTTCAGATTAGACTTAACGGCTAAAGGAATTCAGGAAGTTTGTAACTGGCAGCCTCTACAAGCCTTACTTCACGCAATCCTTTAGTTGGAATTTAGATACCCATTAGCAATGACTTAAATTTGACTCACCACAGTGCTTTTTATCACCATGACTACTTTGTTTCGCTTTTTGCGACAAGAAAAGGAAATTATTTTTAAGTCGAACTTGGTTCTACTTACCAGACAACAAAACCAATGTAACTTTTAAAGAATCCCTACAAATTAGTAGGGAATTCTTCCCAAAATTTAGTCCAAGTACCAGGATTACGGTCAGCCCACAAAACTCTTACTTGATTTCTCAACGCATGAATCTCTTCATTAGACTTGGAAAGATAATCCTTTAGTAGATAAGAAAGTGAAATCTCATCCTCTATAAGAGGAAAGCCCTCATTACCAAGATATAGCTGACTCGGAATAGACATAACAATAGGTATAAGGCCAACGCTCATAGCCTCAGCTAAAGCCAAAGATAAGCCCTCCCTTTCACTTAGCGATATGTAAAAACAACATTCCTCTAATATAAGCCTCATATCCTCGTGAGACAGCGGCCCATGAAACCGAATATTTTTGCATTGATATCGTCTAGATAATTCACCAAGAGAGGGGCCGTCACCAATAAGATGGAGTACTAAAGAAAAATCTTGCTCAGACCACCATTTACATAAACGTCTGACACCTTTTGATTCGTTAATTCGGCCAAAGTACACGAAGTCTGAGCCAGCTAAATCACAACTAAAAGGAAGATTCGCCTCATTTTCAAGGTAAATAATATTACCAACATGTTTTAAAGAGAGCATGCCCTTATTAACTGAAATAACATTACCTACAAAATTAGATAAAATAGTAAAAAGAGCATTTGCCAACTTCGGCCTAGTGGTAGGTCCATGTATAATGATTGTGTCATGTCGATAAAAAAATCGTGCAAATGAGAACATAGAGGCTCGAAAATCATGGAAAACAAAAACTGATTCTCGTGAAAACAGTAAAGTGAACAGCTCCAACAACTCGGAAAGAGATGATCCACGTAAAGAAATGACTCTCCCACAAGTTAAGTGTGCCACTTTTCTAGCATATACCTCAGCTCCACCTATATCGGCATCACTCCATAACAGGTTAATAATGGCTTTACTTTTCATTGATTACATCGCTCGCTTCCGATACATAATCTAAACATCCATGATCATTCCTTGGTGCTGGACTTATAACCCAATTCATATCCTCTAAGCGACAATCAAAACGTCTTGTAAAAGAATAATTTAACAATCCAGATCGATATCCTATTAAATAATTACAATCTTTGAATATAGCTTCAACTACTTTGAATCGATCACAAAAGTCATATTTGGTCGGTATGGAGCGAGGGTGTAACTTCACATGAACCTGACCAACAGGAAGAATCTCCAATAGTTTCAATAAAAGAATTTGCTCTTCGCAAACATCTATCCCTAAAGTTTGATTTAAAGGTTCGTCAACATAGAAGGCCATAATCGGGGAATCATCTACCGAAATAATCGATTCCGCGCCCCAAACCAGAGGGCACGGATCACTAAGCTTTGTCCGGGTTACCAGAGGTATATTTAACTTTTTAACTTTGGGTTCAATATCACCTAAAAATTGATCCGTATGGAATAGTATAATTATTTCACCACACCTTTCATAATCTCGAAAATAGCGAAGTAACTTTAATTGCACAAAAAAAATAAATGTTATCCATTTAAATAGTTTTACTCGATTTTGCCAAAAAAACTTGTATGAATGAGAGCGACTAATTGAATTTGTAGCATGCTGTAGCACATAAACCTTATCTGATGTCTTTACCGCTATCTTCAATGCCCAAAAATCAATTGGCCGAGCCCCGAAGATAAAAGTACTACTACAGCTTTCGAATTTATTTGAAAGAACCGAAAAAGGCTTTTCAAAATAAATCGCCTGATACGAAAGATTATCAAGTAACGGAACACCAAATCTTCGCTCGTCTAATTCATCTAAGAAAAATGCTCTATACAATTTTCTGATCCTTTTTTCTATGCATTGCCTGGCCAATCAGCAACCAACAGATTGGATTCGTAAATGACAGTTTCGTTAAAAATATCAACAAATATGAAGCGCCAGCCGGTAAAACTAAAAATGGGGCGAATGCAACCGGCAACCCTAGAATACCGAAAATAATAAATGTACTAAAAAACCAACCCAGATCATAAACGACTAAATCAACTAGCATTTCACTCGGCAAACCGCTAAACCAGGTTTCAGAGTAATTGTATATATAAATTATCGCTTTAAACCTTTCAACATTCTCTAAACCTAACGAATTGTAAGCGATGATTTTATTTTCGAAAAAGGGAAACAATATGCCAAATATAACGACTAGAAAAAACAAAATAGTGAGAAATGTTTTATATGTTTTTTTATCTTTAAATAATCTAACAAATAAAATGCATAACATAATAAAACTGGCAAATGAAATAGTTGCTAGGATGCTTAAAATAAGAATTTTTGTAGCAAGAATATTTTTTTTCAACCCTTTCATTTCAATTAGCACATACATAAAGAGCATATGACTTCCAAGCGTCGAAGGCTCAGAAAAAAGGCCTGAGGCTCGAAACGCAACAATTCCGTTTTCAGCAACCTCATGCCTTGATTCGCCATAAATAACTTTTGGAAAAAAATCATCTCCGAAGATATAGATAGAAATAATTGATATTAAAAAGAAAAGTATATGGATCCATGAAATAGCAATCCAATGGGTTTGATTAAACATATGACTTGGAGCAAAAATAAAGATAGATGCAATGAAAATATAAAAAATAATTCTTAATTTTTCTGGCTGTTGATTGAAGTAAAAGGCCAACAATACTATTAAAATAAGACCTAAAAGATAATAGGAGGTACCGTTAGAAAAAAAACTAATCATATACAGTCTAATCAATAATAGAACACAACTAAGCACAGCAAATATCTTAATTCCAAACAACGGAACTGACGAAATTGAAATTATAAATGCATGGAACCCTGCCAACATTTACATGAGTCCTAAGTAAGAAGAGTAGAAGTTGACGGGATTTATTATCAAGACTGACAAATTTAAATAAAAAAGCATGACTCTTTCATTTATCAAACTTCGAAAATCAACCAAAACAAAGCATAGACACTAGGGCATATTATAATATAGCTTAGATACCTAGCCACCAAAACGTCTTTAAAAAGCATTTCGAAATTAGAACTTTCGTCTAGAGATCTAGATAATATTGGATCTAATACTGAAGTTAAATAATAAGTCGCAATGACATTCACAATCGCGGTTGACTGCATAATAGTGGCCCTATATTCGATGAAATTAGCAGCTATAAATACAACCAAATATAGAGAAAGCCCATAAAGTGAGTGAATCTTTAAGGCTGACAGGAATATTCTTTTATCGGATATCGTTAATTTAAACCATCTCACCGATACTCTAAAGAAGAGTAATTTGTTTGATGGCATCCAAAATTTTCTCGCTGTTTTTATTAGGCTACCGCTACTTCGATAAATCTCAAGAGCTTCAATAGACTTCTCTTTTACGCAATCTTCATTAAATGCAATTGAAATATTAGCGCACACAGCGCCAAGAATTGCACAGTAACAAAGCCCCGCCATCTCCGTTGAAGAGGTGTTTAAATCTAACATAAGCGCCATCAAAAATATTATAGCTAAAGCAAAAGCTCTATTTATCGTGAAATATGCGTTATGCAACGCCCAACCCATAGATCGATTTTTTGTAACACTTCCAGCATATCTGAAGAAATAAGTCTGTAATTCCATACTGCTGTTTGCAAATGAAAGCACAAATATAGATACATAAACCCAATATGTCTCGCCCAAAAATCAACCCCTATAATGTTTTATTTGTCACGAGCTATTCGTAACCCCTTGGATAATTGGATCGCCATAGCCATGCAGAACCTAGCATCTGATCTAATGAATACTCTGTTTTCCAACCCAATAAACTATATGCTTTTCCCGCAGATGAATATGACTCAGCAACATCACCAGGTCTTCTTTCGGTTACTTTTAAGGGAATATTTATCCCAGTGATAGCTTCAAAGCGTTTAACCATCTCAAATACACTAATACCTCTACCAACACCCAAATTAATCACTTCGCAACACTTTTCGTTTTTTTCCAATTTTAAAATCCAATTCAGAGCTGATACATGACCTTTAGCTAAATCCATAATATGAATATAATCACGGAGGCCAGTTCCATCAGGGGTGTTGTAATCATCACCGTAGACTTTAAGTCTTTCTTGATGTCCATTTGCGACCTCACAAATATAAGGTACAAGGTTGGCGGGGGCACCTCTTGGATTCTCGCCGATAGTCCCAGATTCATGAGCTCCTACTGGATTAAAGTAACGTAAGTTAACTATTTTCCAAGGGTCACTACCTTGACCATCACATGTAGTAACTAAACTTTTTAGAATTTCCTCACACATCAACTTAGAAGCCCCATATGGATTTGTAGGCTTAGTGTGGCAATTTTCTGTCAAAGGAATAACAGACGCATTTCCATAAACTGCAGCAGAAGAAGAGAAAATCAAGTTATGAACTCCATTTCTTTTCATGGCCTCAACTAGCGTCAATGTATTAGCAACATTATTTTTAAAATACTTTAATGGTTCGACGCATGACTCATTGACGGACTTTAAAGCAGCTAAATGTATGACGGCAGAAATGTTTTTTTGTGTAAACAAATTCTCTAGAATTTCTACATCGCCAACATCTCCCTCCACCACTTCGATAAGCTTTCCTGTGATTTTCTGGCAATTCTGTATAGATTTTTTAGAACTATTTGTGAAGTTATCGATTACAAGCGGGTTATATCCACTGGCAATTAGTGCCACTAAAACATGAGAGCCTATATAACCAGCACCTCCGGTAACAAGTATATTTTGTACATCCATTTATTATTTCCTAGAATATCCAGAACAATTAACTATTCTTTTATATCTGTAGTTCCGCAAACCTTCACACTTATTAAGCCCTATCAACCTCACCCTTCAACGACCGAATCTCCTTCTGCAGCCGCTTATACTCATCCTGCTTATACTTCAAAAACCGCTTGGCCAACCTCGCTTTCTCGCGCAGGCCTTTACGGGTCAAGACGTACATAGAGCCGATCTTGTTATCTGATTTTTGGAAGTGTTCGATTTTTACACAGCCAACATCGACCAGAGCTTTAACCACATAGTGGCCTTTGCCGAGGCTGACACCGAGGTTTTCGGCGATTTGACGCTGGGTAAGTTCGGGTTTTTTTTGAAGAAGTTTGAGGGTGCGGTAGTAGTATTCCTGGGTGTCCATAAGCATAATTTTTCCTCCTGACAGGCTACCGCAGGAGCCGGTCATGAGCTCCTGCTTTTATATGACTTGGGTCTCTGTTTTGACCCGATCGTACAGTCCGTGAACGATGTTTTAAAAGTAGTACAAACTGGTGCAGTTGCCAGTTTATTTGCTGAATAAATTTACTGTTGTGTGCCAGTTGTTCTAGATCAGGATTCTATGGGTGATCTATTGCTTTTTGGCTGCTGTCCATAGTGCATTACCAACACGGCAAATATGGATATCATGGCGCCCAAAAGTACGGCCAATACGCAGATCAGCGCTCTTTTCGGGGTCGACTTTTCCTCTGGTACCATGGCTGGGCTTACGGTGACAAAGGCATACTCTGGGCTGGCTTCGGCGAGCATTTTGTTTTTTATCTGCTCTTCAATGACTTGGTAGAAGACTTCTTTCATGCCGGCGATGGCGGTTTTTTCTATCTGGGCTTCGAGGTATTCAATATTGCTGTTTGCCTGTTGTAGTTTTCTGCTGCGCATATAGTCATTAACGGTGTTGATATAGAGGCCTACCCATTGCTGGGCAAGTATTGGGGAATAATATTCGATAGAGATGGAGATCATTCCGGTTGTTTTGTCGGTTATCACTTGCAGTCGTTTAGAGAATGTCTCGTATAGTTCCCAGCTGGTGGGTTCGATGGTTTTACCTGCTGGTGGGGTTCTTACCCAATTTTTTTGCTGGCTATCGTAGAGGCTGCTGTCATAGCTGAGGCTGTTGGTTTCCCTGTCCCAGCCGTTGGCGGCAAAGAGTTCGGCGCTCAGGTTGTTGGTCTTTATAAATTTTTCGATAAAACTCCAGGATTGCATTATTTCTATGGCGGCTTGGGCTTCTCCCCCTTCGTCCGATGGAACTTTGATTCCGGCTAGAGAGGCTAGCCCTCCAAGTTGTGAACTCATATCTCCGAGTATAGAGGCGCCGCCACTCTGGGCTGGGGACACCACCGCTGTGGCTTGGTATTGATTGGGGATCAGGAGTACGACTATTAGGGCTGTTATGGCGAATAGACTGGTGACGGTGAGGATGATTTTTTTGCCTGCCCAGATTACGGATGCCAGTTCCCGCAGGTCAATTTCCTCGTCGACTGGTTGGTTTAGGTGCATATCATTTTGCATGGTTGTAGTCCTTTATTTTTTTGTTCAGTCAGGTGCTGGGGTTAGGTGCCTTGGGTGTTTAGTGGGAGATCCCTCGTCGCTTCGCTCTGTCGGGACGACAGGAAAACTGGGCTCTGTCGGGACGACAGGGAAACTGAGCCCTGTCGGGATAACATGAAAACTGAGCTCTGTCGGGATGGCAGGGAAACTGAGATCTGTCGGGATGACAGGAAAACCCAGCTCTGCAGGAAAACAGAACGCTGCAGAAATAAAAGTGGGTTGACTAGGCTTCGGCTAAGCATTGTGCACCCACTGTTTTGGCTATGCCTGTTTCAAAGGTTTCCTGTGGTTTCCAGCCAATCTGTTTGGCTATTTTTTCTGCGTTTATGGCGTACCGCCAGTCGTGCCCGGGTCGGTCGGTGACAAAGCTAATTAGTTTTCGGTGGGGGGCGGCATCCGGGTTTTGTTTGTCCATCAGGTCGCAGATGGTGCGACAGATATCGATATTGGCCCATTCATTGATACCACCGATATTATAGGTTTCACCTAGTACGCCTCTGCGCACGACGGCATCAATGCCGGAGCAGTGATCGTCGACATACAGCCAGTCGCGAATATTGCTGCCGTCACCATAGATGGGTATTTGTTTCTGCTGCTGACAGGCTCTTATAACGATGGGTATAAACTTTTCGGGGTGCTGACAGGGGCCGTAGTTGTTGGAGCAGTTGCTGGTGGTGACTGGCAGGCCGTAGGTATGGTGCCAGGCTCTTACCAGATGGTCTGAGCCAGCTTTTGAGGCGGAATACGGTGAGTTGGGTGCATAGGCTGTGGTTTCTGTAAATGCGGGGTCCGTGAGCTTTAGGGTGCCAAATACTTCGTCGGTGGAGATATGGTGAAAGCGGCATTGCTGGCTATTGAGACTGTTGGTTTTTTGCCAGTAGGTTCTGGCCGCTTCGAGTAGCGTAAAGGTGCCGATTACATTGGTTTGAATAAATTCACTGGGGCCGCTTATGGACCGGTCGACATGGCTTTCGGCGGCGAAGTGCACGATGGTGTCTATTTGCTGTTGCTCGAGCAGTTTGGCTATTAATGGCCGATCGCAGATATCCCCCTGGACAAAATGATGGCGGGTTTTATCTGCCAGTCCTTGCAGGTTGTCCATTGAGCCGGCGTAGGTGAGTTTGTCGAGGTTGAGGATATTGACCTCGGGGTAGTTGGCGAGCATATAGCGAACGTAGTTGCTACCTATAAAGCCTGCGCCGCCGGTGACTAGGATATTGCGTGGTTGGTACTCAGTCATTGTCTTGCAGCGCTCCTATGGTTTCATTGAGGCTGTCGCGCCAGGGCTTTATTTTGAGGCCAAAGGTGTTTTCCAGTTTGCTGGTGTCGAGCGCTGAGTTGGCGGGCCGCTGGGCATGGGTGGGATATTCGCTGCTGGGTATTGGCTGCAGGTCGCTGATCAATAGATGTTTGTTCCAATAGTCTTTGTCGAGACTGCGGGCTTGCTCAAAGATTGCCTGCGCAAAGCTGTACCAGCTGACTGCCTGAGGCTGGGCGAGGTTGTAGATACCCCATTGGTTTTCAATGTTTGGCAGTATTTGCAATATCAGGCGGACAATTTCTCTGGCGGAGGTGGGCTTGCCTATCTGGTCGTCGACAACGGTCATTTTTTCGCGCATGGAGCCGACATGGAGCATGGTTTTTACAAAGTTGTGGCCGTATTCCGAGAACACCCAGCTGGTACGAAAGATCAGGTGTTTGCTGTGAATTTGGGTGATGGCTTTTTCTCCGGCGAGCTTGCTGGCGCCGTATATTCCCAGTGGACCTGTGGCGTCATCTTCAAGCCATGGGCTGGGCTTGCTGCCATCAAAGACATAGTCGGTGGAGAAGTGAACCAGTGGGATATCCAGCCGTTTGCAGACTTCGGCGAGGTTGGCTGGGCCGGTTTCATTGACCAGATAGGCGTTTTCTTTTTCTGTTTCGGCGAGATCTACTTGGGTGTAGGCACCGGTGTTAATCACAAAATCCGGGCGCTCTCGGGCTATTACGGTCTGGGCTTCGTCGACACAGGTTACATCTAGGTCGCCGCGGCTGTAGGCTGAGAATTGAATGTTTTTATTGGCTTTTAGTTCGCTGACAAAGGCTTTGCCGAGTTGGCCGGCGGCTCCGGTAATGAGTAGCTTCATACCTTTAACCCCGCTGAGGGCTCTTTACCTTGTTCCGCTGAGGGCTCTTTATCTAACTTCGCTGAAGGCTCTTTACCGCGTCCCGCTGAGGGCTCTTTACCTTGTTCCGCCGAGGGCTCTTTACCTTTCGCTGAGGGCTCTTTATCTAACTTCGCCGAGGGCTCTTTACCTCGTCCCGCTGATGGCTCTTTATCTAACTTCGCTGATGGCTCTTTACCTAGCTCTTTAACTAGTTCCGCAAAGCTCTGCCCTACTTTGTCTTTATCGGAGAGTATCGGGTTGGTTATTGGCCAGTCGATATTTAGCTGGGGGTCATTCCAGAGCAGGCAGCCTTCGTCGCTTGGGTCGTAGTATTCGGTGCATTTGTATTCAAAGTCGGCGCTGTCTGAGGTGACAACAAAGCCATGGGCGGTTCCCGGGGGCAACCAGAATTGCCGGTGGTTGTCTTCGGACAGCCAGACACCGTGCCATTTACCAAAGGTTGGTGAATCTCGGCGCAGGTCGACCACGACATCAAACACTTCACCGCGCACAACTCGGACTAATTTGCCCTGGGGTTTGGTTTTCTGAAAGTGCAGCCCACGGAGTACGCCTCTGGATGAGCGGGAGTGGTTGTCTTGCACAAAGGGCTGGTCGTTGTGAATTTTATTCTGGTAGCGTTGGGCTTGATAGGTTTCAAGGAAGAAGCCTCTTGCATCACCAAATACTTTGGGCTCGATAATGACTGCGTCTTTGACGCAAGTTTCAATAATATTCATTGGTAGCCCTCGACGACTTTCTGTAGGTATTGGCCGTAGCCGGTTTTATGCAGTGCGGTTGCTTGCTTTTGCAGGCTTTGGTTACAAATCCAGCCGTGCCGATAAGCGATTTCTTCCAGGCAGGCGACTTTCAGGCCCTGTCGGTGCTCGACGGTTTGCACAAATTGACTGGCTTCAAGCAGCGAGTCATGGGTGCCGGTGTCTAGCCAGGCAAAGCCACGCCCGAGCTGGCTGACATGCAGGTCGCCGCGCTCTAGGTAGGCGTTATTGATATCGGTAATTTCGAGTTCGCCACGGGCTGAGGGTTTAATACTTTTGGCAATTTCAATCACGTTGTTATCGTAAAAGTAGAGTCCGGTGATGGCGTATCTGGATTTTGGTGTCGGGGGTTTTTCTTCAATACTGACGGCTTTGCCCTGAGCATCAAATTCGACAACACCAAAACGTTCGGGGTCGTTGACATGGTAGGCGAAGATGGTTGCGCCCTGCTCGCGCTGTGTGGCATTTTCGAGTTTTTTTGTGAAGTGTTGGCCGTAGAAGATATTGTCGCCGAGTACCAGTGCGACATTGTCGTCGCCAATAAATTCTTCGCCGATAATAAAGGCTTGGGCGAGCCCGTCCGGGGATGGCTGTTCGGCATAGTTGAGGCTTATGCCAAATTGACTGCCGTCGCCAAGCATTCGCTTAAAGCCCGGCAGGTCGAGGGGGGTTGAGATAATTAATACTTCGCGGATTCCGGCCAGCATCAATACTGACAGGGGGTAGTAGATCATCGGCTTGTCGTAGACTGGCAGCAGCTGCTTTGAGGCGGCCAGTGTGATCGGGTGCAGGCGTGTTCCTGAGCCGCCGGCGAGGATAATCCCTTTGTAGTTCTTCCTTTCAGTTTTTTCCATAAACTGTAAACAATTCCTTTGTTTAATTTTCGCTTAACTTGCGTTTTTACGGCTGTTTTTTAGTCAGCCTTCCTATGCTGCTTGTGGTGTGATGAGGTCTCTGGTCGCTTCGCTCTATTGTGATTAGTGCTGAGGGATCTGGTGATCCCTCAGCATTCGTTTCTTTGGGTTTGGCAGGCTAGTAAGCCGAACTACTTAATACTAATAAGACTAGTTACTAATATGACTAGCTATTAATAAAAATTGTAGCTAACTGACGCGGCTACGCGCAGTTTGTCTTCCTGACGACCAAATTGATCAATTATTTCATCGGTGTAGCGGCCTTCAATTTCTACATCACCCCAGGCAAAAGGACGCAGCCATTTCGCTGAAATTGTATTCAGTGCTGTTTTCTTGGAGGTGATTGAATGACGAGAGTCAGGGTCTTCATCCAGACTGTCATAATTAATATCACCATAGCTGTAG
The DNA here is from genome assembly GCA_029238255.1 of Porticoccaceae bacterium. GTDB lineage: Bacteria > Pseudomonadota > Gammaproteobacteria > Pseudomonadales > Porticoccaceae > HTCC2207. The sequence goes on along the minus strand of JAQWGK010000008.1, from coordinate 24,201 downwards.
CGCGCTTCGATTTGATCGCCATTACTGAGGTGGCCGATTGCACCAAAGCTGGTCACTTTTGAGTCGTTGTCCCAGGTGGCGCCAATCACTCGACCTTCATAGCGGTAGCCAGAACGGTAAATTCGGTGATTGTAGAGGGTGTTATATTGCTTTTCGGCGGACGTAAGGCTGGTGCCATCATGCTCAATAAATACCGAGCCCTCAAACCACTGGCTAGTCAGATCGAACTTCATACCCACCTGACTGGCTCGACGAGAAGGCAATCCGCCGGCTTCATCTTCACCGATGGTCTGGCCATACAGGGATGCATCCAACCAGGGTAAATCCCAGCGGAAGTCTATGCCCCCTAACTGATTGCCAGGCTCTTCAATTTTGCAGCTTTCTTCAACACAGTTGTCCGAAAGACCGGTCATCAGTTTAAAGAAATTGCTTAAGCTTTCAGGTCTGCCCTCGCCTCCCCACTGCGCGGTGCGTCGCAGGTTGATTTCCAGAGACTGAGTAGGACGGAATCCAACTGTCATGCCGACCAACTTGGCATCTTTGATAAAGCGCTCATCATCCAGCTTGGTGATAAACATATTGGTGGTCCAGGGACCTACCCATCTTAGAAATGGAAAATCGACGGGTTCGGAGTAATTGCGCTGCAAGCTTATGCCAGTCGTTGGGCGGGCATTATTGGTCAAAATTAAGCTGCTGTTCCAGGATGGGCCCCACCAGCGCTCAACGCTGCCAATAAGCCCAATCCAGTTACCCATAACCATACCGAAGTAGCTGTTGTCGTAATGTGTTTCTTCACCATCCCAGGGGTTGTTGGTTTTAGTTATCTCGAGGTTGTAGGTGAAGTTTTCTGTGATGTCGCTGCGGCGCAGGGTTAGCTCGGCTTCTTCACGAGCTTTGTCTCCGAAGTGGCGAAATAGCTGTGATTGATTGGCAACTGACAGCTTGACTGACTGGCTGGGCCTGTGAATGCGCGCGGCTTTTTTTCCTGCGGTCAGAACTCGTGCGTAGCTATTTTTTAGATTCTCTGGAACCGCTTTACTGTCAGTCGCTTCAAGATTATTAATGATACTCAACCACATTAGTGGTCGAGTATTGATAGGGACCTTGATAATGCCGGCGCTGGAGAGTCTCTCTATATCAACTCGCAGTCCAGAATCTCTGGTGTCAATCCATGGCTCTGCGGCGGCGAGAAAAGATGCGTTCACCGAAAGAACAAGAAACAAAAAACAACCTCTAAGCCAGCCATTTGGTTTTTTATTATTGCTCACTATATTTCGTTGTATCTTTATCATTTCTAATATCCTTCAATTTTTTATCTAAAAGCTGTTGATTGCTGCTGCACCTAGCGCTAGCTGGTAAACAATAGCACTGGCTTCACCCCAGAGCGTTAGCTTGCGGCGACGATCGACATCCAGGGGAACTATAACTGTATCTCCCGGCTCAATATTGTTGATTCTGTGTTTAAACCAGCCAGAGCGACCCGGCAAGGACACTGATCCATCAGCTTTTACAACATATATACGCTTGTTGTCGGCGCGGCGAGTCACACCGCCACTAAGATCAATATAATCATCAATCTTTAAAGTTCTATTAAATAAATGTGATGAAGGATGCTGGATTTCACCAACCACGGATACCTCTTGACGGTATTCAGGGATAACCAGCAAGTCTCCATTTTTTAAAATAATGTCGTCTAAGTTGCCGTCCAGAATACCAGAAAGGTCTATAACTAGCCGTCCTAGTGCTGAACTGGCTTCCAGCTCTGCAAGTATTTTGGTCGAATCGTCCAGGCTGGACGACTTGCCTTCATTGGTCTTTTCCAGACTACTTGCGGCAATATCTGCGCGCAGACGCTCGCGCAATTCTTGTAATTGCTTGGTTTCTTGTTCACGCAGTACTTCACGGGTAAAAACGGCTGCATCTATATGTGCGTGCTGGGTCAAGCCTCCGGCGCGCTTGATAACCTCGCTTAATTTCTCTCCACGCTTAAATCGGTAGTGCCCCGGAAATCTAACCTCTCCCATCAGGCTAATACTCAGGGCTTCTCTAAATTCAGGAATGGTGCGTACCGAAACAACATCGTAGGGCTGCAGTGTTGGGTCTTTGCTCGGATCACCTATGGCTTCGGCTAAGGTGATGGCGAAATGGTCTGCTTCTGCTTTTTCTATGTTGGTAAAGTCATGGCGAGAAAGTTCGACAACCTGTGTGTAAGCCTCTTCTTTGAGCCCACCTGCCGTCGCAATTAACTGAGTCAGGGTCATGTCTTTAGTCAGCGGATATTCCCCCGGAGAGCGAACGGTACCGGTGATGGTTACAACCCGTGCCATTTCTCCAGACCGCGATTGCAATCTTAATAACTGCACTAGCTCTTCAAGCTTTGCGGCGCGGTTTGCCTCATTAGAGAAAATAATAAGTTTGTCGCGGGGAAGGAATTTGATATTGGCACTGCTGTCTGGATCGGCGAGCACTGCACGCAGGTCGACAAACAATGGTTCTATTTTTCCCACTGGGGGCAGTTCGCGATGAATCAGGGCAAAGTCCAGATCTGCATTGGGCTTTAGACTGCCAAGGCTTTTTACCAGATCCGAGATTCGCAGTCCGTCACGCCATAAAAAATTACCTGGATAGTGTACGTGTCCGGATAGTGTGACAACCATTTCCTGCTGCTCTACTGCGCTGTCGACCACTAACAGGTCACCACTTTTGATCGGGGTTTTCTGGCCTTCCGATGTACTTAAATCGATGTCAATTACACCCATAAACCCTGAATTGCCAACGCGGTGAATTCGGGCGCTTTTCGAAAAGGCTTTAGGGGTTAAACCACCGGCTAGCTTTATAAGCTGCTGGGCAGTTACCGTGCCTTTAAGCTCATAGATAGCGGGTCGGCGCACTTGGCCATTGACCGACGCAGTCTTATTGATGGTGGGGATATAAATAGTATCGCCGGACTGCAACTGTGCATCATCGCTGGTATCGCCGTGTAACAGCAAATCATAGAGGTCTAAATTGGCAACAACTTTACCTGCACGTTTTAACTGCAGGTTGCGCAGCGAGGCAATATCGCTGAGTCCACCAGATAGGAACAGGGCATTGGTGATGGTGGAAAGTGCGGAGATGGTATAGGTACCAGGCTTGTAGGCTTCTCCCAACATAAATACCTGCATGGAGCGCAATTCACCCAGGCTGATACTGGCTTCGATACCAATTATTTCTTCTTTAATACGGCGCTGTAATAGCTTTTTGGCGTCACTAAAGGTCATGCCTGCAAGGCTGACCGGCCCAAGTTGTGGGAAGTCTATGGAGCCGTCGCGGTTAATTTCCAGTTTATGGGATTCATTTACTTTGCCATAAAAAAGCACCTGCACAGTATCGCCAGGCCCAAGAATATAGCTGGGAGAAACTGGGATTCGTGATGCGGGCTCAAAACTGGTGGGCTCTCCAGAAAAGAGATCGTAGCCATAGACACTTAAAGCGTCCGCTTTAGCCACTTCACTGAGCTCTTCAGTTGAGGGCAATAGTGGCTGCAAACCTTTGTCCTTAGCCCCTGTTACTTCTTCACGGGGCAAGACCAACGGCTCATCGTCGACCGCACTTTCGGATAGCTCAAAGAGATCAAGGCTGCTACACAGCTTATTAATATCATAACCGGCAGATTTGGCGAGGCGCTTGTTTGACTCACTCATGCCACTACAGAGTTGCCGAGCTTCTTTTATGCTTTCCTGAGCTGAACTAAGAGATAAATCCTGAGCGGACAGCAGTGCGCTTAGTGACATTAATACTATGCCAATACAAAAGGCATAAAAAGGCGGGGTCTTAAACATAATTAATCTCATAGTCTGTTGTTTTGCATCCATTCAATTGTGAGTAGTTCCGATCATATCCTACTTTTATTGCAAACACTTTAATCGGGGCCTTTATCAGTGGCCGTCAGGCTTTTAAACGGTAGCGATGCTTTTACCTGTTGATTGAGTAAATCAACTAAAACAACAGCGCGTTGGTTACCGTCAATTTCCGTAAATACTGCATTGAGGCCTCTAAATGGGCCATCGATAATCTGGAGTTGATCACCAATCTTTGGCAGATCAGAAACTAGCTCATCACTGTTTGAGCCTGTGCGTTTTCTCAGCTGTTCAATAAGGTTTTTCGGCACTACAACTGGAGAACCTCCACAGGTGACAAAGTGACTAACTCCCCTGGTAGAGCGAACTGATGTAGCAGACACTTTGCTTTGATTAAAGTTTACAAATAGGTAGCTGGGGAAAAGCGCTTCCTCTTTAACAACTCTGGTACCTCGAGAAACTTTTTCCACACGAACCATTGGGCAAAAAGAATCTACGCCCTGACGCTCTAGATTCTCTAACGCCCGGGCTTCCTGCCTTGATTTCGTCTGAAGTAAAAACCAGCTCCCCTCTTTCATGCCTACATCCATCTCCTTAAGTATTTTAGCCTGCTTGCATATACTTTAATCCAATAAAGAAAGTAACTCATCCTGACATTGAATCAACAATTCATTATCACCGCGAGTTTCGAGATTCAGTCGAACTACCGGCTCTGTATTACTCATGCGCAGATTAAAACGCCACTCGGGAAATTCCATAGATATTCCGTCGGTGTCATCAATAACTAGTGCACTTGATTCATAGTGCTCGCGTACTCGTTGAATAGCGGCGGCGGGATCGGCAATTTTGCGATTGAGCTCACCCGGTGATGGGTAGGCTAGAACCATATCATTGACCAGCTCTGAGAGAGGCTTGCCGGTGCTAGATACCAGCTCCACAACCAGTAACCATGGGATCATACCGCTGTCGCAGTAAAAGAAGTCACGGAAATAATGGTGGGCGCTCATCTCTCCGCCATAAATGGCATCTTCGGCGCGCATGCGCTCTTTAATAAAGGCGTGTCCAGTTTTTGACTGAATCGCTTCGCCGCCGTTCTTTTTCGCGACTTCGATGGTGTTCCAGGTAAGCCTTGGGTCGTGAACAACTTTGGCTCCCGGGTTTTTCAATAGAAAGGCTTCTGCCAATAGGCCGACAATATAGTAGCCTTCAATAAAGTTGCCCTTTTCATCAACCAGGAAGCAGCGATCAAAATCGCCATCCCAGGCTATTCCCATATCTGCTCCGTGCTCGAGAACCGCATCAATGGTCGGTGCACGATTTTCGTGAAGAATGGGGTTGGGGATGCCGTTGGGGAATGTGCCGTCTGGCTCATTGTTGATCTTAATTAATTCAATCGGCAGGTTTAGCGCTGCAAAGCGCTCTTCAATAGCATCTACCACATGACCAGCTGCACCGTTACCTGCATTCATAACCAGTTTGAGCGGCTTAACTTTGGAGGTGTCCAAATAACCTAGCAGGTGGTCGAGGTAGGGTTCCAGAATCGAGACTTTGGTATAGCCACCACGCTGTTCCTGAACCGCAGGAGAGAATTGATTTTGCTCTGCGAGCTGTTTGATATCCAACAGGCCTGTATCGGCGCTAATTGGTCTTGAGCCCTCACGAATGGGCTTCATACCATTGTGATCAATGGGGTTGTGACTGGCGGTTACTTCGATACCACCGTCGGCATTGAGGTGGGAGGTGGCGAAATAGACTTCTTCGGTGCCTACCATGCCAATATCAATAACATCCGACCCTGCATCACGGATACCCTCACTAAGGGCTGTTTTAAGGGCTTCACTGGTTAAGCGAACATCGCCGCCCAGGACAATACTTTTAGGTTGTAGAAATTCGGCATAAGCGCGCCCAATTCGATAGGCTATCTCTTCATTTAACTCAGTGCCCAGTTGTCCACGAATATCATAGGCCTTAAAACAGGTTAATTCAGTCATTCATCTCTCTCTTGGATTGGCCTCTACGAGGCTTTTTCAATCTGATTTATAACAATCAGATATATTAATATTTAAATTAAAATTACCCTGCTATATAAGGTTTTCTAAATCTTCATAACTCTTTATAACTCCTCTTAAAAGAGCCTTGAGGATTTTTTCTACATTAGTATAGCTGAGATAATTCAGTTAGCTAGAAGGGCCAAATAATTGGCACCATAAATACCACCATGACTCCCACGAGTATGCTGAGTAATAACCCGACCCGAAAGTAATCAGAAAACTGATAGCCTCCGGGGCCCTGAACCATCAGATTGGTCTGGTAACCAAAGGGGGTCAGAAAGCTTGCCGATGCGGCAAACATTATGGTCATTACAAAGGGCAATAAACTCACGTCAAGCTCGGTACTGAGCGCCTGAGCCAGTGGAAACATCAATACTGCAGCCGCATTGTTGGTAATCAGTTCTGTGGCGGCAACGGTTACCAGATATAAGAGCAGTAGGTTTAAGAATGGGTTGCCGTCAGCCAGGGACATAATCCCCTGAGCGGCGAGATCGGCGAGTCCGGTCTTTTGCAGGGCAAAGCCGAGAGACAGCGATGCCCCGATGGCGAGAATAACTCGCATATCAATACTGCGCTGGGCAAATTCAAGAGAGATACAGCGGGTTACAGCCAGCGCGGCTACCAGCATTAGTGATGCGGCCACCAGTGACATAAGACCCAACAAAACCACAACAATAAACAGCCCCAATAGAGCCAGAGCAATTGGTGCCTTGGTAACATCGGGAATAGTGGCATCATCAATTCGGCTTAACAGCAGGAAGTCGCGATTGTAGCGATGACGACGAACAAATCCGCGGGCCGCTTCCAACAGAAGAGTATCACCGGGTTTGATAACAATATTGCCGACTTTTTCGTTGATTCGCTTGCCATTGCGGGAAATTGACAGGATTACGCCGCCAAACATGGTTCTGAAAGTTGTCGCCTTTACGGTCTTACCAATCATATTTGAGACCGGAGAAACTACGGCTTCAATAAGTGCGCGACTGCTGTAGGGAACGTCGAGCTCTAATACTTCATTTTCGGCTGGCGCAAGACCACGCATTTGGCGCAGTTCACTAACCGCTTCTGGCTGACCCACAAAGACTAAAATATCGTTGTCGCTAAGAATTTCCTCTGGGCCGACCGCTGGTATCACATGGCCTCTGGATTGAATTTCAGAGAGGAAGCTGTACTGAAGGTGACGCAGGCCTGCATCGGCAATAGACATTCCGGACAGTACACCGCCCTCTTCTACCCTCATAGACACCGCATACTGGCGGGTATCAATAAGGTCTTCGCCGAGACTTTTGCGCTCAGGCAATAGTCGATGACCGATAAAAACAAAGTAAGCAATTCCCATCAGTATCAGAGGCAGTCCCACTGCCGCCGGACTAAACAGGTTTAGGCTCTCGACCTCTGGAGACCCCTGCAGCAGGCCTACAATGATGATATTGGTGCTGGTGCCAATCAGTGTGCAGGTACCACCCAAAATCGATGCGTAGCTGAGGGGTATCAATAACTTGGATACCGATAGGTTATGGCGCCTTGCCCAATCCTGTATCAGCGGAATAAATATGGCCACTACCGGCGTGTTGCTGATCACTGAGCTACTAACCGCAACTGGTGCCATAATTAGTGGGATAGCACCTTTGACAGATCTGTTCTTGCCCAGCCAGCGCATAATCCACCAGTGTAATGCGCCACTTTCCTTTAAGGCGGAGGAGACAATATAAAAGCTGCCAATAATAAAAAGTGCGGGGTTTGAAAAGCCTTCAAATGCTTCGTTGGGCGTTAATACACCAAATACCAGCAGAGCAGTCATACAAAGAGCTAAGGCAATATCGACAGCTATGCGGCCGCTGATTGCGACAACGAGGAAGCTGGATAAAACTACTAATGTAATTACTGCATCGAGGCTCATTTGGGCACCGGTTTTATTCGATTCTACTTAGTTGTTACTTTTTGAGGCACGAAGTGAGTGCCTTATCAAAACAACGAGCATTGAAAAAATAACTGCAATGAAACTACCAAGTACAACTACAAGAAGACGCTTGGGCCCTGACCGTTCTTCGGGAACCATGCTTTGGCTAACCACAACAAATGTGTGTTCAGGGGTAGCTTCTGCAAGCATCTTGTTTTTAATCTGTTCTTCAATGATGGTGTAAAACACATTTTCCATATAGGAAATTGAAGTTCCCTCAACCTGAGCTTCGAGGTATTCAATATTGCTATTGACCTTGTTTAATTTTCTCTGCTGCATATGCCTGTTGATCTCTTCAAAGAGTAGATCAACCAACTGTTTGGCAATATGGGGAGAATAGTGCTCGACGCTCAATGTAACCAAACCGGCTTCCGAATCCGGGATAATCGTCAGCATATCGGAAAATCGTTTATACAGCTTCCAACTTGAGGGTGCACCTACCTGCCCATCAGCACCCTCAATTAACCACTTTTGGTTTTTCTCATCGTAAATATCACTATTTATGATTAGGCTGTTACTACCTTTGTCCCAACCTGAGACTGCATATAAGGGTACTTGAAGATTATTTTTTTCAATAAATTTATCTATAAAGCCCCAGGATCCCATAATTTCCTGAGCGATTTGAGCTTCACTACCATCCCCAATCCCAACACTCAACCCAGCAAAAGAAGCTATACCCCCTAACCGACTTAAAGCTCGCGGTAAGCCTGTGGATTGTGGGGTGACTGGAGCTAATACAGACGCAGCTTTGTACCTATCCGGCATCATCAAAGCTATGGTTACGAAAAGAACTGCAAAAGCTGACGATAAGCCAACAATTAGCTTCTTGCCACTCCAGAGCGCGCGGAATACTTCAAGAAGATCAATCTGGTCGTCGTTAATAAGAAGTGGAGTCTCTTTCTGCAAAATCTACAGCCCCTTGGTTGGCGCATAGCACCATAATTAGCTAAGTTAATAAGTTATTAGTTACTGCGATATTTCTAGACGTTTTTCATGGCTGAAAAACAAACAGCAGTGCGCGAATTTATCACATATTCAGTGTTCTCATGAGGTTTTTTTCGCCCTGAGACCTGATTGCATTCTCAAGAGGCCTTTTGGACAATAAGCTCGCATCTCGGCAGTGATAGCGCAACAATCTATGGGTCGTTACCCGCGGTGTTATTCCCGGCGGCCTTGTAGGCTCTTTAATAAAGTACATATTAAAGGCTTCTAGCCGCTCAGCACCTTCATGCCTGCTATTCCAGTCTCGGCAAACCCAGGCACCATAATGGGTGCGATGCTTTGCATTGCGCTTTAACCAAAGGAAGTTTTTATACTTGCGCCAGCGATAGCTTTTAAACTGCTCGCTGCTCTCAGGACGCTCTGCGGTGGGTAATTCGAGCTTATCGGCAGTCACATTAACCAACTTGCCATTTCTCAAAATACCGGGGGTTATAAACCAGCCATCGTTCTTTTGCGGATAAGGGGCAAACATACTCCAGTACTGCTCGAGGCGGAGACTGCGATAAAGCGGGTCAAAAAATCCTGGCGCGGGAATTCGATAGCCTCGGGTAACACCTGTATCTATTCCATGCACTGGGTTCCAGACCTTAATTGAAGACAGGTTCTGCCAGAACAGCAGCGCGGTCAGAACAGCGACAAATACTGAACCAACTATGCCTACACGGGGATAGGTTTTACGCCAGGGCATCCAGCGGGCAGTCAGGGTTCCGAAACCATAGCGATGATCGCCGATCCAGTTATAGACGCGATCTCCGGTAGCACCGGCTTTTTGCATCTGCTTCGCGATCCAGGCAAATCTGGCATTAGACTGTATAACAAATACCAGCGCTTCCCAGCGTAAACGCTGAACACCCTGCTCGTCGACCACTACCCAGCTGTTTTCACGCTCTAGAATAGGCCCTATCTGCTTATCATCCTGAGCCGCTGCAATGGTTGCATTTAGCCCGAGCAGGTAGCGAAGCAGGTAACAGGTTTTCTCGCAGAAGACGCATTCCTTATCGAAATACATCTGTATAAGAGGCTTAACCTGCTCTTTCGACTTTTCCGAGCGCCACAAAAAATCCATAACCGAGGAGGGCAAAATGGCAATAAGGGACAGACTGGAGATAAACGGGAACAGACCAATTCGCAGATTGAACATAAAGCCTATTTCCATGGCGATAAGTGCAACCACGACCAGTGTACGAAAACCTGCAAACCACAGTGGGCTTAAGGCTATTATTGGCCCGATCAACTCTAGCCACCAGACATAGTGTGTCAGCACGCCAGTAAACCCATGCCAGTCACGCCATAGAGATGCCAGACCAAAGGCGACCTGATCATTGTGCAAGGCATAGTAAATGCCGGTGCCATCACGTACCCATTCAAAGCCGGTTTTAAGCAGCGCAGAGAAAAAATATACCGACATAACCTGCAATACCAGCGCCACACTTACCGCACTGAAGTAGCGGTTTGATGCTCGCGGCTCGCGGACCATAGAGGCATCGATAGAGGCACGCTCACCCCAGGGAAGAAAGCAACCCCAGAAGGTCAAGAGCAACAATAGGTTATCACCACCCTGCTGAAGATAAGGATTGCGAGTGTGCAGGGATGCAAGGAATATAAAGCTGGCGATCGATGCCAGTCGTGTGCGCAGGCCAAGCATCAGCATAATCGCAAAACCTGCAGCGATAACCATCAGCGCCATGGCCCATAGGGGTTCGGCATTAATCCAATACAACGACCAGTGCCAGCCAGAATTTACTGACATCGACATCTCGCGGGACATCACACCCTGATCGGTCATAAATGCCATAAAACTGGGCGCGCGCAACAAAAGATCGATCAAAATCAATGCGCCAACCCCAATTCGCGTCAACGCCAACGCGCGAAGATCGAGAACAAAAGGATTGGATAATGATTTAAATAATGAACGCATAGATTTTTGTGCACCAGAATTATAATAATTATGCGCGCATCCTACAGAATGGCATGCAAAAAAGGAACCGAAGATAGAAGGTCAAAGCCTATTCTATAGGGGGTAAATGACTTACTCGAGTCCTAAATAAGCCCCATAAAATAGGGCTTTTTAAAATAGACAGACAAAAAAAACGGCCGCCTAAGCGACCGGATTATCTAACAGCAGCAGGTTGTTATTCGAGCGTTATTCGCTGCATATTTTTCTTGATTGTTTTACTTCCCACACCTTTGACCATCATCAGGCCATCAAGACTCTGAAAATCTCCATTGGCGTCTCTATAGGCCACTATAGCTTGGGCGGTTTTCAAACCCACCCCCTTAAGAGAAGATGCCAACTCGGATGCCGATGCAGTATTAATATTGACCTGCTGCTGGGCCTGATCAGAGACTAACGCCCTACCCTTGTCTGCTGGCGCAGCAGTAACAATGGAAGAACCACCGAGCGCAATAAGAGCAGCCCCAATCCAGAGAATTTTCTTACTTTTGTTCAACCTTTTTTTCAACATTGTCTAACTCCTTGTAGATTAATATGTTTGCGTCACAACCATCAATGATCATCCCTGTTGCATTCCCTTGAAGCTCAGCTCCACAGAGTCTTCACCACAAAATAGCCTGCGACAGCGCAATACTGGCAAAACCAGAGCTATAAACCACAAGATCAGATCACAAAATCATCAAATTTGCGTCTTCTAATTGACAAAAACATCAGCGGTTACTATAGTTCGCGCCCGCTGTGAGAGCTGGTGCAATTCGACCACAAAAGCTGATCACAAAGATCGAGGAAACAGTCTCGGTCAAGGAAAGTAAAAACCCATCTAGATATATGCCCAGGTGGTGAAATTGGTAGACACGCCAGCTTCAGGTGCTGGTCCTCGCAAGGGGGTGGAGGTTCAAGTCCTCTCCTGGGCACCATAGATATCCAAAGCCTATTCGGCTGCAAAAGCCAACTATCTCTCTAAGTTCCAACCGGGACTTGAACCGATAAGAGGTTCACAAACTATGCCTACGGCAGAGTTTGGACGAGGACAGATTTTTGCTCCTGCAAAATCTGCATACATGCCATCCCTGGCAATAAGCAACGCGACGATGCCCCAAAGGGGTCAAAACAGCCTACAGGCTGTTTTTATCAACCCTCTCCATACAAAAAACCCCACCTGCATATTCAATTTAAAAACTTAGTGACCTTTAAAGCCCAAAGACTGCTTTAATCAGCCTACTCTGAGCACTATTAGAAATCTAAACCCTATCCAGAGCCCTGTCCTGATGAGAATTCCGATCTAGTTTAAAAATAGATAGGAAAAATAAATATACCAACCTACAATCAACAGGCTTTACTGAAATGAATATAATTTTACCTGCGCCTAAACAATGAGAAATTTTCAAGCTCATTCATTTTTAATTACCATCGCTATATCATCCTTTTCTAGCTTGGGTTTGCTGTGGAAGCAGCATCGCCATTGGTTTCCTCATTTTCATTTAGCCCTACAACAGTAGATACAAGCTCTGGGGATGCAACGGTCACCTTAACTGCACATGTCACTGACAATGTTGGTGTCACCGAGGGGTCAGGTTACAGGCTATACCGCCCCAACAGTGCCTATGAAACCTGGATTAGGGGTAACTTTGTTTTGGAATCTGGTACAGCACAAGATGGGAATTGGACGGCAACTGTTCCTATTTCGATGGATGCCGGAACTGGAGAATGGAGGATCGAATTTAACTATCCGAGATACTGAGAGCAACCCACTTTACACCATTGATATTGACGGCAATAATCAATATGACGCTCTAAGCGATGGCCTTCTTTTGTTAAGAGCTCTGTTTGGTCTAGAGGGGCAAAGTCTTACAGCAGGAGCAATATCACCTGATGCAGTTTACACAGAGTCATCAGAAATTAAATCTCGAATTGACAGTCTGGGGGATCTCGCTGATATTGATGGTAATGGTACAGTCAATGCTCTTACCGACGGACTACTAACACTTAGATATTTACTTGGGTTAGAGGGGGATACGCTGATTAATGGAGTTATAGAAATAGATGCTATAAGGAAGAGTGCATCAGAGATTGAAGCACATATTAAAACATTGATGCCGCCTTTATAACCTGAGTGTATCAGTCAAAATCCAGAACCAAAGTAGAGTAAGCACAACATCAAAGCCAACACAACGAGCTGCTAGAGTGAGCTCACTCCAGCCTCAGATTTGATTCAGGAGCATTTAGAGAATGAACTCACCCACAACAAGTGTTCTTTAAAATCACGGAGCCACGATAACTGCGCCCTCTTTCATAACAAAGCTCACCCCACCAAGCGCATCGATATTTTCCAGAGGATTATTCGGGGTAGCGATAATATCCGCTTTAAACCCTGCCTTTATTGCGCCTCTCTCATTCTCTATACCCAACAGTTCAGCAGGCTCAGTGATCATACTTCTTAGGATATCTGATGGTGGAATACCTGCTGCCGTCCAAATGCTGAGCGTAGCTAAAGCAGTTTCAGCGCGGTCTTTATCTGGCAAGTCGGCAATAATATCCGGGCCGAAGGCTAATTTAACGCCAGCTTGATGGGCTCGCTGCAAAGTATCAAACAGAATCTCTGCCACTTTTTCGGCCCTCTTGTCTGAAGAGCCCTTGGCAACCTTTAAATGTTCTGGTGAAAAAAGAGTAGGTACCAACCATACACCATGTTTTTTCATAAGAGACCGCTGCTTATCCGTCATAAACAAACCATGTTCAACAGAGTGCGCACCACCCAAAATAACATCGGTAACACCCTTGCCGCCGACATGGACACTCACCCGAACTCCAAGACGTTCCGCCTCGTTTACGGCTGCACGAATTTCATCTTCACTATACGTCGGGTTTTCTGACAATATCTTAATAGTATTAGCGCCATAGAAAACCGTACGCCGAACCGCCTTACGAATTTCATCTACTGTATCAGCCTGAATATATCCTGGTCTTGAACGTGGTGCTTCAGGAGATAAAGTTCCAGGGGGGGCACCATTACCGTAGGGGGCGATTATATCACCGGCATCAAAAATAGTAGGGCCAGGGAACCAGCCATTATCAATACCCCGACGTACATCAGCCATTGCATAGTTGCCAGAATCGCCTATATCCTTGATCGTCGTAAAGCCGGCCTTAAGGACTATACTGGCATTGTAAGCACCCAACAAAGCTCTATAAGCTGTTGATTTTCCTTTGAAATGCGCAACATCCAGAGCGAGATGAGCATGCGCATTCATTAACCCAGGCATCACCCAAGCATCCGAAAGATCAATCACCTTTGCACCCGCGGGTATATCGGCCTTTCCTCCCACCTCAACAATTGTCTCGTCATTGATCAGGATGATCTGATTGTCACGTATCTTGCCAGTAGCAGGGTCAATCAGGTGACCGGCGAGAATAGCTACGGAGCTGCTTGCAACTGCAATGTTGCTCAAGCAAAGTATTAACAAAAACGGGATAAGCCGGATAAATTTATTCTGCGTAGTTAAAGCATTTTGATGTTTCATTTTCTATTCTACCTTTCTTCTTGTGAGCATAGTTATAAGGATAAATTTCTTGCCTTTGTAAAAATCTGCATACATGCCTTGCACCTTTACTTGGGCCGACCCAAGCTACCAACTGTACCAAGGATACTTTTCTTCAAGGCAGTTGGATCGTAGCCAACACCATTCTTAAAGACAGTCTCAATCTTTTGAATATCATAGATGCTCTTAGATGGATCGCCATCAATAACCAGCAGGTCTGCTCGCTTACCCACCTCAATCGTGCCGCGATCATTCAATAGATCCAGCGCTTCTGCCCCGTTGTGGGTGGCAATTTTAATCACTTCCAGCAAGGGGATGCCGCCTTCGGCAAGCATCTCTATAGCTCGAAGATTTGACCAGCCGGCAACGGTACCTGCGCCAGCTGCATCACTACCAACAGTTAGTTTACCGCCCATACTCCAAAACAGCGTATCCATCTCAGCTGATTTTCGAATTCTTTCTTTGTAAATCTCTTTTCGATCTCCGCTAATTCTTTTACCTGCCCAAACACGAAGGTCTTTGTAATCCTCGAGGCCCGCTTCATTAAAGTAATCCAACACCTCTTTTGGTAATGGGTTGACTATCACGTCCAGCACCGCAGGTGTTATTTCGACAAATACATCGTTATCAATAATATGTTGAAAGAGCTCTGTTACCTCAGGGTTACTGGCCGACATCACAGAGTAGTCAGTTGCCGTGACATGAACTCCCTCCGATTTTGCCTTTTTTGAATAAGGACAGATATCCAATTCTTTATTAGGGTTGAGATCACCTGAGATGATACCGCCGAATCCATGAACAATAAGATCAATTCCTTGATCCACCGCTTCCCTGTAAGTCACTGCACAAATGTGCCCATTAACGCTAAGACCCAACTTATGTGCTTCATCCACGGCGGCAGCTAACTCGGCTCGATTAACATCCGCATAGGTCTTTATACTGGTCGCACCACGACTAGCCCAAAATCGCACATGCTCTCTAACTTCTTCAGGCCCTGTCACCTCGTTTATAAAGGGTGCAGTCACATCCAGATAGGGCCCAGGATTTATTCCTGACTCGACCATTTCCTTTGCGTTAAGATCAATATATGCCGCATGAGTGCCCATGGTGCGAGCACTGGTAACACCAGCGGAGAGATAAAGTCTCGGATAGGCTATCGGATGATTTGTTCGCATACGACCTGACAGAAAGGTTTTATCCGTGTATCCAAGCCAATTTGTAAGATAGTAAAGATGCTCATGAGTCATCACCCAACCGGGCAATAAGCTTTTGCCTTTGAGAGAAACAATTTTAGCTTCCTTGGGGATTTTTATTGTATCGCCTCTGCCCGTGCTAATAATACGGCCATCTCGTATAAGAACTGTTTGCTTATCTTTTGCTGAACGCCCGGTGCCATCAATAACACGGGCATTGGTAAAGGCGATGATAGGCGACTTTTCAACAATAAACTTATCCCCGGGTTTTTCTGCGAAGGAAAAACTGGAGTGCAAAAAACTGTAGATCACTAAGCTAAGGATTATTCGAAACAGTTTCATAACTTCATCCTATAAATTTGATTTTTTCGTAGTTACTGATACTTAAACTAAGAAATTACATTTAAACCAATTGAGAATAGAACCCTGGTGAAGCAAATAACCCCTAGTCGTCTGTAATTTTAATTGATTTCATTGTGTCACCAACTGCTTCAGCTAGAGCCAACAAGTTTCAATCAACCCTTAAGAACTCCCTGCCAGCTATAACCACACTAATCACCTCCCCTTCAACATCCAACCTGAATTGCGCCGGACCACTAAAAAAGAATTGTCCTAAATAGGGTTTCTTTACCCTCGAAAAGAAAGTGTCATGATTGGCGTGAGTTAACTCACCTTGGTAGGTGCTGCCCAAGGTGTAAGACAAAGCGCCTGCGCGTTCCGTAATATTTAAATCACCTACCAATGGATGACGGTAACCCCCCCCATAACAGGACAAAGCGACACTGGGTGAGGTCGATGGATCAGTGATAGCTTTTTGCTTTTCGTCTAACGCAGTCAGAGCACTTTCAATGCCAGCCTCATAAACCGGTGTTCTCTCACTAATCCAGTCTCGATCAGGTGCTCCGGTATAGCGATCTATAATCCACGCGACTAAGGGCTGCGGTATTACAGTTGAGGAGTTAACCATCACTGCAATTCCCAGCCCCAGTTCCGGCGCAAATGCATGATAGGATTCAGTGCCTTCGGTGTTACCCCCAAAGCTATAGAATTTATGCCCTCCCTGACTACTATCTGTAATCATCAGCCCAAATCCATGATTTATAAAATGCTTCGCCATCTCAGGGAATGCATAATTGGCCGTGTTATGGCTTCTGCGCATGATGTTAATTTGCTCTGGTGAGATCAGCGGGTTTTCACCCACCTTGCCGAGATTGAGCTGGAAGTTAAGCCATTTCGCCATATCTGCTGCGCTGCTGTAGATTGACACCGCGGGGCCGACATTAGAGGTATTGGCATGGAGGACGGCAGTTAAGTTACCTTCTATGGTTTCGTGGGGTCGGGCTATATTGTTTTTGTTCCCAAACTGGTCGGGGCCGGTAATACTGTCGGTCATGCCAATCGGCTTAAACAGGCGCTCGCTGACAAAGTCATCCCAACTTATATCGGTCAAGACCGGGATAACTTCACCGGCGGCGGTATACATTTGAAAGTTGGGGCTAGACTGTGCTCTAAACTCACTGCTGGGTTTTATATGTTTTATCCGGCGTAAAATCTCGGCACGACTAAAACCGGGATTGGGGTAAAACGATAGGGAGTCGACCGGCAATCCAGTCTTATGGGCTAGTACATCTGTTATGGTGGCTGTATGAGTAATCAGGTCACTGCTGGCCTGAAAACCCGGCAACAAATCGATCATTCGGTCTGTCCAATTTAGCCGCTGTTCATCCACCAGAATCGCCAGCGCTGCTGCGGTAAAAGACATGGTTGAACCGGCGATAGGAAATAAGGTCTGCTGATCAACCGCCTGTTCCTTTCCGGTTTCACGGACACCATAGCCTTTGGCCAGCACTGTTTTACCGTCTTTGACTATAGCCAATGAAAGACCAGGCACCTGCCACTTCTCCATCGCCGCAAGTAAATAGCTCTCCAATGCTTCAATATCTAACAGGGCATTGTCGGTTTCTGCGCTCTGCGTGCTGGTTTGAGGTGTGCTCACATTAATAGTCCTTTTAATGAGGGGTTGGGTTTAGTGGTTTGGCGCCTAGCTATCTTTTGTAGTAGGTGCTGCCAGGTCGAATTCTTTCGGGGGTTGCTTACCCTGTAGGTGCTGAACTAGATAATCCCAAGCCCTACGGGTTTGATAGACGCTGGATGTATAGCCCCAATTGGGCTCTACAATTAAGTCAAAATCCTTGTTTGCTCTCTGTAGTGCTTCCACTACTCGAAATGTTACCGCGGGTGGAACGTAATCCTTAAGGCCGACCATCAACAGTAGTTTTCCCCTAAGATTTTCCACCAATTCTTCATAGTATTTTTCATTGGCTCTGGGTGTTTCACCTTCGTCATAATCACCCTGATTGGCATTCATAATTCGGGCATCATAAAGCTGCCCACAGGTTCCAACGGTGTAAAAATCCGGATGTTTTAACAGTCCTTCCAGAACCCCGTTACCACCCATATTAAGACCGCAAATTCCTACCCGGTTTAGATCCATCCAGGAGAAACGCTGGGCCAATTGCTTGATGCCTGCCACATGATCATCAATGTGGCTGGCTGAGTTTAGCCAGCCATACGCGCTGTCGTGAAATGCCTTGCCTCGATACCGGCTGCCGCGGCCATCTATCTGGACAACAATAAAACCCAGTTCGGCCACGGCCGCTGCTTCAAAATACTGGGCACCCAGCGCGTTACTGCAGGCAAAAGCGCCTTTGGCGGCAATTGGAAAAGCATAACCAATAAAGGACTGGTCGATCACCGGATAGGTTTCTTCCGTTGAAAAAAACGACGGCTTATAGATAACACCATAGATCGCTGTTTTACCATCCGCCGCTGTCATTTTTACTGGTTCCGGCCATAACCAATTCGCGGGCAGTGCCTTGGTATCCGCCCGTTCAACAACCATCAGCTTATGTCCATCACGGTCTAACAAAAAGGTCTCGGGAACCTCATCCACTCTGGAACGGGTCACGACCGCATAGTTACCGCAAGGGGATACACCGTTGGATGTTCCCACATAACCATTTAACCATTGCGCAATATCTTTGGAATGCTGGGTGATGCACTCATGATCAGTTGAAATCAGTGTCGTGATTTTGCCGGTATTAATAGAGATGCGGATCAAATCCCGATAATAGGGATCGCGCTGCGCACCGATCTCGGTCGCTGTCTCACGACCTGATGTGGTGACAAATAGTTCGCGACGCTTTGCATCATAGTGAACTACATCCCTCACCAACCACTCACCCGAAGTCACTGGGTTTTTTAGCTGGCCGGTGGTTAAGTTGTAGAGGTAATAATGCCCCCAGCCACTGCGGTCGGAGTACCAGAGCAGTTCATCAGTTTCTGGCATCGGGATTAAATGTGCCTGATCAAAAGGCCCTACTGTCAGGTCTATACGAGTGGTTGAGGGTTCTTCAAAGAGTATGCGAGTTGCTCCGGTATCTGTATCAAAGGCAATGACCCGCGCATATTTATAGTAGCGATCGACATCGACAAAATAGGCGGTCTTGCTATCTGTATTCCACCAACCCAATGAGTTTTCAAAATAACCACCCGCTCCGCCATAGGTGGTGGGAATCTGACCATAGTTGGCATCCTGAATATGCCCTGTTTCTGTATCAATCGAGAGTAGGCGATAACATTCCACATAGGGATCACCGGGAAAGGCGAGTTTGCGTTCGTTGGTCTTTGGCCGCAGGCTTCCATCAAGGGGGACATGATCTATTGCCCCGACAGTCTTTACCTGTCGCTGATCCAGTTGCACCGTCAATAGTCGTCGACTGTCGGGTGACCATTGAGCCTGAGGAGGCAACAGCGTCACAAAGGCATCGTTGCCATATACCGAGCCAGGTATCGCGTAGGGGTAAAATTCCTCACCATCAACGGTCAAGGCACGCTCTTGATTGGTGTTGATATCCCGAAGCCAAAGATTGTGGTCTCGGGTAAATAGGACTTTCTGACCATCCGGAGAGATCAGCTCGTTAATAGGTGTTCGATCAATTTCCCTTAGGGAAGCAGACTCATCAATAAACACCCAACGCTTATCAAAGGCGGTGAACTGAAGCGTCATCTGATTCACAGTCATTTCTATAGTGGCAGTGACTTGGCCATTAAGATTATTAATCGGTAAATTAGCGGCATCCACTGGCTGGCCCACGGCCTCTGCCAGCGCACGGGCGAGATATTGGTGATTAAAGGCCAAGGTATTGGTCGCAGTAACCGCATTAACCAATCGGAATTCCTTGCCCTGCGTTAATTGCCGCTCATACCAAAAACACTGGGCGCCCTCTATCCAAACTGGAAATACCAATGCATTGGGAATAGTTTTTCTGCCACGGAACTTAAACTGCAAAAGTGCTTTGGCACGCTGGTAATTGGATAGCAAGTCATTCGGAATTTGGAAAGGGAGCGGAAGGGGATTATCGGTCACAACATCTCCTTGTCGCGAATTATGGGGTTAATTCAAGGCCATACTTTTTATAAAATACTCTTTATCACAAACTTTCTTACTACATACTTTGCACAACACAAAGCGCACCAGATATCCCGAATACAGTCAATCTGATAAAAACCGCTAACCGACCACTGCTAGTTTGAATCAAAGCAGGGCCGGTCGCGATTTAAGTGGGTCTAAAGAAACCCGTTAGTTAGAACTGGTAATTAACATTCAGACCCATAGTACGGGGACGAACGCGATTAACACGAGCTGCTCCATCAAGGTTATTTGCCGTATCCGACCAAGTAATGGCGTCTTCATTGGTCATGTTATTAACAAAGACCTCCACATCCACTTGATCAAAGGCAACACCTACTTTTAGATTAGATAGGCCATAATCACCGGCAGCAAGGCTTGTTTCAGCAATATCAGTATGATATTCACTGGCAAAGGCATAATCGAAGCGAACAAAACCGTCATTTGCTCCCAGGGTAAACAGGTACTCAGCACCAAGGCTAAAGGTGAAATCTGAAGCACCGGGAAGGTTATCACCCTTGGATGCTGTAAAGTCTCCAGAGTCAAGATCCTCTGCAACGGTAGCTTCACCATAGGAGGTGCTGACATCCAGCTTGACACTTTCTGTTAGGCGTACCTGAAGCTCCAACTCAACCCCTTCAGACTCTGCCTTACCTATATTTTGATTTGAAACACAGCCAGGTGTAGTAGCAAAAGCTACAGGCAATCCCCTCCAATCAATAAAATAGTAGGATCCGTTTAGGGTAACACGGTTGTCCGCTAGCGAAGATTTAAAGCCAATCTCAAAGTTCTCTAGAGTGTTAGAATCAGTAGCGGGAATCACACCGCAACCAGCGGTAGGACGAACCGGACCACCCAAGTCAAAACCTTCGGCCCACTGCCCATAGAGCATAATATCGTCATTGAGATGATAGGTGATATTAGCCTTATAAGTTTGGCCGTCTTCGTCTATAGTTGCAGGAATCGGGTTATTATCCGTGCCCACCAGATCATAATCAAAGTGCCGGGCACCAATAGTGGCGGCTAATTGCTCAGTGAAATTATAAGTTAACTCACCAAAAATAGCCTTCTGCTCCAAATCATTAGTTCGTTCAATCTCAAAGGGAGCCCTTAATGGAGTATCCTGAGAGTTCGAATCATAGTAGCGCCCAGAAATACCTGACCGTTCGTACTCTTCATAATATAAGCCAACAAGATACTGAAGCGGCCCCTCTAAATCAGAGGACAAACGTAACTCTTGAGTAAAGGCCTCCAGTTCCGTGTCATTGCCGAAGTAATTTGGTGCATTGTGGAAACTAAAAGAAAAAGGCATAGTCGTAATAACGACAGCAGGTCGGTGAGTACCATCAGCTTCGTGAGTCGAATCAAAGTCCATTGACGAAGTTGCGCTAGTCAGTGTTCCCCAACCAAGATCAAAATTAACCACTAAATTAATAATATCAAGTTCAGTATCAAAAAATTCACTATTAGTTCCGTTCACGCCTGTATTACCTCGCCGCAACTGGTATTTGCCCTCTAAACTGGTATTCTCTTGAGGGCCCCCATCTTGGTCTGTATCCTGCTTAATATAACTCAGGGTGGCATCTAAAGATTCACTCACCTGCCACAGAGCCGATAAGCGAAACCCAGTAGTTTTATCAGCACCGAAATCACCACGGTCTTCCAATACACCACCATTATCAAGAATCTCGGCATTATCATCAAAAGGCTGGCTAACCACTACGTTTTCATAAAAACCGCTATTATCAAATTGATAAGCGACACCACGAATCGCTAAGGTGTCTTCAATGATAGGAACATTTAATACGGCTTGCGTCATCGTATTATCGCCCCCAAGCTTATCGGTATTGGAATAGCGCACGCCCAATTTACCTTCCATTTTTTCTAAATTAGGACTCTGGGGAAGCACACGTACCGTGCCACCCATTACGCCAGAACCGTATAGAGTTCCCTGAGGGCCACGCAGAACCTCAACACGCTCAATATCAACCATCTTTAAATCGCCATTGCCACCACCGGTATAAGAACCCCCAAAATGACCTAACCCAGCGGTAGGAATTTCGCCAAAGTAGATACCGGTTCGGCCGTCACTCTGACCGCTCACATTCAAACCTCGAATGATTACTTGGTTTTGGCCAGCACCACGATCTTGCATACTAATACTGGGCATTGAGCGCAGGTAATCATCCATACCCACCAGACCACGCCTATCTATATCCTCAGCACTTATAGCTGAAATAGACATCGCCGTATCCTGAATACTAACGCCTTCGGCGCGCTTTCCGGCGGTAACCACAATCTCTTCAAGGGCAAGTGTATTGTTCTGCCCATCATTCTGTTGGGCAACCACAGTGCCAGAACCTACACCGCCCACAAACATCCCAATCAATGTCGCTAATAGTTTCTTTTTCGTCTCTAATTTTTTCATCCGATCAATCCCCAAATGATTATCGTTATCAGTTTTATGGGCTGTTACCAATGATATGGTTACAGCCCCATCCACAAAACCGCCTTTGAGATTGGTGTCTTTCAGCATTAACTGCACAGCTTCAAGCACGGTATACTCGCCGGTAATAGCAGGGGCTGCCATGGACATAACCAGATGATAGGGATAGAGAAAAGGGACGCCTGTTTGCGCTGCAAGATCATTGAGTGATTGAGCTACCTGTTGTGCCGGTAGATTGACCCTATAATGCTTTAGGTGGAGCATGGACAAAGCCTTAGAAGGTTCTTTTATCGTCTCTGGAGAACGATATCCATTCTCTGCCTGCACATCCATACTACAGGGCACTACAATGATGGTTAGACTAAGCACTAATGCGTAAAGTGTTTTATTCACCATGGGACTAACACTTATCTAGCCAACTTTTTGATAATGCGTTTTTTTCTTCCCCAAAACCCAGTTACTTTCATGACAAAACCACATGCTGCGGTCTTGTAATTCATAGAACTGATGAGAGATAAAAAACCCTTAGTCGGTATTGTATTTTTCTTGCAGCATCGCATATGGATTTATTTAATTATTATTTTGCTTGGCGGCCAATTGAATATTGTTTTCATCAATATAGATTACCCCCACATTAAATTTTGCGTCGAGAACATTGAGTATTACGTCGATATCACTGATATTAAATTGCCCACCTATCCTAATATCACCTATATCAGGATCGGCAATCTCTATAGCTAATGCTGTATAGCGGTTAATTTCATCAATTACTTCGGAGAGGGGTTCTCCAGTAAATAGCAACATACCACTACGCCAGGCCATTTGTTTTTGCAGGTCATCTTTATCTAAAGACAAGATTCCCTCAGGGACAGGCGTTGGGCTATGGGGCTTAAAGACAGCGCTCTGCCCCTCTACCAGCGCTGCAGCAACAGGGTTGCCCAGGGTTTTATTGGTAGCATCACCAAGCTCGGCGTTCAGTGACTGATCCTCTGCTAGCGAGGTACTACTAGCCACTATTGGCAATTCTGCCAGCGCAACCTCGCCTTCTGTAACCGTGATCTCGAGAGCTTGCCGATCAAAGCGAACCGCAAAGGCAGTACCCACAGCGCGCACCATGCCCTGCCCGGCGCTAACTTCAAAGGGACGGGATTTATCTTTACTGACACTGAAATGCGCTTCTCCTCGCAATAACTTAACGGCGCGATTCTGTGCGCTATAGTCCACTTGAATATGACTATCGGTATTGAGCTCAATCACTGAGCCGTCGGCTAATCTGATGGCATTTTGCTCACCAACACGGGTTTGATAAACCCCGTTACCAGAAACCATAGGAGATGAAATACCAAATTCATCGCCTCCCCATTGGCTGAACCCTAAAACAACTCCAAGACAACAAAAAACTACCGCTGTAGTCACTCCTCTAAACCCTGCCCAGGAAAAACCTGCGGCAATGAAATTGCCTATACCCCCTTGACGGGGTTCAAGTGGAATAGATAACTCGGTGAGTATATTTGCCTGCCCGGAAAATCTGGCCAATGCTTTGAGTGCATCCCGATGCTCTGTACTGCTATTTAACCAGATGCAAAGCTCAGAATGTTCTTTCGGGGTTAACGGCTCCTCGTTATCGAGGCGTGCCAGCCATCCTGCTGCTTTTACTTCAGCATCCCTGCGATGATTTAGATCGTAGATATTACCCACCGCTCTGTGCTCCTGTTGTGTTACCGTCGGTTGGTTTATGCCCAACCG
>JAQWGK010000001.1 GCA_029238255.1 Porticoccaceae bacterium | reverse complement strand
TCGCCGCCGAATACTTCTGCACACACGCGTGTCATCGCTGCAGTCAATGTTGTTTTGCCGTGGTCAACGTGGCCAATTGTGCCTACGTTTACGTGCGGCTTATTTCTTTCAAATTTTTCTTTACCCATCTCAGTATCTCCTAAACAAAACATTAGCGGGCTACAACTAATGCCCTGAACTTTAAAATCACAACGCTAAATCTAAACGCTAATAAATAATGACTCTTACTACTTATTACTTCTTATCTACAAACCTGAAAGAGCAGCGCTCTCCCAAGAAAATATGGAGCTCATAACCGGATTTGAACCGGTGACCTCTTCCTTACCAAGGAAGTGCTCTACCGACTGAGCTATATGAGCAAAAGCCTGTCCCATCATGGAGCGGGCGGCGGGAATCGAACCCGCATCATCAGCTTGGAAGGCTGAGGTCTTACCATTACACAACGCCCGCAATACAACCCTACAAGTAGCGCTCATAAACTCTAAAGCCGCGTTACTACTACCTTTAACCCGACTTACCTGTTTAATGGTGGGGGGAGGTGGATTCGAACCACCGAAGCTTTCGCGTCAGAGTTACAGTCTGATCCCTTTGGCCGCTCAGGAATCCCCCCAAAAAATGGCCGCTTATTTTCGGGGTACAGCAGGAGATTGTCAACATATAGCCAACAATCTCAGTACTGTGCCGAAAAATTGGAGCTGGCGAGAGGAGTCGAACCCCCGACCGGCTGATTACAAGTCAGCTGCTCTACCAACTGAGCTACGCCAGCATCTCAATAACGGAGCGCGATTCTATTGAAACTCAAGCCTATAAGCAACCTTCATTAAGACTTCTTTGTATCTTTTTTTTCTATCGCAGGGGATCGACTACCTATCGACGATAGTAAGGCCTGTATTTAAGGGCATTTGAAGCGGGAATCTGGAGGATTATGAATCGTTGGATAGTTTATCTGACGGGGCTTTTTCTGGCAGCAAACCCACCAAATACCTGCTTATTGGGGATCGACTAACAGCGAAGTCTCACCCTCAATCGGCGGCTCACTCTCAAGGGGCGTCGGCTCAACAACTATAACCGGCTCAGGGTTCAGCGCCTCTAACTGTTCAGCTGATAATTCTGAGAGCAGGGCAATCGGCTTTGGAGACTCCAGAACTGCATCTTGCTCACTTATACTCTGCTCTGCGAGCAGCTCAGATTGCTTCTGGATATGTTGCAGCATAAAAAAAGCTAGGCAGTTAATCAGAAACAGGAGGGCAATCAAGAATTTCATTTTTCCAGAACCCTAAATCCAACACCCTCTACAGCCAATCCCTCTAAAACAAGATCAGGACAATATTCAGCCGCCACTCTCAGCTGATCTCGAAGGATCAAGCCATCACCACCAGTGATTACCAGCTTGCCATTATGCTGATCAACCAGAGCCTCAATAGTCGAAACCAACAACAGTAGACAGCCCTTATCCACCGCATCATCAGTTGAGCGACCGGGACTGACTATATTTGCTACCGGCTTTGCTTCCACCTTTATATGCTCAGTGCCCTGCCAAAGTGCCTGATGCATAAGCCGCAAACCGGGAACAATATAGCCACCCTGATGAGCCCCTTCAGCATCAACAATATCAATAGTGACGGCACTGCCTGCATCTACGACGATCAGACTATTTGCAACATTCTTATAGGCTGCAATCACCGCCAACCAGCGATCAACACCCAATTGCAGATAATCCTTATACCCACAGAGAACCCCTGCCGCACTATCATTGACCTCAGCAAGCGCCAAGGGGCAATCAAATTGTCCCTTAAGCTGACTGTGCAGAGCTTCAATAATATCGCTGCCCGCAACCGAGCAGAGTCTTATCCGCTGAATATTATCAGCGTCAGTAATTTCAAGTGGCGTGCCCTGCCGAACTGATTCGGTGAGCTGATCGCCGCGGGCGATAACCCCTGCCTGATCGAGAACTCGCCATTTAATTCGCGTGTTACCCGCATCTATATCTAAAATCACCTTGATAGCCTCAAACTCAACTCTCCACCAATAAAGGTTTCAATCTTTCCATTCTCAAGCTGCAATCGCAACGCGCCATTTGGATCCACACCTTTTACTATTCCAGTAATAGACTGTTTCGGTGTACTGATCACAGCCTCCTGACCAAAGAATGCATCCGCCGCCTGCCACTCATCCCGATACATCGAAAAGCCCTGCGCCTGAAAGTTACGCAATAGCGCAACAAGCTCTGATATAAGATCGGCGGCCAGCTTATTTCTCGACGGGCTATCAACCTCTGCAGTTGAAGAGTTCTGTAATTGACTTCGAATATCTGTCCACTCTTGATCTATCTCTGAGCCCTGACTTTTTGGCATAGCCACATTAATACCTACACCGACAATAACACTACACTGCCCCGCCGGATCGCCGATCATTTCCAATAAAATGCCACCGAGCTTTTTACCTTCAACATAAATATCATTGGGCCATTTTAATTGAACGCCTTTGACAGCCTGGGCATTAAGAGCGCGCTTTACCGCTACGCCAACCGCCAGACTTAGCCCTTCAAGGGCCTGAGCACCCTGCTCAAAGTCCCAGACAATTGAAAGATAAATATTTGCCGCAAAAGGGCTGATCCAGGATTTGCCCCGCCGACCTCGACCGGCACTCTGCTGCTCGGCTAAAACCACGCTGCCAGATGCGCGACTGATCTCTGCTTTTTCGCGGGCATACTTATTGGTTGAATCAATGCACTTAAATACCTCTAAATCACCGAGTTCCTCCGACGCCATAGCGGTGAGCTGGGCTTTAATTAACTGAGGCTCAAGCAACTCAAAGCCACCGACAACTCGATAGCCCGTCCCTTTTATTGACTCAATCTCGAGACCCAGGGCTTCCAATTTCTGTAACTGCTTCCAGACCGCAGTTCTGCTACAGCCAAGCGCCTCCCCAAGACTCTCACCTGAGTGAAAGTTACCGTCTTTTAGAATATTTAAAATTAGATTCTGCGTGTCAGACATCTACTACCCCAAACTGATTACAGCATTAAGCCAAATAAAGCGGATACCGAGAATAAGAATTATGCCCGCAAATATCTGTTTTAGAAGTCGCTCATTTATACGATGTGCCAGTAATGCACCGATTCGCGCAAAGGGCATACTGGTTAAAACTATACCTAACCAGGCTGGAATAAAGATATAGCCCAGTGTTCCGGCAGGCAATTGAGCAGCGGGAGTCGAGGCTGTTACATAAACAAGCGTTGCCACAAAAGCAATTGGGAAGCCACAGGCCGCTGCTGTGCCTACAGCATGATGAAATTTAAACCCGTTATAGGAGAGGAAAGGTGCGGTTAGTGAACCGCCACCTATACCGACCAGTGTGGATAAACCACCAATACTGGTTCCGACAATTCCCAAGACCCATGGGGAAGGCGTATTTTCTGCTCGGCGGGTAGGCCTGTAAAATACTATCTGCAGGGAAATCAAAACCAAAAAACCACCAAACAGTAGCTGCAATAAATTGCCGTTTAGGGCTATGGCAACCAAACCACCCAGTAACGAGCCAAGTAGAATCCCGGGGCTAATCTTCATTACTAAAGACCATTGGATCGCACCCTTTTGGTGATGGGTATAAATAGAAGATAAAGAAGTCACAAGGATGGTTGCCAGAGATGTTCCTATGGCGACATGAGTTGAAATCTCAGGGGCCATACCCTGTAATTCAAAAGATAGAATGAGAATTGGAACAATTACAACACCACCGCCGAGACCTAAAAGCCCGCTAATCATGCCGGCTAGCGCACCCAAACCAAGATAAAGTAGATAATCCATAGAATTGCTCGTTGGATAAAAATGATAAATTCACAATGTGTTATTACTTTCGGCGACTTAATCCGATTCTGGATTTAAGTTCTCAGCGAGAATCAAACCGTATCTATGCTTACTATACAGTTCGTAAAGACTGGGGAGCAGCAAAAACAAATAGGCGTTGGTTTCCACTATCTCTTCAAACAGCTTGCCATACTCTAAACTGAAAAACTCCCGATCAAATATAGCACCAGCGACCAGAAACAAAAAAGATAAGACTAAATAGTGAATATATTTACTATGCAAAACGGTGGATATGCAGCCCTTCTGGGCACCCTGTTTGATAAGCATCCTCGAGAATATAGCCCATAGGATTAACAACAATATTGCTCTACCGGCGCCGTGGAATAAAAAACCTATAGACTCAAATAAAGGCAATAGCTCCAAATCCACTTCTCGAGTGATAAAGCTAAAGCAGAGCAAGGAAACAGCAATCCAACCTAATCGGACTTCACCGCGACAGTAACTCGAAAGCCAGAGATAGGTAATCGTTGAGAGGACCAAAAACAAAGCCTGAAGATTTTCGAGTAACGCATTTTCTGTGTAAAGATAATGCAAATCGAGACTTATCACCAAGCTTAAAAAAGCGATGTTTAATAGTAAAAGTGGTAACCAATATTTTAGAAATTGTTTAAGCAAACTAAAAACCCCAAATTATTATTAACGCCGCATAATCGGGTGATTTTATAAACAACTCGATTGCTCAGGAAGGCGGATTGGTACTGGGAGCTCCTCCTTGAAGAACAACATATTATTAGAGCTGTCATAGGGTTGCAATAAACGGCTGGTATTTAAATCCAGGTAGAAACTAAAAACCCCCTGTAGTTGGTGCTACAGGGGGTTTATTTTTAGAAGACTATCGAACACGATCTTATGTCGGAACGCTGTTCGCAACCGCTGCGCGGTGCCTGCGGCGTCCAACACCTCACACCTGCGGTACAGAGGGTGAGACTCACAGCACGCTGTGCTGCTAGGCCCTTCGGGCCAGCCTAAAGTCTGCACAAATCGATAACTCGATTTGTCACAGGTGTGAGGGATTTAAATTGGTACTTATTACTTGGGAAAAGATTAAGTGCAGAGTGGATGACCTACAGTGAATTGCGAACGCTGTTCGCAACCGCTGCGCGGCGCCTACGGCGTCCAACACCTCGTACCTACGGTACAGAGGGTTTCACATGGGCCCGAGAGTAGTGACCGAAAATCATCGCATCCTAAAAAAACAAAACCCCAGTCACAAGGTGACTGGGGTTTTCTTTTTTAGAAGCCTGGCGATGACCTACTCTCACATGGGGAAGCCCCACACTACCATCGGCGATGAACCATTTCACTACTGAGTTCGGGATGGGATCAGGTGGTTCTAGTTCTCTATGGTCACCAGGCAAACTGGTATGACCTCGAAGCAAATGCTTCAGAGTCAAATTAGGTCGATAGTTGTTAAATACTGGTCTTTTCAAAGACAATTTGCGGATCACATATGTGTCCAGCAATCTAGCTTGCATTATATGGTCAAGCCTCACGGGCAATTAGTATTGGTTAGCTCAACGCCTCACAGCGCTTCCACACCCAACCTATCAACGTCCTAGTCTTGAACGGCCCTTTAGAAGAGTTAAACTCTAGGGAAAATTAATCTTGGAAGAGGCTTCCCGCTTAGATGCTTTCAGCGGTTATCCCGTCCGAACGTAGCTACTGGGCAATGCCATTGGCATGACAACCCAAACACCAGGGGTTCGTCCACTCCGGTCCTCTCGTACTAGGAGCAGCTTTCCTCAATTTTCCAACGCCCACGGCAGATAGGGACCGAACTGTCTCACG
>JAQWGK010000066.1 GCA_029238255.1 Porticoccaceae bacterium | reverse complement strand
GGGTGGGCCAGCCACATTAAATGGTAGCGGTGATCTAAGTTATGTGCGCACCTTTCTGGATCTTCTGGAACAATGGCAAACCGCGGGAACTGTGGCTGATTGGGTAGGCTTTCAAGAAGCGGTTAAGCAACTCTATGCAGCACCATCGCCAGATAATACAAACGACGAAGATAGCCAGAGTCCTCAGACCGTTATTCAGCTGATGACAATTCATAAATCCAAAGGATTGGAATTTGATCATGTGATCCTTCCGGGACTCACCCGCACATCCGGCTCCGATAAAAAACCACTTCTGCGCTGGAGCCAGCATATTGATGACCACAATCAACTGTCGTTGGTGATGGCTCCGCTCGGTGCCCATGATCAGGAAGATGATAGCGTTTACAAATACCTAAAACAGGAAGATACATTCAAGGCACGCTTGGAAAATACTCGTGTGCTCTATGTGGCGGCCACCCGTGCGATTCGTAATCTGTATCTATCAGCCTCATTAAATCCAACGACAAACGATGGCTGGAAAAAACCCGGCAAAGGCAGCTTGCTGGCACCGATTTGGAAGACCATTGAAAAAGGTATAGATGAGCAGCGCTATAGCGTTGAGCAGGAAATAGATTCTGATACGACTAAGTCTAAAGAAAAGTCTTCGAGCCCTTTGCCCAGCGCAAGTCTTAACCATATACGACGACTGCCATCAGAATTTAAAGCGCAGATTCCATCTCGAGGGTCGATGCTCGTCAATAGTGAAGAGACTCAGTCAGTCACTGAAAATCAAACCGAGCAAAATCTATCCAATCGCGCCCGTCTAATGGGAACGGTTCTCCATAGAACACTTAAACAGATTGCCAATGAAGGTATTAATAACTGGCCCGAGAATCGTATAGACACAATGCCCTCAGCCTGGGCCGCACAGCTAAAAGAACAGGGCATTCTCGCCACCAGCGAAGAACTTGCAAGCCTCAGTAGCGCCATCAGTACCATGCTTGCAGACCCCAAGGGACAGTGGATACTCCATAACCACGAGAAGGCTCAGTCTGAGCAGGCACTGGGTTATTATCAACCGGAGCAGAACCGGGCTGGCACCTCGGTGATTGATAGAACCTTTATTGATCAGGGACTGCGCTGGATTATTGACTACAAGTTTTCCGCCCCTGCAGAGAGCGAGACTCAGAGCCAGTTTATCGCCAGACAGACCCAAACTTATCAGGGCCAACTCAAGCACTATGCCAATTTGTATAAAGGCCTGGAGAAGAATCCAGTGCGCTGTGCGCTCTATTTTCCTCAAATCCCTTTGTTTATAGAGGTTGACGCGGAATAATCTTCAATATTGGTAATATTTAAGTACAATGGCTATCTTGTATAAAGTTAATTGTTAGGAACTCCAACATGGATCCCCACGCAGTAGAAAACATTAATATTGAACCACCAGAGATCCTGATTACTCCGGCGGAACTGAAGCGTGAAATACCGCTGTCAGAAAAAGCTCGTGAAGTTATTTCACAGGGCAGAACAGACATTGAAAATATTCTTGAGCGCAAAGATCACCGCGTTATTGTGGTTGTCGGCCCCTGCTCTATTCACGATCTGAAAGCCGCCCAGGAATATGCTGTGCGTCTAAAATCACTCGCTGAAAAAGTCAGTGATACCCTGCTGATCGTTATGCGCGTCTATTTTGAAAAGCCCCGCACAACTACTGGCTGGAAAGGGTTGATTAACGATCCATTTATGAACGACTCGTTCAAGATTACCGATGGCTTACATATTGGCCGTCAGTTACTTCACGATATTTTGGAAATTGGTCTGCCAACCGCGACTGAAGCGCTGGATCCAATCTCGCCACAGTATATGCAGGACCTAATTGCATGGTCTGCTATTGGCGCCCGTACCACTGAATCACAGACTCACCGGGAAATGGCTTCCGGCCTCTCCTCTTCAGTGGGTTTTAAAAATGGTACCGATGGCAGCTTGACCGTAGCGATTAATGCACTACAGTCCGTCGCCAGCCCGCATCGCTTTTTGGGTATTAATTCAGATGGCAATGTTTCGATTGTAACGACCAAAGGCAACCCCTATGCCCACGTAGTACTGCGCGGTGGCAATGGCAAGCCGAACTATGACTCGGTCAGCGTTTCAATCTGCGAACAGGAATTGGAAGCCGCTGGAGTAGCCCCCAATATTATGGTCGACTGCAGTCATGCCAACTCCAATAAAGATCACAATCTACAGCCACTGGTATTGGATAATGTCACTAACCAGATACTCGAAGGCAACAAATCGATTATCGGCGTAATGATTGAAAGCCACCTTAAGGGCGGCAATCAGAAGCTATCGAGCAATCCCGACGAGATGGAATACGGTGTATCTGTCACCGATGCCTGTGTTGACTGGGAAACTACTGAAGCCTCATTGACCTCTATGGCTGATAAGCTGCGCGATGTTCTTAAAGCTCGCTAATAAAGACTGTTATTGGTCAGCCGATTGATAGTTTGATCTAAAGCCCCTACCCTTTATTGGGCTGGGGCTTTTTTTATACGTTCTATTTTTATACGTTCTATTTTTATAGTTAAAGCCAGTTATAAAAATACTGTAAACAAACCAGATAGAGAAAAACCTGCTATGCCGAGAATACTTTTACTTGCCGCGATAATCTTTACCGTCTGGTACTGGTGGAAAATATTTAAAAGTCTGCCTACGGATAAACGCCGATCGTTTCTCTGGCGCACCGCTTTCTGGTCCGTATTAGGTTTTTCAGTAATCCTGGTAGCCAGCGGACGAATGCACTGGCTCGGCGCAGGTCTGGCGGTATTAGTGCCACTGGCTAAAACTGTCTTTGGTCTGGGCTTGCGCGCTCTGCCATTTCTGCAAATTCTTAGTCGCTTTAAAACCAGCCCCTCACAATTCCGCACAAAATCACTATTGGTTCAGGTTAATTTTTCCACCAGAGAAATGGATGGCGAAATCTTGCAGGGTGAGTTTACGGGCAAGAAGCTCTCTCAATTAAGTACTGAAGAACTTCAGACTCTGGCTGCAGATCTTAAACAGTCAGATCGAGAATCCTATGTGTTATTGCAAACCTACCTGTTGCGCAATAATCAGGGCGGTGCCTATCAGGGTGAATCAAACCAGAGCTATCAGGCCGGCAATATGTCCGATCTCTCGGACAAAGAAGCCTATGAAATTCTCGGCCTTGAGCCCAATGCCTCTAAAGAAGATATTATCAAAGCTCATAAACGGCTGATGCAGCGAATGCATCCAGCTCGTGGCGGCAGTGATTATCTGGCAGCGAAAATAAATGCGGCCAAAGATAAGCTGGTTTAAGACTCA
>JAQWGK010000059.1 GCA_029238255.1 Porticoccaceae bacterium | reverse complement strand
GTGAGCGAAAAGCCAGTCTATTGCTCAGTGGCGATATTCGCAGTGAATGCAATACCTATTACAGCCAAACCCAGCGCCAAATTGCAGAGACCAGTGATGGTGAGCTAATTGATAATCGCTTTAGTTTTGATGCCGCCAGCTTGAGTGCAGAGCTGGTTTATTACGCGGATAAAAAACACTCATGGTCACTACTCACTCAATTCGGTCAGCGCAACTACCGCCAGGATTATGAAGATGTAGGGCTTGAGAGTATCGACTTTAATGAATTTCGCCTGCAGCCTAACTTTAGATACAAGACAGAATCCGGATCTGATTTGCGGCTTTTTGTCTATCACCGGTCTCGGGACTATCGCAGTCTGCGCAATAATCTCGAAAGCGATGTATCTCTGGTTGAGTATTCACTCAATGGTTATGGGGCGGTTTTCGGCAAAGCCTTAAGTGACAATCTGGACAGCTCTTTTTATCTGTCTGGCTATTTTGCCAGAGACAATGGTATTGGGGTTCGAGATCTGGATTTCCATAAGTTATCAGTCACCCTCGATTACCGGCTTGGCAGTGACGCTAATATTGAAATTATTGGAGAGGCTTACAGGCGAGAGTATCTCAATCAGCAGTCAGTCCCCGAAGAGTCCGAGGCGGGGAGTTCTGGTAGTCGTAGAGATGGTTTGGTAATAGGGTTCACCTACACAAAGGTGCTGGCATTTGAGTCCCTGCTAGGGGTGATTTCTCTGCGCAGGGAGACTGAGCATAATTCTTCCCGAGAGCTTGGGTATCACCGGCAGCTAGTCTCAGTTGGTTTGCGCCTCCAGCTTTAATCTGTAGGGGTATATCAATATCCCTCTTTTTTTAATCACAGGCTTATTTTTATATGCAAAATTTATTTTTCTATACTAGAATCTATCTATACCTGAATAGAGAGATATCATCGTCAGAATTTAGCTTATAAGTAATTGAAATGAGGCGTGAGTTTGAAAGGATTTGTAATTACAGGGTTTTTAGAATTTATAGATAAAAATTTTGATGAAGCTATTGTAAATGACTTGCTAGATTCTCGGGAAATACCTGTGGGTGGTGTTTACTCTCCGATGCTTGATTATCCCGACAATACCCTCGCTGAGATGATTGAGGGCACCGCAGAGCTGCTAAATATGACTGATAGGAAGCTATCAATGATAGCTGGCATAAACCTTTTTGCTGAATTGTTAGCGGTAAACCCACTCTGGGTAGAGCAGGCTGGCAATACCTTTGAGCTACTTAAAAGCCATGATGAGGTTTTAAATAATTTTGTAGAAAAGGCATTTCCAGGCTTTGTGGCACCATCTTTTGGCTGTGTTGAAATCAATTCAGATAAATTTCAGATTAATTATAAATCAGTGTTTCTACCGGCAGATGTTGCCGAGGGTTTAATTACCGCTGCGGCTCTCCACTTTAATGAGAGCTATTTTGTTGAGTCGATAAAATATGATCCGCCGGTGGACTACAACCGTCAATTTGTTTTACGGCGTAAACCCAAAGAAAGTGAAGAAACTGCCTAAGTTTAAAAATGGAGTTAGATTGCTATGAATGGCCAAAGCTATTTTATTAATTCTTTTATCTATGATTGAACAGACGGACTCTATCAAACCGCTGGAAAATAAGCTGAGTCGTGAAATTGCAGCTCGACAGCAGGCTGAGCAGCTTCTTGAGGAGAAAAGCCGCGAGCTCTATCAGACCAATCAAGAGCTGTATCTGCGCAATCAAAAGATCGCTGAACAGAGCCGTCATCTCCAGAAGCAGGTGCTTGAGTTGCAGGAGACTCGCCAGCAATTAGTCCAGTCAGAAAAGATGGCGGTTATAGGCCAGCTGGCTGCCGGGGTTGCCCATGAAATCAATAATCCGGTTGGGTTTATTGCCAGTAATCTGGATACCCTGAGGGACTATATGACCGACTTGAGTGAGTTACTTAATAGGCAGACTCGGAGCCTTGAAATGCTTAACGCCGATGGCTCCTCTCCCTCATTTACCCCCTTAAATAATGAATTGCTAGATAAGCTGCAAGCTTTTAGCGCTAAGGTTAATCCGGATTATCTATTGCAGGATATAACCCAGTTAATCGGTGACTCTATCGAGGGGGCCGAGAGGGTTCGGCAGATTGTTGCCGACCTTTCAGATTTTTCTTACCTGACTGCGCCTCAGGTCAATGCCGAGGATATTAATAGCCTGTTGCAAAAAACTATCAATATAGCCTCCAGTGAACTTAGGTATAAAGCGGATATAGAGCTCTATCTAACGGAGATTCCAGCGGTTGTCTGTCATGCAGGAAAGATTGGACAGGTGTTTATCAACCTGCTGGTTAATGCCGCCCATGCCATTAAAGAACGTGGTCTGATTACAGTTTCCACTGGTATAGATGGGGAGTTGGTGTGGATTGATATTAGTGACAATGGCTGCGGTATTCCTAAACAGAATCTGGATAAAATATTTGATCCATTTTTTACCACTAAAGAAATTGGCAAGGGAACAGGCCTTGGCCTACATGTGGTGAAAGGGGCGCTTGAGATGCATGGTGGTGAGATTTATGTCAGCAGTGAAGAGGGCTGTGGAGCCTCGTTTAGAATTGTTTTACCGATCAGCGGTTCAAGGTAATCACTTGATTTCAAGAGCGGGTAAATTTGACAATCACCGGTTGAGCAACTAAAAAAAGTGCAAAGAATAATAAATAGTTGCAGTAGTTTTGCAGGAAGCATTTTGCAGACTCACCAAATAGCGCAGTAACAGTTAGGGCTATTGGTGAGCGGCAAGAATTAAACAGGAGGGACCTGTCCGAAATGAATAATAGTCAACCTACTATACTGTTGGTCGATGATGAGAGGCGTATGCTCTCATCCCTTACACGCTGCCTGGCAAGACTGGGTGTTAATCTGATTGACTACAGCTGCCCCAAGCAGGCGCTGGAATTTGTCGCTGATAATCGTCCTGATTTGGTGATTTCGGATCAGCGTATGCCGCTGATGCAGGGCAGTCAGATGCTTGGCGAAATCAAGGCTTTGTGGCCGGATGTTCACACCATTATCCTCAGCGGTTACAGCGATCTGGAATC
Organism: Porticoccaceae bacterium; assembly: GCA_029238255.1. GTDB lineage: Bacteria > Pseudomonadota > Gammaproteobacteria > Pseudomonadales > Porticoccaceae > HTCC2207. The sequence goes on along the minus strand of JAQWGK010000059.1, from coordinate 6,255 downwards.
TCTTTCGGATGCGTTTAATCGACGTATTATTGACCGCTTTATCAGTAAGCCCTGGGATAACTCCGAGTTGCGGTTGGTAGTTAGCGCGGCACTGAGAGAGCAGGGTCTATTTGGTTTTAGCAATGAGAAAAATACACCGGCTACTGCTGACTTTCATGGAATGCTGAGTATTAATCCTGCGATGTTTCGCCTCTTTGAGCGAATTACCAAGTCGGCCCGAGCTAATATACCGATCTTTATTTCCGGTGAGACTGGAACCGGTAAAGAGTTGGTGGCCAGATCCTGCCATTTGGAAAGCCCGCGCAAGTCACAGCCTTTTATTGCCATAAACTGCGCCAACTTTAATGAGCACCTTATGGAGTCGCAGCTGTTTGGTCATAAGAAAGGGGCATTTACCGGTGCTGCCGCAGATCATCAGGGGCTGTTTGCTGCGGCAGGACAGGGCACTCTTTTTCTCGATGAGGTGACAACTCTGCCCCTGCCATTGCAGGCTAAACTGTTGCGGGTTATTCAGGAGCGGGAGTTTTCTCCGGTTGGAAGCCATCAGACCTATCCCTTTACCGCTCAGTTATTAACCGCGTCCTCTACAACTCTGGGTAGGGCGGTTGAACTGGGTCAATTTCGCGAAGATCTTTACTATCGGCTCAATGTGATTCCCCTTAAGTTGCCGCCGCTGCGTGATCGTGGTGAGGATGTGGTTATTATGGCCGAGCACTTTCTACAGCTGTTCGCTCGACGTGAGAAGAAGGCTTTTAAAAGCCTTAGTGAAGATGCCAAGCAGTTTCTTCGCCAGTATTCTTGGCCGGGAAATGTTCGCCAGTTGGAAAATCTCACTCATAGTATTGTTGTTCTTTTTGATCAGGAAGCGGTTGATAGGGAGATGCTTTGCTCGGCGTTGGATGGGGATGAGGGTTCTTTATCGGTTAAGGGCTCTTTATCCGCTGAGGGCTCGTACTCTTCATTAAAAGACGCTGAAGGCTCTTTATCAGCTAATGGCTTTCCATCAGCTAATGGCTCCTTACCCGCTAATGGCTCCTCATCAGCTAATGGCTCCTCATCAGCTAATGGCTTTCAAAACCCCAAAACAGAGGTTCAACCTCTATGGCAGGTGGAGAAAAATACTATTGAGGATGCTATTGCTAGCTGTGGTGGCAATGTACCCCGAGCGGCGGCGCTATTGGAAGTTAGTCCCTCGACTATCTATCGAAAGCAGAAGCACTGGTAAGTTTTAATTTGCATATCGCGATGTGCAATGCATTATGCAAAAGCTGGTAATTCTGAATTAAATTAAATTAATGTTATTTATTATAAAGTCTATATAAGCTATTGATATATAGCGTTAAAACTCTTCTTTTAAATAGTTGGCACAGAGCTTGCGATGATTTGGAATAGGGATATTTTATTTCAGATATATCAACAATGGCTAGCGTGCCACAGGGAGAGATAATGTTAAATGAAAACGGATTAAACACCTCAGATAAGCTTAAAGAAGCCGCGGTTCTCGGAGCTAATAAGCATCTGGATTCTACTCAGAATACAGTTGAGAAAACACTTAAGAAAACAGATCAGCAACCGATAAAGAGCCCTATTCCAAATAGTGTCAAAGCGCTTAAATCGGTGCTGGATATCAGTCCTTCTCCAGCGGCTAATGATAACCACCTTAGTTTTAATCTCGACTCTTTAAGAATTACAGAGATCGCCGCGAAACCCACTATCAGTATTCTTGGGTTAGGTTATGTGGGCGCAGTGTCAGCGGCCTGTTTTTCCGATCGCGGCCATTCGGTGATAGGTGTTGACCCGGATATTGAAAAAGTCGCCACTCTAAATCGGGGTGAGTCACCCATTGTCGAGGAGGGACTTGAGGAGCTATTAGACAATGCGCGGCGGGTTGGGCGTCTGGAGGCTATCTGTGATCCGCAATCTGCGGTTATGGACTCAGATATAACAATGGTCTGTGTAGGGACTCCAACCAGTGCTGAGGGTCACTGCGATCTAAAGTACTTGCGTCAGGCAGCAGAGCAGATCGGCGCTGCTCTGGGGGTTAAGGAGACTTATCATGTGGTGGTATTTCGCAGTACTGTGCCACCAAAGACAACCCGCGATGTTCTAATACCAATTCTGGAAAAGAGCTCTGGAAAGACGTCGGGCGTTGATTTTGGGGTCTGCTTTAATCCGGAATTTCTTCGCGAGAGCAGTGCTATTAAAGATTTTTACGAACCGCCCAAGACCGTGATTGGCGGTGTGGATCAGCGCAGTACGGCGGCTTTAGCCGAGCTCTACAGGGGGCTTACCGGTGAGTTCATTGAAACCACGATTGAGGCTGCGGAGTTTGTTAAATATATCGACAATACCTGGCATGGTCTGAAAGTTAGCTTTGGTAATGAGGTGGGTCGCCTGTGTAAGGCCATGGGTGTTGATAGTCATCTGGTGATGGATATTTTTGTTAAGGATACCAAGCTAAATTTATCTCCATACTATCTGAGACCCGGTTTTGCCTTTGGAGGCTCCTGTCTGCCCAAGGATACTCGCGGGATTATGCATTTGGCGGCTGACAACAGCGTAAGTACGCCGCTGATTGACAGTATTATCAATTCCAATAATCGGCATATAGAGCATGCCCTTGAAATGATTGTTGAGCACAAAGTAAAACGTATTGGCATTGTGGGTCTGACTTTTAAGGCACAAACCGATGATTTGCGAGAGAGTCCGCTACTTGAGCTAGTTAGGCTGCTGCGCGAGCGTGGTCACGATATCAGTTATTTTGACCCCAATGTGAGTGCCGAAGATCTTTTGAAAATGGGTGTAGAGTCGCAAGTGAGTCATTCCCGCTGTTTGAATATTGATCAGTTGGTCAATACCACGGATATGCTTGTGATTGGCCATAACACTGATTACGGACGGGAGTCTGCACATCTGGCAGAACGCTTTATGCCGGTGGTTGATTTGGTGGGTCTAGGTCATTCATTTAAGTATGCGAAAAATTGTCAGGGTATTTGTTGGTAAGTAATAAGCTGATTGATTATAAAAAGGGAAATAGGGGTTTAACCCTATTTCCCTTTTTTACATAGGCTGCCACTGACTTAAAAAGCCGCGCTTACAGTTAGCCACAGTTTCTCTGTATCGGCTTTGTTAAAGGAGCTATCACCATCGGAGTAGTTGGCGTATTTAAGGCTTAACTATCAGGTGGTGCGAAGCAAATAGGTTCCTTGACGCGAACCCTCTCTATCCTAACTATATAGATTAGGTGAAATTGAGCTACACTTTCTATTGATCAATTGACTGATCTATAGAAAGCTTGCAATACATAGCTTGTAATACAAGGCTAAAAAAGGCTTGGGGAAAACCAAGCCAAAAGAGAATAAGAGAAGGGTTTTATGAAAGGGATGTTATTTACATCGTTTCTGTATCTGGTTGAAGAACAGTACGGACTCGAGATGGTTGATGAGGTAATCGCCGAAGCAGCCCCTGCAAGCGGCGGTATTTACACGACGGTTGGCAATTACGATCACACTGAGCTGATCGATATGATTGTGGTGCTGAGCAAAAAGATTAATGTCTCGGTGGTGCATCTGACCAAAACCTTTGGCATGTATCTGTTTGCCGAATTAATTGCCGCCTATCCCCAGTGGATCGATGGTCTTCACTCCTCTTTTGCGCTGCTCCATAAGGTCGATGGTTTTATTCACGGTGAAGTGAAAAAACTCTATCCGGAAGCATCGCCGCCTACCTTCAAGTGCACTGACTATACGGATAAAAGTATGGAAGTTATCTATCAATCCCCACGCTGTCTGGGTGATGTGGCTGAGGGGCTTATTCAGGGTTGTGCCGCCTACTATGGTGAAAAGATACTGGTGCGTCGCGAGAGCCTTGAGGATAAGAGCGGATCAATGGAGCGCTTTTTGCTGACTCTGGTCAATACTGAAGAAAAGCCGAAAACGGCATAACAGTGCCAATTCCGATAATTGACTCTGGCAGTGTAGTTTTCTGCCAGAGCCAATAAAAAGCCATAGCCAATAAAGAGCCATATCCAATAAAAAGCCAGAGCCAATAAAAAGCTAAGATTTAATTAAAGCCTAGGCCGCAGCTTTAAGTGCCTGTTCTATATCCGCCAAAATATCATCCGCATGCTCAATACCCACCGAGATACGAACCAGATCCGAGCTAACACCGGCTCGAGCCAATTCTTCCTCGTCTAACTGACGGTGAGTTGTGCTCGCCGGATGACAGGCCAGGCTCTTGGCATCGCCAATATTAACCAGTCGCTTAATCATCTGCAGGGCATCGATAAATCGTGCGCCAGCGGCTTCACCACCTTTGATACCAAAGCTGATAATGGAAGAGGGCTTGCCAGAGCTAATGCGCTTAGCCAACTCAAAGTATTTATCACCGGGCAGACCCGCATAGTTAACCCAGCTGACTAACTCATGGCTTTCAAGATAACTGGCTACTGCCATAGCATTTTCAACATGGCGATCCATACGCAGGGCTAAAGTCTCAATGCCCTGCAGAATTAAAAACGCATTAAACGGCGAAATAGCTGCACCCATATTGCGCAGAGGCACGACTCGAGCGCGGCCGATAAAGGGCGCATCAAAGGCATCGGCATAGACCACACCATGGTAGGAGGGATCGGGAGTGTTGAATTGGGGGAAGCGTGGATTATCTTTCCAGGTGAATTGACCACTGTCGACAATAATACCGCCAATGCTGGTACCGTGACCGCCGATATACTTGGTCAACGAGTGCACCACTATATCTGCACCCAGTTCAAAGGGTCGGCACAGGTAGGGTGTTGCCACGGTGTTGTCGACAATAACCGGAAGCCCATGGCTGTGGGCCATAGTTGACAGCGCTTCGATATCTACGATATTGCCGGCAGGGTTGCCGATCGACTCACAGAAAATGGCTTTGGTATTGTCGTCGATAAGCGCTTCCAGAGCGGCGATATCATCACCGGAGGCCATGCGCACGTCTATGCCCTGTTGTGGCAGGGTGTGAGCAAACAGGTTGTAGCTGCCACCGTAGAGTTGGCTGACGCTGACCATATTGTCACCGGCGCGGCACAGGGTTTGAATAGTGGCAGTGATTGCCGCCATGCCCGATGCCATACAGAGTCCGGCAACGCCGCCCTCCATGGCTGCAACGCGCTGCTCGAGCACATCGCAGGTTGGATTCATTATTCGTGAATAAATATTTCCCGGCTCGGCGAGATTAAACAGATCGGCACCATGTTGAGTGTCGCGAAAACTAAAAGAGGTGGTTTGATAGATAGGCACAGCCACCGCATTGGTGGTTGGGTCATCGGTAAAGCCAGCATGGATTGCCTGAGTTTCAAGTTTCATAATCTGCTAATTCCTGTTATCCGGTTTAGTTGTTTTTATGGGCTTAAATAAAAAAATTCAGCAGATAGTCTTACCTAACTTTTAGGAAATAACAAGTTAACCATCAACCCGATTGGTAACCCACAAAGTCTGGTAGGGCTGCATCTGAATCGATTGCATTTTCTGATTACAGCTCAGGCCACTAATTAGATCGACCCAGGTTTCATTGTCGATCAAATTGATATCCGAGAGATTTAAACTTTGCACCGAGTCGCTGATATTACTGACACAGAAAATACTCTGCTGGCGATCAATACTCTGTCGCCAGAAGCCAAATAGTTGACTGCCCAGATGCAGGGTGAACTGAGTGGCATTGGGGTGGAACGCGGACTGCTGCCGACGAATTTCAAGCAGCTGTTTAAGGCCGGTAAATACCTTTGACTCATTGCTGTCAGCATCAGAGAGCCGTGCCTCCAATTCAGGGTAATCCCACTGGTGACGGTTAATCGCACGGTTATGGCCGGCGTTTTCAACCCGCTGATAATCATTGCGGGTACCCATCAGGCTGTGGATGTAAATGGCCGGAACACCCTCCAGAGCCAGCATAATGGCATGGGCGCAGATAAATCGTTGCAGTGCCCACTGATCAGGCCCGGCCTGAGTTCCCTGCAGTGCATCAAACAGCGAGATATTAATTTCATAGGGTTTGCTTTTACCCTCGTCCACGGCGCGCCAGGAGACCCGCCCGCCAAACTGTTGCATGGTTTCCACCAGCGTATTTATTTCACTGTCATCTAGCAGGCCTTCGGCAGGGCGCAGGCCTATGCCATCATGGGAGGCAATAAAGTTAAAGTAGGCGGTGCCATTTCGCGCTGGCGGCATACTCATCATCCACTGTTTAAGGTAGTTGCAATCGCCGGTTACCAACGTGTTG
>JAQWGK010000034.1 GCA_029238255.1 Porticoccaceae bacterium | reverse complement strand
ATGATCAATGATATGGGCATCACCGTTTTTGAAACGGCTCCCGACGCTGAAACACTTCTTATGCTCTCTGGAGACAATACTCCCGATGAAGTAGCCGCCGCTGAAGCCGCCGCTGCGCTGGCATCTGTAGAATCCGAACAGCATCGCACCACCGACCCTGTACGTATGTATATGCGTGAAATGGGCTCTGTTGAGATGCTGACTCGTGAAGGCGAAATCGAAATCGCCAAACGCATTGAAGAGGGAACCCGTGAGCTGATGGCTGCGGTTTCCGACTGGCCAACCACGGTTGCAGCTATTGTTGCCGAGTACGAAAGAGTTGAAGCCGGCGAACGCAAACTGACCGATATTATCAGCGGTTACCTAAATCCAATGGAACACGTTCCATCAGCCCTGGCACAACAGCAGGCAGCTGAAGCGCTCAAGCTTGAGAACGGTGACACAGAGGAAGAGGACGAAGAGGAAGAAGAACAGCACGAAGGCGGGCTGGACCCGGAAGAAGCTTTCGAGCGCTTCGATGCGATCCGCAAACAGCTTAAGAAGACTGAAAATTCTATTTCTCGCTACGGTCGCGACAGCGATTCCGGCAAGAAAAACATCGCTGAGCTGGCCGAGCTATTCAAGTACCTGAAACTGACTCCCCGTCAATTTGATCCGCTGATCGTAAAAGTACGCTTGGCCGTTGAAAGAGTTCGCGCCGAAGAGCGCAAGATCATGAAGCTGTGTATTCGCTTCGGCAAGATGCCACGTAAAGAATTTATTACCAAGTTCCCGGGCAACGAATCAAATCTGTCATGGATTACTGAGCTAGCTAAGTCAGATGAGCCATGGGCAGAGCGCGTTGCCAATCAGGAAATTGAAGTACTGCGCTCACAGCGCAAGCTGGCTCAGGTTGAGAAAAACAGCGGCATGAATGTTGCTGCAATTAAAGATATCAACCGCCGTATGACCATGGGTGAAGCCATGGCCCGTCGCGCCAAGAAAGAAATGGTGGAAGCTAACCTGCGTCTGGTTATTTCGATCGCCAAAAAGTACACCAACCGTGGGCTGCAGTTCCTGGATCTGATTCAGGAAGGTAATATCGGCCTGATGAAAGCGGTTGATAAGTTTGAATATCGTCGCGGCTACAAGTTCTCTACCTATGCAACCTGGTGGATTCGTCAGGCGATTACTCGATCTATTGCCGATCAGGCGCGCACTATCCGCATTCCGGTTCATATGATTGAGACTATTAATAAGCTCAACCGTGTCTCTCGCCAGATGCTTCAGGAAATGGGTCGCGAGCCCTCTCCGGAAGAGTTGGCAGAACGTATGGAAATGCCCGAAGACAAGATCCGTAAAGTATTAAAAATCGCCAAAGAGCCAATCTCCATGGAGACGCCGATTGGTGAAGATGAAGATGCCAGCATTGGCGATCTGATCGAAGATACCACTATCGCCCTTCCTCTCGACGAAGCGACCAGTAATAACCTCACAGAGTCTACTCGTGATGTTCTGGGCAGCCTAACGGCAAGAGAAGCGAAAGTACTGCGTATGCGCTTTGGTATCGATATGAATACAGACCACACTCTGGAAGAAGTCGGCAAGCAGTTCGATGTAACCCGTGAGCGTATTCGTCAGATTGAAGCCAAAGCACTGCGCAAACTGCGTCACCCGACCCGCTCGGATCATCTGCGTAGCTTTATTGACGAGTAAGACAAACCGTCATCTTGAACAGCGATGAAAGATCTAGAGATCCTTCGCTTCGCTCAGGATGACAGCGTGTTAGCCGATACATAACGGTTAACTAAGAAAGATTTAAGGCAGGATTTTTGTTGTTAGGCTAGGAGCCGCACAGTAATGGAAGGGAGCATACATAAAGTATGTGACTGAGCATTATGAGCACGCGACAATATTCTTAGAGTTTTAAACGCCGAATTTTTGGTTTAGCGCAAGGCGCGCAATGAGCGATTGAAGGAGCATACATCGGTATGTGACTGAAAGAGCGAAGCAGCGCAACGCCGCGATAAGCCAAAAAGGCAAGTTTAAAAAGGGGCCCATAGCTCAGTTGGTTAGAGCAGTCGACTCATAATCGATTGGTCGTAGGTTCAAGTCCTACTGGGCCCACCATTTAAGTTCATATAAATCAATTAGTTAGACGTAATTTCTCTTTCACCTGAATCCATATTGGTTCATCAGGTACAGTAGAGGTTACAGTCAATGGCTACACTCATATCCTCCGGCAGCAAGACAAAGGCTGTCATCCGCAAGCAAGGCTTCCCCACCAAATGTAAAACCTTCACCAAAAGGTCTGACGCTTTAGTATGGGCGAAGAAGACAGAGTCAGAGATGGAGCGTGGTCTTTATATAGACAATACAAAAGCCAAGTTTGTGACACTAGAGACACTGCTAGACCAGTACTACCAATATTGTCAGTCTAAGCAGCTTAAAGCACTCAAGTTTATTAGGGCACATTCAAGAATCATTAAAAGACACCTAGGACAGCTTAAACTTGTTGAGGTTAACTCCTATCAACTAGCATGCTACAGAGATAAGCGCCTAGAGACGGTGTCAGCTGCTACAGTCAAAATAGAGTTAGGCATAGTCACACGAACCATCAAGCTTGCTGTCAATGAATGGGGTTACCGGCTTAACGAGACACCATCAATAGAGTTCCCAAAGGTTAACAATGCACGACATCGTCGCCTAGTAAGGGATGAGATGAGCATTATCCTCAACGCTATATCCAACAAGGAAGTAAGGGTGTTGATTGAATTAGCTATCGAAACAGCTATGCGACGCGGTGAGTTACTCAATATAAAGCATGAACATATCGACTGGATAAAACGAACGCTAATGATTCCAGACACAAAGACTAATGTCGCCAGAACAATTCCACTGACCAATAGAGCTTTAGAACTCCTTGAACCATTATCACCAAGAGCTAATAACAGACTATTCAGCCTTAAACCTGATTCAGTTTCACAAGCGTTTAGTAGGGGGTGTGCAACGGGAGGAATTACAGACTTAAGGTTCCATGACCTACGACACGAAGGCACCACACGCTTCTTTGAGATGGGTTTAAATGTTATGGAAGTAGCAACTATTACAGGGCACAAAGACTTGAAAATGCTTAATAGATACACTCATCTTAAAGCTGAAAATATCGCTCTTAAGTTAGCCTAGCGCACCAAAAACTAGTAAGTGTGAGTATCCATAACGGTACTTATTAAGCTATTTAACGACCCCTTCACCAACTACCCATCAAGGCTGCTATGAGCCTTCTCAGAAGCTTGCTCAGCGCCTTTTAATGCTTAATTAAAGTCATTGAAAGGTATCGGGATAACGCCCTAAGAACCTCATATAATGCGTTCTAAGCGGGGTTATATTTGTATTTTTCTGTTAATGTCTATACATTAATAAATTAAAAATAAATGCGAGGTTTATAGTGAATATGCCTAAGTTAGCGCTCTTTTTAGGATTCCTTTTGTTTTTGAGTGGGTGTGAAAATGAGGAGTTAGATTACCCCAAAAGTAACTATGGATATTATTTAAAATGTGTAGATGAAAATTATAATAAACAAGTGGAAAATTTTAGAGAGCTAAAGGAATTGAAAGAAGACATATATGTTTTTTGTTCAACAAAGTGGACCTCCTCTGGAAATGAACTTAGTGGAAGGAGTTTTATTCGCAAGGACAATAATAATGATTTGACTCTTTATGCAAAATTATACAAAAAGAATACATCAAGCCCGGAAACAATTCTGTCTAGAGTTTATATAACAGCTAACCTAAAGGTACCAATGTCTCTTGATGGTTTTGGTGAATGTCAGGAGGAAGTCGAAATAATTAAACTTCATGGGTGGTCGGATATAATAATGGAGAGTAAAAATGACTTGTCACTTATAAAAATTAAGCTAGACGAGATTGATACCGGAAAAGAATTTTCAGAATTTCTTAAGGATGAAGATACCAAGTGTGTGCTCAATTGGATGGAAACAATGGGGGGAGAAAATTATATTCCTGATGAGTATTTTAGTTGGGATATTCTTAAAGAGCGCTACCTTAATTTAAATCAAAGTTAAAATTATTGCAGGATTCCAAAAAAATATTAAATATGAAGATTAAAATGAGTTCATATCAACGAGCACTGATTTTAGCGCTAGCGGTTATTCCATGGAAAGCAATTTCATCTCCAATGCCAACCCCATTGTCTGCGACGTGGCTGCATTATGCATGTAAAGAATCAGAGGCAAGCGACTTTTCCAGAGGATTCTGCAATGGAGCAATTGAGGCATCTTATAGCGCTATAAGGGATTGGTGTGTTCCAGAACACGTTACTCGCGGTGAAGTTCAAACTCAAATAAAAATAGACCTACTTAAAGTAGAACCATCTTTTTCGGTTACTGCTCTTAAATTCGTTAGCAACTCAATAGAGAATAAGTGGCCGTGCTCAAAGATTACGAAATAATAATTAGCATCAGTTCTTGCAGGTATGCTCGTTAACCAATGACTAAACCAAACCCCACAGCCAAAGATGGCCTTAGATTCGACTGGTATCAACCTCTTGAGGCTGACTTTATTAACGACCTAGCAGCAAAAGTCATAGCGACAATTGAAGACTCTAGGGCAAGCACAAGAGGTATCTCTAAGCAGAAGGCTGAAGAAAGGAAGCAGGCGCAGCTAACTATAGCCAAACACCTCCTATCGGCCCTATACAACGCTCACCACAGTATATCGAATAAGAAAACACCAACTCGAGTCTCCGTTATAAAAACAACAAGTAAGTTCTCAGGCACCAAGAAAGACTCCGATAAAATCCCATACTCCTTTAACTATTTTATGTCTGTTTACAAAGCCTTTATTTCTCTTAAATGGATTAAAGAAAACCTAGGAAAAGAAACCGATGGCTATACCAGAATTTACGCTATCAATGAGTTAAAGGCTACATTTGAAAAAGTTGGTCTAAATTGGCTCAAGCAGTCATTAAAGCCTCGAGAAGACTTGATAGTTCTTAGGGATAGAGTTGAAACAAAACCAAAAAAATCTCGTCACCCTAAAGCACCTAAAAAATATAAAAAGATAACCATGGTGACTCCAGACACTCCTGAAGTCGCCCAAATGGCTGACAACCTATACCGATACAATGACTTCCTTACCAAGCATTGTGTCTCCCTAAGTCTTCCAGACAACGACTTGTATGAAATAGCCAAATCACTAGCTGACAACAAAGAAAAGGAAGATGGTGAGGATGAAGAGAATTTTGTTGATTTAGACCTCTCTAGAGTTCAACTGAG
>JAQWGK010000032.1 GCA_029238255.1 Porticoccaceae bacterium | reverse complement strand
TGTTTGATGACATACTCCTTGTCATGCTGAGATACCACTATTGTCATCCTGAGATACCATTATTGTCATCCTGAGATACCATTATTGCCATCCTGAGATACCATTATTGTCATCCTGAGATACCATTATTGTCATCCTGAGATACCATTATTGTCATCCTGAGATACCATTATTGTCATCCTGAGCGAAGCCGAAGGATCTCAACGTTCTAGCAAGAGATCCTTCGGCTTCGCTCAGGATGACAGTTTTGTTGTTTGTCTTGTCGGGATGACAGTTTTGTTGCTTGTCTTGTCGGGATGACAGTTTTGCTGTTTGTCTTGTCCGGATGACATACTCCTTGTCATTCTGAACGTATGTGAAGAATCTCTTGGTGTGTGCCGAGATCCTTCGACTTCGCTCAGGATGACAGTTTTACTGTTTGCCTTGTCCGGATGACAGTGATGAAAATTTTGCTATTCAAATAACAGGGATAAGTACATGACTGAAGCACTAGCGCAATTACTCGACACTCTCGATCTGGAGAGAATCGATACCAATATCTACCTTGGGCAAACTCCCGCAACCCGCAATAAAAGAGTCTTTGGCGGTCAGGTATTTGCACAGGCAATGCGCGCCGCTCAGGACACCGTTTCAGAGGAGCGCATGGTTCATTCCCAACACGCCTATTTTTTGCGCCCCGGCGATCCCAGTCTGCCAATTCTCTATGAAGTTGACGGTATTCGCGATGGTCGATCATTTACCACCCGTCGAGTCGTTGCCTCGCAGCGTGGCAAAGCAATTTTTAATACTGAGTTATCGTTCCAGATTAGAGAGTCAGGACTCTCTCATCAGGTGGATATGCCAAACTGTGTTGGGCCAGAAGAGCTTGAAGATGACAGTGTTCAGTGGGCGAAACTTAGAGCAGAGATGGAAAAGAAGGCTGAAAAGCAATCTCAGGATAGCTCAGACACCAAGCATCCTATTCCACGACCGATTGAGATTCGTTCAGTAGATCCCATCGATCTTTTAAATCCAGCAGCTAAAGAACCAGAGCAACTGATATGGATAAAGGCCAACGGCCTAATAGAAGATATTAAGGGTCATACGAACAGACCATTACATTACGCTATTCTCGCCTATGCTTCCGACTTTAACCTGATGGGTACAGCACTGCGACCCCATTCAGTAAATCTGATGAGCCCCAAGCTACAGCCGGCCTCTCTGGATCACTGCATCTGGTTCCACGATGAGTTTAGAGCTGATGAATGGCTGCTCTATGCCATGGATAGCCCGCGCTCAAGTCATGCCCGTGGGCTTAGTCGTGGGTCGTTCTTTACCCGCGATGGACGGTTGGTGGCCAGTACTATTCAGGAAGGCTTAATGCGTTTACACAGCGACTAGATGCGCTTCGACTCACTACTTTTTAAGACCACGCCCGCGAGGACGGGGCTTGAACTTTATCCACTTGTGGTGTCTTATTGGAATATGAAATCCTTTTCAACACGCAGGTTTATCTTACTCAATCTACTGGTCACCGTATTCACTTTGAATACTGTACTGGTGCACAGCGCCTGTTTTATGGAAATCACCGCTGCTGAGCAAACCTCCAGCGCTAAATTGAATATGCCTTGTCATACCCAAGAAAACAGCCAAACCACAATTAATGATCCAGATATGGTGATGGAGGATTTGGTTATAGAGGATTTGGTTATAGAGGATACGGAAATACAGGGCATGGAAAAGGATTGCTGTTCTGCTTGCTCAGTTCTGGTTCTCACCACCGATACAGCAGTGCCCATAGCTGCGGCACATGCAGATATGATTGGCATACCGCTGACCTCTTTAATAGATCGTACTTTGGAAATACCTTTCAGACCCCCCATCTATCACCGTTCATAGTTTTTTCACACCCTCTGCGGTGTTACATCTACTCGAAAACTGAATGGTGAAACCATGTTTAATAAAACTATAGCGATTGCGCTGCTCTATGCGCTGCTTTCCACACCTCTGCTAGCACAGAATTACGTGGTCAAGGTGAACGGTATTGTCTGTGAATTTTGTGCCTATGGCGTGGGTAAAAAGATTCGCAAACTGCCCTTTATCGACCCCTCACAGTATGATCAGGGCGTTAGAGTCGATATTGAAAATCAGCGCGTATTTGTCGCTGTGCGCGAAGATGCGTTATTCGACAAATCCGCCCTATTCAAGGCCATCGAATCCGGCGGTTACGATCCAATAGATATTCAAGAAACCCCCAACAAAGAACCAGTGGAGGTGATTGAATGAAACCGATCCTCGCTGTTATATTTTTCACTCTGGTTGGCAACCTATATGCTCATCAGCCGGTTATGGATATGGCACCACGCTGGAATAATGGCTATGGGGTGCAGACTCGAATAGAGCATGCCAATGCTGAAACCACCACATGGCTTGAGGGGGTTTACACCTTTAAACCATCCTTGCGCATGACCTTAAAAGTACCCCGCAGTAATGGCGAAATCGGTGATGCTATTTTTGCCATGCCGATAAAACGTTATAAAAATGCCGGCGCGTTTACCTCCAACTGGGGGCTTACACCCTCAGTGCGAATGCCCACCGGCGGCGGAAGCCAATGGGATGCGGGCCTAAGCCTTAGTTACAGTTCAGAGAGTCGCAAGATCTACCAACTCTACGACCTCTATACACTTGGCGATACCACCGGCGTGGATATCAATGTTGGACTGGTTCATGCGGATGGCAAAGGTTCGTCCTGGTTTACGCTGTGGGATATTACGGCCAAAGATTCCGATTCCGGGCAACATCTGCTCAGCGGACCGGTGCTAGTGTATTTCAAGCGCAACCTGATACTGCGTGCCGAGTATAAATTTTCCGCCTATGACGATGACACTCGATGGGATGGCGATTACTTTGGTTTTGGCATTGGCCTGGTCTATTAGGGGCAGCATGATGGAAAATAAGATAGAGGAAAGAATGAAAAAACCTCGTAGCTGGAGCTGGCTTCTACTTTTTACTACCTCAGGAACCCTGATCTGCTGCGCCATTCCGATCACTCTGGTGACTCTGGGACTCGGTGCCAGTGTTGCGACATTGGCATCCTCAGCACCCTGGTTAATCACTCTCAGTCAGTACAAAGGCTGGATGTTCGCAAGCTCCGCAGTGCTAATAGGACTGGCCTACTGGGCCGTTCATCGTCCGGGGCGTACCTGCCCTTCAGATCCAGTGTTGGCTGCTGCCTGTAATAGAGCGGATGTTTTGAATCGTCGATTTATTATGGTTTCAGGGGGCATGTGGCTGATCGGTTTCATTGCTGCTTTTGGGCTGCCGCTATTGCTGCGCTTTTAGACTGATACCAAGGAAGGATGGAAATCACTGGCCTATAGCCAACGGCGTACTATTGACTGGTAAGCCTCAAATTCATCCCCAAACAGCTTATGCATTGCACGTTCTTCAGGAACAATCTGAAAGCGTTGGATATAGGCCATAAATCCCAGTACCCCTATCAGACCAAAGGGTGCTGCAAGATACATAGTCCATGCCAGTAATATAATCGCCAGTCCAACATACATTGGGTTTCGCGAGTATTTAAATACACCAGAGGTCACTAATGCAGAGGCCATTTCAGGCTTTAATGGGTTAACCGTGGTTTTGGCCATGCGAAAGGAAATACCACCAGAGATAGCAAAACTAAAGCCCAGTATCAGTAAGATAACTGCAATCACTAATCCCCGCGGCTGGCTAATGATTGATACAGGCAATACATAGGTTAGTGTAGAGATTGCCCAGATAATGACGCAAAAGAGTAAGCCGACAACAGGTGGTGGAATTTTGTTTTCAAGGAAGGTCATTTTTTATACCTCTATAATTTTTATTATCTGGCATCGGGCAAAACTACAAATGCGCAATAGGCTTATCAGTAAATAAATAATCCTTTAGTTCTTTATCCATCCGCGGATCCTTGCGTCGTATCCACTCCAAGACCATCGCCGCATGTTCCTTTTCCTCATCGCGATTATGCTCAAGAATCGCCTTTAATTCATCATCCACACAGGCATCAACTCGCTGGTTATACCAGTCAACCGCCTCCAGTTCTTCCATCAGGGATGTTATCGCGCGGTGCATATCCCTGGTTGCATCACTCAGTTCGTTAATCGGCTCATGGTAACCTTCATTTGACATCCTTATCTCCTTTCATTGATAGAAATACCGTATCCGCAACTGTAATTTACTACTATGAGTCTGGTACAGAAATGAGTTAAAGGCCAATCTATCAGGCCTGTCATCCTGAACATCGCACCGTCATTCTAAACATCGCACCATCATCCTGAACATCGCACCGTCATCCTGAACGCAGTGAAGGATCTCAAGATATTTCCAAGCCTGTCATCCTGAGCGCAGCGAAGGATCTAGAGGTATTTCAAAAACTGTTGTGAACTAGTCGGCGTTGGATATTTGCCCTACCCTTTATATTTTATAACTTGCAGGCAATAAAAGGATTAGGCAAAATGGTATGAAATATTCATACCATTCCAGCTTGGAGGCCTACAATGCCAATGGTAAAAAAAACCTATTCAATTACTGAAAAACTCGACCATTATGTCAAAGAGCGTGTTGAGTCTGGGGAATATGCAACTGACAGTGAATATCTCCGGGAGCTAATACGTCGAGACCAAAGTGATAATAAAGAAATAGCCTATATAAGAGCCAGGCTAATAAAAGCCGAGGAAAGTGGTTTTACCGATCAAACCAAGGAGGAAATGCTGGCAGAGTTTAAGGCCGAGCTAAAAGACGATGGGAAGCTACAGACTAACAGTTGATGCAAAAGCTGATCTGAAAAGGATATACCGGCATGGTGTCCATAGATATGGCGAAGAACAGGCAGATAAATATTTTAATAAGTTACTTAAACGGTTTGATGAAATAGCGGAAAAGCCGTTTCATTACCAAAAAGTATCTGAAATACGGGAAGGCTATCGTCGAAGCCCATTTGGTTCAGACAATATTTATTATCGGGTTGTTGGGAGGGGCATTGAAATTATTAGTATTATTGGGCGACAAGATATTCTGCCGAGCCTGTCATCCTGAACGAAGTGATCTAGAAATATTTCACTGTGCTTAGCATGCCCCGCGCAGCGCTTTGGGTACAATATGACAGCAAAGGGAATAGCGGCTTAACACTCCGTTCAGTCAAACTTACAGAGCAATCTAAAAGGCACTGTAGATCATTTTAGCCGCAGCAATCATCAACACCGCAGCCAGCAACTTACGCAGCGTAACCGGCGTCGCGCGATAAGAGGCGATCTCGGCACCAAGCAGACAACCGGCAAAGGCTACAACCATTAACCAGCCCGTCCCCGGCGGCCAGGGTTGACCACTGACCCCATAGCCTGCCAACCCACCGATTGAATTTAAAAGGATAAATCCGGCTGCGACTGCGGTACTTTGGCGAACGGTACACCAACCAAAAATCAGCAGTATCGGGCTTAAAAACACGCCGCCCCCAATACCACTTAAGCCGGCAGAAAAGCCGAGTAGCACACCGACGGTTAGCAATAACCAATGGGAGGGTAATACTGTATTTTCAATAGGTTTGGCGGTAATCACCATACGAAGTGCTGCCAATGCCATCAGTACACCGACTAATAAATGGTAGCTATGGCTATCAATCTTCCACAGCCCACCGATAAATGCTGCGGGTGTGGAGACTATAACCAGCGGCCAAAACAGCTTGTAGGGCATTAATTTGTAGGGTTGAAAGCGGTATAACAGCCAGCTGGTAACAACAATATTCATCGCCAGAGCCGCGGGTCGCATCTCTTCCGGGGCAAGCCCCCAGAGTGCCATTGCAGCGAGATAGCCGGAGGCGCCCCCATGACCGACTGAGGAGTACAGTACGGCCATCAGACCTATAGCTGCGAGCAGCCAGTAGCTGTATTGAAAGACAAATAGCTCTGTCATGGTCAATTAGCCGCCGGTCATATTCATAAAGCGCACTATATCGACCTGTTCCGGATCAAAATAATGGCGCTCAGGTTTGGTTTTTAAGGCTTCAGTGATTTTGCTTTTTAATAAATTTCTATCACCGGGATAACTGCGCAATAGTTCACGCAAATCCATACTGTGCTCATTGCCGAGACAGAGCAGCAACCGCCCTTCCGCGGTCAGCCGCACTCGGTTGCAGGATTCACAAAAGTTATTCGACATCGGTGAGATAAAACCAATTTTTGAATCACTGTTAGCCACCTGCAGATAGCGAGATGGACCACCGGTAGTTTCTGCGCTATTGATCAGATTAAATTCTGAAGCTAATTTTTCACGCAGGTTACTACTGGTTATCTGTGTTTTTACTCTTTGATGGGAGTCTATTTCTCCCAGCGGCATCTCTTCAATAAATGAAATATCCAGCCCCTGATCGACGGCAAATTTTGCCAGATCAATCACTTCATCATCATTAAAACCGGCCATAATCACCGCATTGAGTTTGACCTTTTTAAACCCTGCGACTGTCGCGGCGTTAATACCAGCGATAACCTCTTCCAGATTGCCAACTCGGGTAAGTTGCTTAAAACGCTCGGCTTTAAGGCTGTCGATACTGATATTCAGTCTTGAAAGACCGGCTTCTTTTAACGGTTGCGCCATTGTAGGAAGCAGTAAACCGTTAGTAGTCATGGTCACTTCATCGAGCCCCGGCAAGGCTGTTAATAAGCTGACCAGCTTGACGATATTGCGTCTAATCAGGGGTTCACCACCGGTTAGACGTATCTTGCGAATTCCCAGTTCGACAAAGGCCGCAGCCGTATCATGGAGCTCTTCAAGACTTAGAATCTGTTGTTTCGGCAGGAAGGTCATCTCCTCTGCCATACAGTAGGTACAGCGTAAATTGCAGCGGTCGGTGACCGACAGGCGCAGGTAATCAATGGTTCGACCAAAGGGGTCAACCAGTGTTGGCGCTTTTATTTTAGAACTAGTTTCGATCACAGGAGTTTCACAGTTACTCTGTTATTAAAGACTATAAGGAATTACATCAACCAGATCGCCAAGTTCTATGGACTGGCCGACCTGTTGTTTTACAAAGACCTCACCCCAACAGGCTGAGGACAGTTCACCGCTGCTCTGGTTGGGAAAAATTTCTACACCGGTGTCTGTCAGTCTGGCACGTAAATAAACTTCGCGCTTTTCACCGGGCTTTTCAAATTCGGCTATGGCTTTTAAAGGCTGAGGTAAAACCTTGGCTAAACCTTGGCTGGCCAAAAGAAAGGGGCGCGCCAAAATCATAAAGGTAACAAATACCGAAGCGGGATTTCCCGGCAGACCGATAAAGGGTGTGCCTTCAACCTGTCCAAAGGCTAATGGCTTGCCCGGCTTGATGGCCACTTTCCAAAAATCGAGCTCGCCGAGTTTGGCTACAGCATCTTTTACATAGTCTTCATCACCGACCGAGACACCGCCAGCGCTAAAGATGATATCGCCCTCTGCAGCGGCTTTTAGCAGCACTGTTTCAGTGGCGGCAAGGCTGTCTGGCACTGTACCCAAATCGACGACAGTCATACCCAGCGACTCAATTAAGCCTGTTAGGGTTGCGCGGTTGGAGTTAAATATCTGACCGGGCTGCAGGCATTCGCCGGGTTCTACCAGTTCATCGCCGGTAGAAAAAATTGCGACTTTTAAGGGTTTAAAGACCTCTATGGTTTTAACACCGATCGACGATAAAAGACCCATCTCCTGTGCGCGTATCTCTGCTCCGGCAGTGAGAATAGTCTGGCCTGCAAGAATATCCTGACCTCTACTGCGAACATTAGCAGTGGCCGTCACAGCTTTGCCAATAGTGACTATGCCCTCTTGCTCTGAGCAGTTTTCCTGCATGGCAACGGTATCTGCTCCCGTTGGCATTTCAGCGCCGGTAAAGATACGTGCAATAGTCGACGGGGTGAGTGGCTGCGGGGCTGTGCCTGCGGGAATACGCTGACTGAGCGGTAATTGAAAATTATTTTTTAGGGCCTCTGCATAGCAAAAAGCATAGCCATCCATTGCACTGTTATCTGCCGGCGGCACATCGACACTGGCGATGATATCTGCCGCCAGTACTCGGCCGAGAC
Source organism: Porticoccaceae bacterium (assembly GCA_029238255.1). GTDB lineage: Bacteria > Pseudomonadota > Gammaproteobacteria > Pseudomonadales > Porticoccaceae > HTCC2207. The sequence continues at coordinate 4,842 of JAQWGK010000032.1, read as the reverse complement.
TGCCAAGAACTGAAATGTTATCAACTCTGGATCTAACTGTGGCAGTGGTGATTAATTTATCTATAGCGGCGGAGACACTGAGCATTACTTGGCTTTAACTCCAACATGCTGAACAAAATTACAGGGGCCAAAGGTATTGTCCAACTGCTCGCGAATAATACCGTTCCAACCGGTTTTGCAGGCACCGGTGGAGCCCGGAAGGCAGAAGATGGCGGTTCGATTCGATAAACCGGCGAGACAGCGGGACTGAACGGTTGAGGTGCCAATTTCATCGTAGGAGAGCTGACGGAACAGCTCGCCGAAACCTTCGATATGTTTATCAAATAATGGTGCCAGAGCTTCCGGGGTGCTGTCGCGTCCGGTAAATCCAGTGCCGCCGGTAGTAAGAATAACTTCAATTTCAGGATCGGCAATCCAGGCGGAAACGGTGGCGCGCATCTGATAGATATCATCAATTACTAACTGGCGATCGGCGAGTGAGTGACCCTCCTCTTCCAGCGCCTGTTGCAGATAGCTACCACTGGTGTCGGTTTCCAGACTGCGTGTGTCGGATACGGTTAATAGCGCTATCTTTAGAAATCGTCGCTCTTTGGACTGCTTATGACCCACTTTTTTCTCCTAACATTTTATTTTAAATCCTATTATCTCGAACAATAAACCTGTCGTCTCGAACAACAATCCTGTCATCTCGAACAACAATCCTGTCATCTCGAACGTAAGTAAGAGATCTCGAGATCCCTCGTCGCTGCGCTCTGTCGGGATGACAGCGTTCTGTTAGCTCGAGATCCCTTGTCGCTGCGCCCTGTCGGGATGACAGTGCAATGGTCAGCCCAAGTATCTCCTGTCATCCTGAGAGAGCGAAGCGAACCGAAGGATCTAAGATCCTTCACTGACATTCAGAATGACAACGTGCGGACGTTCAGGATGGCAACGTGCGGGCGTTCAGAACGACAGTGCAATAATCAACTACAGACATCACAACCGGGTTTTGCTTCAGCGCGCAGGTTGAGCCAGCGCCCGGATTTGCCATCATACCGCTGCAGCTCACCATGTTGTTGAAAAAATCCCAATAACATTCGTATAACTGTTGTTGCCTGCAAACTGCCCATGGCACCCAACACTGGCCCAACCACACCGGAGTTGGAACAGTTTAACAGCGGCTCCGCGGAGCCTTTATCAATAATACAGTTAAGGCAGAGGCTTGGGTTATGCGCAAAATCAAAGGCTACCAACTGACCTTCCCAGCCCAGTGCCGAGGCGCTGACAAAAGCGGTTTTCTGTTGGCAACAGTGGTGATTTATAAGCTGTCTGGCGGCGAGATTATCGGTGCAATCCACCACTACATCATAGGGATTAACTAACAGTTCAGCGCTTACCTCAGCGGCATAACTGCTAATTTGCAGATCTGGGTTTAAGGCCAACAGTTCCCGTTTGGCGCAGTTAACTTTTAGCTCACCGCAGTCGGTCTCTTTATAGAGTATCTGGCGTTGCAGATTGGATAATTCAACAATATCAGCATCGCACAGGGTTAGCTGACCTATACCGGCAGCCGCAAGGTAGAGAGCAACGGGACAGCCAAGACCACCAAGCCCAACGATTAATACCCGAGCCTCGGTTAGCTTTTGCTGGCCGGACTCACCTATATCATCCATTAATAGATGACGGCTGTAGCGCATAAACTGTTCGTGGCTATTAATCATGCTTTAGGATTAGCTATATTTATTATCATAAAGCCGCCTCGGCAAGGGCTAAATCTTCGCCGCTATTAATATTAAAAAATGGGTTTAATGGCTGCTCTGGCCAGTCCAGATAGACCGTATCCAGAGTTTCCAACAGGGGTTTAAAACCGCCCTGCTTGTCCACTAACAATGCATTCTCAACCGCGCCGCGAACAGACTTATTCCACAGCGTAAAGGTTGGCTGTGCAAAGCCCTGATAACGCACACAGGCGACATCGGCATTCTCGGCGACTATCTGCTCATAAAGCTTGGCGACTAGATTAGCGGGAATAAATGGGCCGTCACAGGGAACAATCATTAAATAACTGGCAGTACTGAGGTGATCGCTGCTCAGGGCACTGTATAAGCCTGTCAGCGGCCCCTGAAAGTCCTTAAGCCGATCACTAATAAAAGGATATAAATTGGCTCTAGGGCCTTTTCCGCAGGCCTCAGCACAGATATCAGGATCGCCATTAATAAAAAGACTATCAACCTGTGGAGCGAGTCTTTCAATGGCGTGCTGTAACAGTGTTTTACCCCTTAGAATAGCCTGTACTTTATTACCAGAGGCCATTCGACTGGAGCGACCAGCTGCCAGTATTAATCCATCTATATTAGCCATACGTTTTAATCACCCCTGGTGTTCCAGCGTGCAGCTGCAGTGCTATCGGAGTCTTTGCTCTCAACCCAGTGCTGTTTGCCATCCTGGCTAACTTGCTTCCAAAAGGTCGCCTTGGTTTTCAGGTAATCCATTAGGAATTGGGCGGCTTCAAAGGCAGCCACACGGTGTTGGCTGGCAACGCCGACAAAAACAATCTGATCTCTGGGTAGCAGCTCGCCAACGCGGTGGATAAGGGTAATAGCGATTAAATCCCAGCGCTGATTGGCCTGATCAACAATCTCCTGCAGCAGTTTTTCGGTCATTCCCGGGTAATGCTGCAAAGTGAGAGAATCAATAGAGGAGTCGAGTTCGAAATCACGGACTAGACCCGTAAAGGTAACTACCGCTCCGACGGCCGGCGACAGTTCTCTGAGTAATTGATACTCTTCCGCCAGATTAAAGTCATGGGTTTGAATGCGGATGCTATTCAAGGTGGTTTAGCCTCCGGTTACCGGTGGCAGGAAAGCCACCTCACTGCCAGCAGCTAGAGGTTGCTCCCAACTGACAATCATCTGATTTACCGAGACTAATACCTGAGGTTGGCAGAGCTCTTTGACCAAATCCGGATAATCGGCATTTAAACGTTCGCGTATTTCAGCAGGTGTTGAAGCCTGAATAGTTGCTGGTACCTGTTTAGCAAAATCACCGAGCCGACCAAAAAATAGCAACTTAATCAATGCTGTGGTCCTCTGATAGCCAACGACCCGATTTGCCACCGGTCTTCTCCAGTAATCTTGTCTGGCTAATAACCATGCCTTTATCCAAGCCCTTACACATATCATAGACGGTTAACGCTGCAACCGATGCAGCGGTTAGAGCTTCCATCTCAACCCCAGTCTTGCCGGTAGTTTTACAGACGGCAGTAATCACCAGAATATTACCCTGCAACTCAATATCAATACTGACTTTTGAAAGCGGTAAAGGATGACAAAGAGGGATCAAATCACTGGTTTTTTTGGCCGCTTGAATACCGCTGATTCTGGCTGTTGCGTAGAGATCACCTTTGGGCACAGTGCTATCACTAATGGCCACAATAATAGCGTCCGTTAACTGAACCTGAGACTGGGCGATGGCACTTCGAGCTGTATCCACTTTTTCTGATACATCGACCATATGGGCTTCGCCACTGGAATTTAGGTGAGTCAGTTGTGACATAGGATTCCATAGATAATTAGCAGACCTTTATTATGGCAAAGGCTGCAAGACTAATACATGGTTTATCCATTCCAGATGCTGTTATAGAGCAATAAAACTGGATTTTTTTACAGGCATAAAAAAACTCGCCATGGTTACCCATGGCGAGTCTTTATTTACTACTACTTGAACTTACTGAACAGCTGCATCAAATCGATCGCTGTCGACGGCATCTTCCACGCCATCACTATCGTTATCCGTTACATATTCAAGGGTTCCAGGAACCGTACGCTTGCTCTTATCGTTGTTACCCCAACATACCGCACCAGTATCATCCTGAGCACAGGCGTGGTTGAAACCAACGTTGACCTGAGTCGGGTTAGACAGGTTTGGAACATTTACGATGTTTGGAGCACCCCAACAGGTCACACCATTGTCATCAATAGCACAGGTTGAGAAACCACCAGCACTGATTGACGTTGGGTTAGACAGCGCAGGAGCTGCACTACGTGAGTCCTCTTGTCCCCAACAGGTCACACCGTTGTCATCAATCGCACAGGTATGGATATAACCTGAAGACACCTGCGTTGGGTTAACCAGATCAGTCGGCACCTTACGCTGCTTCTTGTGGTTACGACCCCAACAAACAACGCCACTGTCACCAATCGCACAGTTATGCTCTGTACCTGCATCAATCTGCGTTGGGTTAACCAGAGTTTCAGGAACTTCTGAACGCTTAAAGCCATTCGAACCCCAGCACACGACACCAGTGTCATCAGTCGCACAGGTGTGAAGCTTACCTGCTGCTACCGAAGTTGGGTTTTCCAGCACAGGTACTGTTACCTGACCCGCGTTATCTCGACCCCAACAAACTACACCAGTGTCATCGATCGCACAGGCGTGCTCGAAGCCAACAGACAGCTTGGTCGGGTTAGACAGTGCAGGCGCAGCACGTTGACCGTACTGGTTAGCACCCCAACAGCTAACACCGTTGCTATCCATTGCACAGGTGAACTTGTTACCTGCACCAACGTAGTAGTCAACCGCTAATGGATTACGACCTGTTTCATTTTCCAGAGCATCTGGAATACCGTCGTTATCATCGTCCGCGTCAGCGTTGTTACCAATGCCGTCGCCATCAGTATCTGCAGTTTCACCTGCATCAAGCGGCATGTAATCTGAACCATCTGGCACAGAGTCACCATCAGTATCAGCAACTAGCTTGTCAGTACCTAACAACAGCTCGTCAGCATCAGAGAGGCCATCGCCGTCGTTATCGGTAACGTGGCTCAGACCAACAGGAGTACGTTTGCCTTTGTCGTTGCTACC
>JAQWGK010000002.1 GCA_029238255.1 Porticoccaceae bacterium | reverse complement strand
TTCGGCTGCCCCGTCGATCGACCTCGAAGGGGGGGAAATTGCTCGGTGCAGGGGGTGGCGGATTTTTAATGTTGGTGGCACCTCCAGAAAAACATCAGGCAATTCGCGATGCGCTGGGTAATCCCCGGGAGATCCCCTTCGAGGTCGATCGACGGGGCAGCCGAATAATTTTTATCAGTGACAGGTACAAAATTTAGCCTTTGACATAAATTTGTCACAGGTAAGTGTTTTAAGGGAATGAAAAACTTAGGGAGTAAGAAAGAATGAAAATATTGTTAACCGGTGGTGCCGGTTATGTGGGCAGTGCTTGCTTGCGGCTTTTAAAACAATCTGGCCATCAAGTTGTCGCCTATGACAATTTGGTTGAAGGTCATGCCAAAGCAGTTGATGGTGCTGATCTAGTGGTCGGTGATATCCGTGATACGGAACTACTGGAAAAAACTCTTCGTGAAAATCAGATTGAAGCGGTGATGCACTTTGCTGCAGCGACCAATGTTGGAGAGTCGGTGACCAATCCTGCTTATCATTACGGCAATAATATTGGCGGTACTCTATCCCTACTAAATGCCATGGTTGCGGCCGGAGTTAAAAAAATCCTCTTTTCCAGTACCTGTGCCACCTACGGTTTAAATCCCTCCAGCCCGATGTCTGAAACCGCTGAGCAGGATCCCTGCAGTCCCTACGCGAGAACTAAGCTAGCCGTCGAGTGGATGATTAGAGACTTTGCCCATACCCATGGCATGGGCTTTACCATTCTGCGTTATTTTAATGCTGCTGGAGCCTCAAAAGATGGCCGCTTTGGGGAATACCATTATCCGGAAACACATCTGATTCCGCTGGTTTTACAGGATATTCTCGAGGGTCCTAAAGCACTAAAAGTGTTTGGCGATGACTACCCAACTGAGGACGGAACCTGTATTCGTGACTATGTACATATTGAAGATCTGGCCAGCGCCCATCTCTTGGCGATGGAGGCAATTGCTGAGGATACCAATGAGGTTTATAACATTGGTACAGGCAATGGACAGTCGGTGCTGGATATTATTAAAGCCTGTGAGCTGGTGTCTGGCCATAAGGTTAATTACAGCATTGTTCAGCGCCGGCCTGGTGATGCTCCTGAATTGGTAGCAGACCCGCGCAAATTGCAAACGCGTTTAGGTTGGAAGCCGCAGTATTCAAGTATTGAAGATATTATTCGCACTGCCTGGATGTGGCACAAGAATGAACCCGACGGTTACGAGAAAAAATAAACTCCGTAGTGATAAGTAAAAGTAACAAGGAACTGTTATGAAAGTATTGGTTACGGGTGGCGCAGGTTTTATCGGCTCACATACAGTGGATAGGCTGATTGAGTTGGGGCATGAGGTAAGAATTCTCGACTGCCTTAAAAAGCCTGTTCATCTAAAAGGTATGCCGCCGTGGATTAACAAAGAAGCTGAGTTTATTCTCGGTGATGTGCGCAATAAGGCTGATCTGCAAAGCGCTATGGCGGGTGTTGATGCTATTTATCATCTGGCCGCCTATCAGGATTATCTGCCCGATCTGTCTAATTTCTTTGCTACTAATGCGGTTAGTACAGCATTGATCTATGAAATAATTCTTGAGCAAAAATTGGCGATACAAAAAGTTATTGTTGCGAGCAGTCAGTTTGTTCAGGGTGAGGGAAACTACCGCTGTAGCAATTGTCAGGGAATATTTACGCCGTTGATGCGGGCAGAAAAAGATCTTATCAACCGTAACTGGGAGCATCGCTGCGTAAAATGTAAGACACCCTTGAGCTGGGAGTGGACCGATGAAAATCATATCGCCCCGCCAAATGCCTATGCTCTATCTAAGCACTCTCAGGAACAGCAGGCTATTGCCTTTGGAGAGCGCTATGGGGTTCCTTCTGTGGCATTGCGCTATTCGATTGTGCAGGGCGCGCGACAGTCTTTTTACAATGCTTACAGCGGTGCCTGCCGCATATTCTGTCTCAACTACTACTTTGGCAAGGCTCCCACACTCTACGAAGATGGTGGGCAGTACCGTGACTTCGTCAATATTCATGATGTTGTTGAGGCCAATATACTGGCGCTAACCAATAGTGAAATGGATGGCAGGGTATTCAATGTGGGCGGTGGTAAGGCTTATACGATAAAGCAGTTCGCCGATATTGTTCGTGATGAGGTTCAGCGGCATCACCTTGAGCCGCTTCCCGAAGCTATAGTTCCCGCCGCCTATCGCTATGGTGATACACGCAATGCCTGTTCCGATATAAGCCGGCTTAAAAGCATGGGCTGGAGCCCCAAATATTCTCCCGTTGACTCAGTGAGAGAGTATGTCGACTGGCTTTTCGCTCAGGATAACGTTGAAGATATTCTTGAATATGCAGAACAAACTATGAAGAAACTGGATGTAGTGAGAAATTCAGCCTAACTTATAAAGATACAGATAACTGTAATTCAGCTTTAAAAAGATAACTAACAATGGATTGTTAAATGAATTGGTTTTTTATAAGGCACGGACAAATCAACTCCAACCTGAATAAAGTCTATTCGGGACGCAGCGATGAACCCTTAAACGCTAAGGGACTCGAGCAGGCCTATCAGGCCATTGACCTGGTTAAATCCAGCGCTATAGATCGAGTAATTTCCAGTCCATTGGCACGCACGGGACAGACTGCGACCATATTGGCGTCCGCGAATGACCTCAAGGTGACCTTCGATCCAGCCTTTAATGAGATGAAGTTTGGTGCCTGGGAAGGTAAAAGTGAAAGCCTGATTCAACAGCAATATCCCCTTGAATGGAAACTGTGGAACAGCTCTCCGCATCAGCTTAAATTGCCCGGAAGAGAAGCGCTTCAGCAACTGCAACGGCGAGTTATTGAGCGAATGCACAATATCTCATTAGAAAGTCAGGTCGAAAATATCTTGGTGGTTACCCATGTGGCAGTGATAAGAGTTGCATTGCTCTATGCACAGCAGAGACCGCTCTCAGAATACAAGTCGGTTGCCGTTGATAACTGTCAGTTATTCCCCGTGTCGCTAACAGATCAAAATTTACAAAAAGCGCGCATGCAGTGCAAAGCTCTGCGCGAGGCCGCCCTATGAAGGCGGTACTTTTAATCGCCGGTCTGGGAACAAGATTACGTCCTTTAACCGACTCCGTTCCCAAATGCCTCTTGCCCATTCATGGTAAGCCGCTCTTGGGCATATGGTTCGATAAACTGGTCGCAGCAGGTGTCAGGGAAGTTTTGGTTAATACCCACTGGCTCGCTGATCAGGTAACTGACTACATTAATAAGAGTGCGCCTTCTGAACTTAAGATTACCGTTTCCCATGAACAGGAATTGCTCGGTAGTGCCGGCACTCTGGCTGCCAATCGTGACTTTTTTGACAGCGAACCATTTTTTATTATCTATGGTGACAACCTTTCGGATGTTGATCTAGCTGACCTCTATGCCAACCACCTTAAACACCGGCCAGTTCTAACCCTGAGTACCTTTGAGGCGGAGTTTCCCGAGCGCTGCGGTATTGCTGAAATAGATCAACAGCAGATTATTCAGGGCTTTGTCGAGAAACCGGAAAATCCACAGTCTAATCGCGCGGCGGCGGGTATCTATGTGGCCGAGCCAAATATTTTTGAATATTTCCCTAATCAGCAAAGCGTTTCGGTGTTGGATCTGGGATTTGATGTTATCCCCAGACTGACTGGCAAGATGCGTAATTATTCAATCAAAAAGTTAATTGATATAGGCACCTTTGAGAATTATCGAAAAGCCAATGGAGAGTTGGAAGAGAGTGCCAGTCCTTAGGAAAGGACTAAGTTTATAGGGCTAGGATTACAGGCCCGTTCACAAGGAGAGTGTCTATGCAAAGATTGCATTCAGAGGAACGACTTTTTACCTCGTACATAAAAAAGACCAATCGACCCTGCTGGAGTTTGCTGGGTCTACCATTTGATCAGGTGGAGCCTGAACAAGCGGTAGATATTATCGATCAGGCAATCAAAACCAAGCGTAAATGTTTTCTTTCTACGCCCAATCTAAATTTTATTGTGCAGTCTAAAAGCGACGAATCCTTCTATGAATCGGTGATTTATAGTGATCTGGTGGTGGCTGACGGAATGCCCGTTATCTGGACAGCCAAGCTGTTGGGTATTCCTCTCAATAGTAGAGTTGCCGGGTCTTCACTATTTGAAACCTTACAGAACAAGCGCCGTGATAAACCTATTTCAGTGTTTTTCTTCGGTGGCGAGGGCTGCGCGGCTGAGGAAGCTGCAGAGAAGCTCAATCGCAATTCTGTGGGAATGATTGCCTGTGGTGCTTTAAACCCGGGTATGGGATCTGTAGAGAGCATGAGTGACGATGCAATTATTGATCAGATCAATGCTGCAGAACCGGACTTCTTGGTGGTGGCGCTGGGAGCCAAGAAGGGACAGCAATGGATAATGCAAAATCGTGAAAAACTCAATGTCTCTGTTATCAGCCACCTTGGGGCTGTGGTTAATTTTGTGGGCGATAATATTCAGCGTGCGCCGCTGCGCTGGCAAAAACTGGGTCTGGAATGGGTGTGGCGGATTTTGCAGGAGCCGCTACTTTGGAAACGTTACCTTATTGATGGCCTATGGTTTCTGCGCCTGATGGCGACCAAAGTATTTCCTCTAGCTATCTATCAAAAAATGCTTCTCAGAAAAGCCTCTAAAGGAATCTCGATAAAAATTAATAATGATCTACCTGGCGGTAATGTTGAGCTTGTTATCAGCGGCTCCGCAATTATTGAAAGTGGTCGGCTTTTAAAGTCCAGTTGCCGGAAAATCCTTGATCAACTGGAGGCCTGTCCCTGTATTTCAATCAACTGCTCTAAATTGGACTATATTGATAGTTCTGCGTTGGGAACCTTGATGCTTTTAAAGGCCAATATCAAGCGCAGAGGTGGTGATTTCGGGTTGTTTGGAACCTCACCGCGGATCAACCGCCTGATGCGTATGCATGGTGTGGATGAGTTTTTGCTGGAGCAGTAAATGGACTTTAAGGATAAAGCCGATGGCGCTGAAAAAGTGACCACCGGTACTCTCGATAATAGTGGATCAGGTACTCAGCAGTTAGACTTTAAGCAGTTATTCGGCAACCGTGGGTTTCTGTTGTTTTTGCTTGTTCTGGGCTTGAGCCTCTGGCTCTACTGGGACGGTTTGGCTGAGGCGGTTTTACGCTGGGAATTACAGGAAGAGTATAGCCATGGTTACCTGATTCCTCTGGTATCCCTGTTTATTCTCTGGGAAAAACGTTTTCAAATTGCCGCCAGCTATCAGGGTTACTCCTGGTGGGGATTGCCGATAATTGTTCTTGCACTGATTATCCTGCTTGTGGGTGAAGTTAGCGCACTTTACATGCTAATTCACTATTCATTTATTCTTCTGTTGTTTGGTTTGTCCCTCGCCTTTTTGGGTTCGGCCACCCGTTACACATGGGTAGCTATAGCACTGCTAGGTTTTGCGGTGCCGTTACCCTATTTTATTGAGGTTATTCTGACTTCAAAGTTGCAGCTTATCTCTTCCCAATTGGGCGTTGAGATTATCCGCCTATGCCGTATTCCGGTATTTTTAAGCGGTAATATTATTGACCTTGGTAACTACCAGTTGCAGGTGGTTGAGGCCTGCAGTGGTTTACGTTATCTGTTTCCGTTGATGAGTCTGGGTTTTATTGGTGCCTATTTGTATCAGGCCTCAGTCTGGAAGCGCGCAGTATTATTTTTATCGACAGTACCCATCACCATATTTATGAACAGCCTGCGTATCGCGATTACAGGCATTCTGGTCGATAACTGGGGTACCGAGATGGCCGAGGGATTCCTCCATGACTTTGAGGGTTGGCTGATCTTTATGGCCTGTGGTGGCCTATTGCTTCTCGAAGTGTTTTTGATGGAATTATTTACGACTCGACTCAGTGTCCGGCAGGCATTTGCTGTTCCCGTTTCTGTGAGTGCCGAGCAGTTTTCAAGTCAGAATATTAACCCCCTGCAGCTGTCCAAACCCATTGCAGTCTCTATTCCACTGTTACTTTTGGCATTGGCTGGGGTTGGCAGTCTCGATAACCGCGAAGAAGATGCTACTTTTAAGAAGACCGAACTTATCAGCTTTCCCTTAAAGTTTGATGATTGGTTTGGCAGAGAAGACCGAATTGAAGCAGATGTAGCGGAAAAGCTCGGTTTTACCGAGTACGTCATGATCAATTACCAAAACCTGCAGCACCGACCGGTTAATTTTTACGTTGCCTACTACGCCTCGCAGCGCAAAGGCGTCTCACCTCATTCGCCCAAAGTGTGCATTCCCGGGGGTGGCTGGGAAATTGCAAAATTCTCCCGTACTACAGTTGATGAGATGCCAGTCAACCGGGTTTTGATTCGCAAGGGCACTCAGGATCAGATTGTCTATTATTGGTTTGAGGAGCGCGGCACACCGATTGCCAATGAGTATTTAAAGAAATGGCTTTTATTTAAGGATGCACTCTTCCTGAACCGCACCGACGGTTCATTGGTTAGGGTGACTACACCAGTTATGAGTGATGAAACTCTGGAAGATGCCGATTTGCGAGCACAGGAGTTTATTCGCATTAGTAGAAATAAACTGACACAACTTTTGCCGGCTAGAAACTTGCCAACGAAAAGCCAGCCAGTTAAAAGCCAGCCAGCAAGTCTGCCGGTCGAAAGTTTAGAGGGAATACAATGAGCGTACCAAGCATGAAGCTATTTTTAAAATATTCAATGATAGGGCTGTTTTTACTGTCGGTATCCGGATGCAGCGGATCAAAAGAAGAGGCCGCTAACCGGTACTTGAATAGTGGTATTGAGCTATTTGATAAGGGTGAGCTATCCAAGGCCAGCCTGGAATTGCGCAATGCACTTCAGATCGATCCCAAACTGGCCAACGCCTACTTTTATCTGGCATTGATCTCAGAAAAAGATCAAAACTGGAAAGCGCTATTTAGAAATCTCTCCAAAGTTGAGCAGCTCGACCCCAATCATGTGCAGGCAAAAGTAAAGCTAGCCTACTTAATGCTACTGGCCAAACAGGCGGATACTGCTTTGGAAAAGGCAGATTTTATTCTCGCGCTGGATAAAGATAATGCCGAGGCCTTTGCTATCAAAGCCTCAGCCTATCTGCAAAAAGAGCTCTACGATGTGGCGATGGAGTATATTGGCAAGGCCATTGAGCAGAATGGCGACTCTGCTGAAATTGCCTCGATAAAAGTCTCCATCATGCATAAGCAGGGCGATACTGAGGCCGCTCTGGCACTTCTTTCAGGACTTATTGACCGCGAACAAGATAACTTGCACCTGCTTCTGTTGCGCGCCGAAATTAATCAGGAAATTAACGATATAGAGGCCATGGAAGCCGACTATCGAACACTGGTTAGAACTAATCCCGAGGAAAAAGGCTTCTATTTAAAATTAGCCAAGCTGCTGCATGACAGCAACAGAATTGACGGGGCTACCGAGGTGCTTAAGAGCTATCTTAAGCGAAACCCCAAAGACACTCAGGTGCGCATTGCGATTCTTGAAATTCTTTCCAGACAGGATCCAGTGGCCGGTGAAGAACTCTTAAATAAATATATTGCCAATGACTCCAGCAATGCTGAACTGCGTTTTTATCGTATTGAAAAATTAATGGCAGCGGACAATCAGGCTCAGACATTAGTTGAATTGGAAGCGATCAGTGGTGATTCATTTAAGGACCAGGATTTATTCCGCGCCAAGTCCTTAAAAGCGGATTTAATATTGACCTCCGGAGACCATAATCAGGCACTGCTATTGGTCAACGAGATTCTTAAGGCCGACAGTAATTTCGAGCAGGCACTGTTGGTTCGTGCCAGATACCATCTGATTGCTGAAGATATAGATGCAGCGGTCAGTGATTTACGTACTGTATTGCGCAACAACCCCGAGTCTGAATCCGCGCTGGTGATGTTGGCCAACGCCTATCTGTCTTCCGGTTCTGGTCAGTTGGCGGATGATACTTTCCGAAAAGTTTTAGATATTAATCCGGGCAATGTTCAGGCCGCTGTGCCGGTAATTCAGAGCCTTCTGGAGAAAAAGGATGTCGATCGCTCTGAGCGTTTAATTGAAAATGCATTGCAGCGCTCCCCAGATAACGACATTTTGTTATCTATTTTGGCGCAGATTAAGTTATCCAAGCAGGATTTTGAAGGCACCAGTAAAGTCGTTTCACTGATTGATAAAAATGGCCGAAATCCCGCCTTCAGCAGTTATTTGTCGGGCAAAACACTGCAGTCTCAGGGGCAGTACAAGAGTGCGATTGAGCACTACCGCCGAGCCCTTGAGGTCAACCCTGCTCTGGGTCGGGCTCTGGAAGGTCTAACAGTGTCCTATATGCGCCTTGATCAGGAGAAGCAGTTACTCGAGTACCTGAAAGAGTTTAAGGCCACCAACCCGAAAAATATGATGGTACGATCGATACTGGCAACGGTTTATACACGGCAGGGCGATCATGCCTCTGCCATCAATATTCTTGAGCAGGGGTTGGCAGAGAATTCCAGTTGGGTTCAGGGTTATACGGCTCTGGCATCCAGTTATCGCGCTAAAAATGACTTTCAATCGGCGATTGATACCTTCGAGCG
>JAQWGK010000071.1 GCA_029238255.1 Porticoccaceae bacterium | reverse complement strand
TGCTCTACCAACTGAGCTAAGGCGGAATCGTGTCTTTCCTGACAGGCGCGCATTCTAGGCGGCCTAAGGGGTGGAGTCAACAATTTATGAACTGAAATTGCGCCTATTTATGCTCGATCGATAAACTGCTGTTAATCGGGCCGCTAAGTCTAGGTATTGAGCCTAAAAAATGTCGGAACTGTTTCAACCTTTTGGTCTCTTGCAGGCTGCTGATTAAGGGCTTAAATACTGGCGGTCAGGCTTATTTTTTCTCTGCTGCAACTCAATTAAAGTCTGACAGTCTGTATAATCCGTACTTTTAAAAATCGCCCATCAAGCGAAAAGGGCCAATAAAGGAATTAATACATAGGCAATGGTGAATCTAATTAAACTGCATATAAAGTCTATTCAGGCGCTGTTATGGATTCTGCCATTGCTTCTTTCAGTCTCACCGTTGGGTTTTGCCGACGAACCGAAATTGGCTGGTGGATCTGCTACAACTGAACAATCTGAAGATAAAACCCTTTTATTGGCAAAGCAGGCTGTTCTGAGCAGCTTTGATCCACTGTTTAGTCAGGTGACGCTAGAACTTGCCAAAAATCAGCAGCGCTATCTGAGTGACCCGGTCGCTTACCATAGGTTTGTTAACCTGATTTTAAAGCCATTGTGGGATTCTAAATCTACCACCAGTGCCCTGATTGGTCGGCAGCGTTTTGATGTGTTGAGCAAGGTCGATCAAGCGACGCTTGTGGCGGCCGTAGACAATACTTTGCGGCGCTATGCCTTTGAGGGGCTGGAGCGTTATTCCGGGCAGCTGTTTCGGATTGTCGATGTAGTAGTTAACCAGCGCGCTAGCATGGGTTGGGTTCAGGTACTGATGGAATCTTCTCTAATTCCGGATATTCATTTTGATGTGCTGATTAAGCAGGTCGAGGCAGGCAACTGGAAGGCTGTTGATGTGCGTTTTAAGGGCATTACCTACGTAGCCGTAAAGAAGCATAAATTTCGCAAGACAATCGATGAGAAGGGCATACAGGCGTTGATTACTGAACTGCAGACCAAGAACCGTGAATATTTTACTGAAATCTGCGCTAAAGCCGAGATTGTCGGCACGCTTCCCTGTCCAGTGCAGGTGAAATAGATATGCCCAATAAGGTTGCTAATAGTGCCTCTAATATATTGCCAATGCCGCCCCTAAAAGTGGTCAGCGACTATTCGCCGGCCGGGGATCAGCCCACGGCGATTAAGGGCTTGGTCCAGGGTTTGGAAAATGGCCTCGCCGGTCAGACATTGTTGGGGGTAACTGGGTCGGGCAAGACTTTTACCGTGGCCAAGGTGATGGAGGCCGTGCAGCGGCCAACCATTGTCATGGCGCACAATAAGACACTGGCTGCACAGCTCTACGGTGAGTTTAAAAGTTTCTTTCCGAATAATGCGGTTGAGTACTTTGTCTCCTATTACGATTACTACCAGCCGGAAGCCTATGTGCCTTCTTCCGATACCTTTATTGAGAAAGATGCCGCGGTAAATTCCCATATTGAACAGATGCGCCTAAGTGCTACCAAGGCGCTGATGGAGCGCCGCGATGTGATTGTGGTGGCGACTGTATCTGCTATCTACGGTCTTGGCGATCCCGAGTCCTACCTTAAGATGGTGCTGCATCTCTCCCGCGGTGAAAAAATTGACCAGCGGGATGTTCTGCGACGTCTTGCGGAACTTCAATACAAGCGCAACGATATTGATTTTGATCGTTCCTCTTACAGAGTGCGCGGCGATGTTATCGATGTTTATCCGGCGGACTCTGACTATGAGGCGCTGCGTATTGAGCTGTTTGATGAAGAGATTGAAAACCTGACGCTGTTTGACCCGCTGACTGGCGAAGTGCTGCGCAAGGTGCCGCGCTTTACTATCTATCCAAAATCTCATTATGTGACACCGCGCAATACGGTTTTGGAAGCGGCTGACAAGATTAAAGTAGAACTCGACGAGCGTCTGGAGCAGTTGCGTTCGGTGGATAAGCTGGTCGAGGCGCAGCGCTTGGGCGAGCGAGTTCGCTACGATACCGAGATGATGCGTGAGTTGGGTTACTGCAATGGTATTGAAAACTATTCCCGCTATCTGTCCGGACGACCCCCGGGGGAGCCACCGCCAACTCTATTTGATTATCTGCCGGATGATGCATTGCTCATTATCGATGAATCCCATGTGACCGTGCCGCAAATTGGCGGTATGTACAAAGGTGATCGCTCGCGCAAGGAAACACTGGTTGAATACGGCTTCAGGTTACCCTCGGCACTGGATAACCGACCACTGCGTTTTGATGAGTGGGAGGGCTTGGCGCCACAGATGATTTTTGTCTCGGCGACCCCAAGTAGATACGAGGCGGAAAATGCCGGTCAAATTGTCGAGCAGGTGGTGCGTCCAACCGGTTTACTCGACCCACTTCTCGAAGTGCGTCCGGCCCTGACTCAGGTAGATGATGCACTTTCTGAAATTCGTCTGCGGGTTGCTGATAACGAACGGGTTTTGATCACCGTTTTAACCAAGCGTATGGCTGAGGATTTAACCGAGTATTTGGCCGAGCACGATGTGCGGGTTCGCTATCTGCATTCGGATATAGACACGGTGGAGCGCGTGGAGATTATTCGCGATTTGCGGCTCGGGGAATTCGATGTGTTGGTCGGCATCAACCTGCTGCGTGAGGGTCTGGATATGCCGGAAGTCTCACTGGTGACTATTTTTGATGCGGACAAAGAGGGTTTCTTGCGCTCGGAGCAGTCGCTGATTCAAACCATTGGTCGCGCCGCCCGACATGTTAAGGGCAAGGCGATTCTCTATGCGGATAAGGTCACTGGCTCTATGCAGCGGGCTATGGATGAAACTGAACGCCGTCGCGCCAAGCAGATTGAGCACAATACGGCTAATGGATTAAAGCCGGTGGGCATCAAGAAGTCGGTCGCGGATATTATGGAAGGTGCCTATGCCGGGCAGGGTAAACCCAAGCGCGGCAAGAAGGTTGCGGAAGGTTTGGGCAGCTATGATATCTCTGCGGATACAGCACCGATTGGCGATATAGCCAAAGAGCTAAAACGTCTTGAGGAGCGCATGTATCAGCACGCTCGCGATCTTGAATTTGAAGAGGCGGCGCAGACCAGAGATCAGATTGGCAAGTTGCGCGAACGCATGCTGACCGGCTAATCAGCTTCAGCGGGGATCAGTGCTTCGGTATTAATATCGATATAAACCCCGACAGCCGTATTAACCAGTTGGGATATACGCACATCCCCCAGAATACTCAGATGCCGGTAGGCATCCTTTTTAGATATCTTGTAATAATGGGTGAGCAACAGCAGGGCTTCGTTTAGAGCCACGGTAATGGCACGATCTACACTTCTGGCCACGGCGGTGGCAACCATTCTGCCGGGCATGGTCATAAACGGAAATTTAACCCCGCAGTTGTCGGTTACATCAATACGCAGCCGACCCGTTAAAGCGGTTTCTACCGCGGTTCCCACCACTTCGCCATCTCCCTGCAGTGCATGGCCATCGCCTACGGAAAAACCGGCCCCGGGAACATTAATCGGGAAATGGACTTTGCAATTGATTCCAAAGGCGGCGATATCCATATTGCCGCCGAAATACCCCGGGATAAGCGAACTTAGCTCACCCTCTTCCGGATGGGGCATCACGCCCATAAATCCAAAGAAAGGTTTGGCTTTAATTTCTTCCCCCCAGGGAAGTTTGACCATGCCGCTGTTGATATCGATAGGGATATGGATAACTTCGTTTTCATCGGCCAATTTAGGCAGGGCGCCGACCCCTTTTTCTATTTCATTCCAGCCCCAGTTCTGGCGCACTTCAACATCAAAAATATCGACACAGAGTAGGTCGCCCGGTTGAGCGCCCTGTATATGGATCGGCCCAGTCAAAATATGCGGCCCCAGTTTAGGCTTGTGCTTTCTGTGAATCCTTTTGTGCTCGGGCAGTATCTCGAAGGCACTGTCTTTGTCTGGCAGTTTGGCTTTGCTGCCGGAAACCGTATGGATGGTGACATATTGGCCTGCCTGCATGGTTAAGACAGGTTCAAGATCCGCGGACACATATCCCCAGTGCACAGTGTCCGGGGAGGCCAGTAGCTGATGATTGATAAACTGCACCGTACCTTTGTTAGCCTCAACAAATTCCGGAACATCGTTGCTTCGGTCTCTCTTTGGCGGCTCTTTTTTGTATACCCTGCGTCTGTTCATCCCCTGTGCTCCCTATCAACAACAATTTTCCGTGCGGGCTTTTTATTAATAGGCGGATATTGCCGCGCCGTCGACTAAAATATTTTGTCCGGACACATAGCTATTTACCGGTGAGCAGAGCCATACCGCAAGTCTGGCGAACTCTTCTGTGGTGCCGTACCGTCCCAGCGGAATAGCGGCGGCCTCTCGGGCCTGTAATTCCTCTTTGCTCAGACCCTGTTTGGCGGCTTTATTGGCATCAATAACGCCCACGCGCGACGTGTCGATTTTGCCGGCACCGATACAGTTGACGAGAATGTCTCTGCTACCAAATTCCCGTGCGATGGATTTGGTTAAGCCGAGAACGCCCATGCGCATAACATTGGATAGAATTAAATTGTCGATAACCCGCTTGATGGAGGAGGAGGCGTTGTTGAGGATTCTGCCGGTTTGGGCTTTTTCCATGGACGGCATCACCGCTCGAATGGTTCTTACATAGGAGAGCAGGGTCAGTTCAAAGGCCTCTTGCCAGGCGCGATCATCAAATTTGTCAAAGTCCCCGGGTGGTGGCCCACCGGTATTGTTGATCAGTCCGAAAATAGGGCCGTAGACATTTTCTGTCTGCGCCACTACCTTTTCGATATCTTCGGGGTTGATAATGCTACCGACGGTAAAGAGGGGCTTGCGGCCGGTCTCTTTGTAAATAGCCTCGGCTGCAGATTTCAGGTTCTCCTCAGAGCGCCCAAATAACATCACATTGCTGCCTTCCCGGGCAAACTCCATAGCGATACCGCGGCCAATACCGCCGCCAGAGGCCATCACCAGAATGGCTTTGTCTTTTAATCCTAAATCCATAGTTTTCTCCTTGTCTTTAATGGTTTAATTTTTTAGATCCCTTACCGGATTAACCAGCGGTTCAAATCCTTCGATATGACATTCGATAATATCCCCATCCTGGATATGCGCGGCGCCCGGGGTTCCGGTGGAGAGAATATCGCCGGGCAACTGGGTCATAATTTTTGAGTGGTAGGAGACCAAAAAGTCCGGGGGGAAGGTCATATTGGAAACCTGATTTTCGGCGTGGGTTTTGCCATTGATCACGGTTTTAACGGTTAAATTATTGACATCCGGTACCTCGTCCGGCGTGACCAGAATGGGGCCCAGACTGATAAAGGTATCAAAGCTTTTTGACTGAGTAAGATTGCGCGGATTGCGCCGTAGAATATCTTCCGCGGTCATATCAATAATTGATACAAAACCACAGATCGCACTGCGCCAGTCTTCTCTACTAACCTCCTGACACTGTTTTCCAAATACTATGCCCAGTTCTGCCTCGCCGGTGGTTTTCTCTGACATTCTGGGGATTTTAATGGTGTCGCGATAGCCAATAATCGCGGTGTCCGGCTTCATAAAACTGGCCGGCTCTGAGGTTGGAGACTGCTCTGCTAGGTCCGCTGCATGGGCGCGATAGTTAAGGCCAATACCCCAGACTTTTCTCGGTCGGCGCAGCAGGGGGGCGAATTCGATCCTGTTCTTCGGAATAACGCCGTCGCTCAGAGTGGCAAGCTGCTCTCTACCCCCATTGAGATACCAACTGTTGATCTCTGGAACCTTGTCAGACTGGATAATATCGAGCATCTCCGTCGGCCAGCTCTGATTAAATTGGCGGTTGATCAGGTCAATGGGGATCGCTCCCTGTTTCCCGAGAATTGACGCGACTTCGCGGTCCTGTTGTTTGATGGTTGCCAGGCGCATGGTTAACTTCCCTGTGTAATGAGTAAATTTATTTGATCAATCAAGTCAGTGTTTTTAGCCATTGGCCCATACGTTCTATGCCTTCTTCAATCTCTGCCATCGAGGTCGAGTAGGAAAGCCGGATAAACCCCTCGGCACCAAATCCAGAGCCGGGTACGGTGGCGATATTCTGTTCCTGTAACAGGTTTTTGCAGAAGCTGGCGCTGTCGAGCAGTTTGCCGCTGGCGCTGCGCTTGCCGAGAAAAGACTGGATACTTGGAAAGGCGTAAAAAGCCCCGTCGGGCATCAGGCACTCAATGCCCGGAATTCCATTGAGCGCCGCCACCATAAAGTCGCGGCGCTGTGCAAAAGCAGCAGTCATTGTTTGCACCTGATGCTCGGTATTATTTAAAGCCTCTATAGAGGCCCACTGAGAGGCGGTAACAGGATTGGAGGTAGACTGCGCCTGTATCTTATTAACCGCCTTTGCAATGCCACTGGCGGCAGCCATATAGCCGATGCGCCAGCCCGTCATAGCGTAGGCTTTGCTCACCCCATTGATAACAATGGTTCGCGCTTTAAGCTCGTCTGAGACCTGCGCTATAGAGAAGTGCCTGTTGTTTCCGTAGGCGAGTTTTTCATAGATCTCATCGGAGTAGACCACAAGGTTATTTTGGACAATTACCTCTGCCAGCGCCCTGAGCTCTGCCTCGCTGTACATCATGCCGGTGGGGTTGGAGGGGGTGCATAAAATTACAATTTTCGATTTTTGGGTCACGGCTTGTTGCAGTTGCTCGGGGCTGATCTTAAAGCCGCTTGCCATACTGGTATTGACGATTACTGGCACACCACCGGCGAGCAGTACCTGATCTGGATAGCTAACCCAGTAGGGGGCCGGGATAATCACTTCATCACCGGGATTAATCAGCGCCATATGGGCATTAAAAATACTGTGCTTGGCACCGCAGGAGACAACGATATTATGCTCTTGATAATCGAGTCCCTGATCGCGCTGCAACTTGGTAATTATGGCCTGCTTCAGTTGCGGAATGCCGGAGGCGGCGGTGTATTTGGTTTTACCCTGCTGTATGGCTTCAATACCTGCGGATTTAATACTTTCAGGGGTATCGAAATCCGGCTCTCCCTGACTAAAGCTAAGCACATCTTTGCCCTCTGCTTTCATTTGCTTGGCAAGTGCGCCTATCCTTAGGGTAATACTGTCTCCCACCGCTGTGGCTCGATCGGATATAACCTCAGGCTGTAATTGATACATGGGGGTCTCTTGAATTATTTGGATTGAAATACTGCCTTTGATCCTTGTCTGTTGGGGATTAGAAGGGCGTGGCAAATAATTGGCAAACGAATTATTTTCCATCTAACATGAGAAAAACTCATAGGGATTTGATTATGGCAAAAGGACGTAAAATGCCGCCTTTAAATAGCTTAAAAGCGTTTGAGGCTTCGGCGAGACTCAGAAGCATTACCGCCGCTGCAGAGGAGCTCTCGGTTACTCAGAGTGCGGTTAGCAAGCAGGTAAAACTGTTGGAAGATTATTTGGGTCTCAAGCTATTTGAGCGCAAATATCAGCATATTGTTCTCACCGATCAGGCGCAGCAGTATCTGCTGTCGATACAGTCCGCCTTCGCAACCATTGCCCAATCCACCGAGCAGCTGGTCGGTAGTAAAAACAGCTCGGAAACTCTTCACCTGAATCTGGTTCCCTCCCTGAGCAATCGATGGCTGATTCCGCTGCTAAATGACTTTAAAAATAGCCATCCACAAATCACCGTTAATATAGAAATCGGTGATGGTCGGGTGGATTTTTCTACAGGGCCTATGAATATTGCTATACGGGTCAGCAAACATAGTCAGTGGCCGGGCGTTTATGCTGAGAAGCTAATGGATGAACAGTTAATACCGGTCTGCGCTCCTGATTTGTTGCCGGTTAATCTGCAGTCAATCCATCAGTACCCGCTGTTAAAACACACCAGTCGTCCAGAGATGTGGGGAGAGTTTATAGGCTATCTGGGCCAAGAGAGTACCGGGCTAGAGTACCGACTTGGCTTTGAGCATTTTTTTATGCTGATAGATGGGGCTCTGGATGGTTTGGGCATTGCTCTGGTGCCTCGGTTACTGGTTAAAAATGAACTGGCTGCAGGCATCCTAGTGTCGCCATTTGAGGCTGGCTATCAGAGTGCTTACAGCTATTATCTGCTCTGTGATAAGGCCGGGCTTTCGAACAATAAAGTTAGCCTGTTTCGAGATTGGTTATTTTCAAAAGCTGGTTAGTAAGACGGTCTAACTACATTGCCAACGCAAGTTTAATCTGCCGGTCCAAGCAGCGGTGGGGCTCTCTGCCATGCATCACTCTAAAGTTGTCGATAATTAAAATATCTCCCTGCCGATAATCAAAGCGCACAGCATTTTTAATCATCGCTTTTCTTATGGATTGAATATCCTCTTTGGTTAGATGATCTTCGAGAGAGAGTAGCAAGTTGAGTGTGTAGGACTTGCCAACAATAAGTTCCAATAGCCGATCAAATTCACTTTGATTCTCTTCAATAAACTCAGCGCCCAGATCGGAGCGAATAAGTCGTTTGATAATATCCACTTCAATACTTGAGTAATGATAGGGGACATCCGTATACAACACTTCCATTGGCGGTTGGTTGGGGAGGTAATTCACTTCTCGAATCATTTTTTCATTAAGATTAAATGACACATGGAGATTATCCAGATCATCAAAAAATACCTTGCCCCCACAGTCTGAAATATCTTTTTCGGCAATCTTTAAAACCGCCTGTTTGGATTGTTTTTCTGCGGTTTTCGACAGGCCATCTTGCCAGTAGGAAAAAATCGAATTTAAGCGCATTTTCTCCAGATCAAATAACTGCTGCTGCGGATTTATAGGGTCTTTGGTTGGTGTGATTTTAAGGATGGCATTGACTATAGCCACAGCGACTTTGTTGTCTCTTGAGGGGAATACCAGAGTACTGACAAGATCATTGGGATTAATCGATCGGATTTTATCGAGCACCGGCTTGGGAATATCCTCAATCACATCGCTGTTTTTCGCCAGTAGGGTAGAGCCTTCACCTCTATGGGCAGGCGTTGCGCAATAGAAGCACAGGATCGAAGGCATAGATAATAGATTGGTTGAAAATGACGCGCCTTCATTGTGCAACGGGATAAAGGTGCTGGGGGTGACGGAGCCTGCGGTATAGACCGAGAACCCATCCAACTGTTTGGGGTCTCTTGGGAAATAATCTTCCAGTATTAGTTTTCTAATGGAGAAGTCGCTATTGCTTTCACCGATCCGAATGCGCTCTTTTTGATCTGGTTTGGATTGGTCTTTTTGTTCGCTTTGGCGGTACTCGCTAATGCTTTTTGGAATGGCTCCGAATGAGTCATTGCAGTCTGTTGCGCCTCTAATTAAAACCGCTCCGCGGTTTTTTAATTGAGTGTTTATTTGTTCAATATTGTCGCTTATAAATTCTGCAACTGTGGGTTTGGTTTTGTTGCTAGAGGTGAAATTAATAACCTCCATAAAGCCGGTCATTGATTGGTCGTTGAGATGGGTGACAGGGGCTAGAAGGGCAAAATTTCTTTTGTATATCTCATCAGTTAGTTGCTGTTTGTTAACTGCGTTTTCCATTCTTGAGCTCCTGATCATTTGTGGGTTATGGGATCAGGATTTAGGCTATTTAGATTAGGCTTTGGATGGCATCTATATATGTTGTTTATTTAGGGGATATTTTTTTCGGGGTGAAGATTTAGTCTTCTTTCTTTTTGCGGGTAATGGTTGTCTCAACATTGCCTTCTTCGAGGAGGCGGTCAATTTCTTCTATGGACATATAGTCTAAGTCCCAGTGGTTACAGATGTCGTTTCTGTAGCGGGTATGGTTTTTATCCGTAGAGTCTGATTGCTTCCGGTTGAAGTATTTTAGTAGGCGTTTGCTGATGGTCATATTGTTGATACTGATGGGGTGGGGTGGTTGGATCAGGTTGGGGGTTAGGTAATAAGGGTTCGAGCTGAAAATAAAATAGGCTGCCTCTTGCGAAGGGGGGGGTGTTAAGGTTGTTTTGGTTGGGGTAGAACGGGATTGATTCAAAAACCCTTAAGGGTTTTTTCACCCCTGCGGGGCAGCCTAAAGTCTGTCCAAATCTTCTTGGAAGAAGATTAGTGATTCAAAATTTCTATGGGTTTTTTCACCCCTGCGGGGCAGCCTGAAGGCTGTCAAAATCGTCCTGGAGGACGATTAGTCGAAGGGGTTCTCGTCCATACGGACAGTCCGAACTGAAAATAAAAAAGGCCACCTCTTACGAGGCAGCCTTTTTCATTTTAGTGGCGGACCGGACGGGACTCGAACCCGCGACCTCCGGCGTGACAGGCCGGCATTCTAACCAGCTGAACTACCGGTCCGCATAAACTTTCTAAATTGTTGGTGGGTGGTACAGGGATTGAACCTGTGACCCTCGCCTTGTAAGGGCGATGCTCTACCAGCTGAGCTAACCACCCCCTGAAAGAAGGAGTGCATTCTACTGAATTGAGGATAGCTGTCAAACATTTTCTAACACTATATACATA
>JAQWGK010000060.1 GCA_029238255.1 Porticoccaceae bacterium | reverse complement strand
AACTGCATGGTGTCGTAAATAGACATACCAGCGGTTACTGATCCGCCGGGAGAATTGATATAGAGGTGGATGTCCTTGTCTGGATTTTCAGACTCCAGAAATAACATCTGGGCGACAATAAGGTTGGCCATATGGTCTTCAACCTGACCGACCAAAAAGATAACTCGCTCTTTTAAAAGCCTCGAATAGATATCGTAAGCTCTTTCGCCACGAGAAGATTGCTCGACCACCATTGGAACCAATCCACTGGCTTGAACATCATTGGGGATACTGCCGACATTTGACTGCTGAAAATTCATTGCTTCCTCGCTATTGTATTTTTCTTCGATTCAAGATCATCGGTATATACGCAGGACAGTCAAGCACCGGATTTAACTCTCGGCTTACTTCTCGATTTAGTTCTCGAATTACTTCTCGAATTAACTGTCCTGCCGTAAATCTTTCTACTCCAGCAGCAAATTGTCAATAACTGACTTCTGTTAACCAGCTTTCAGCAACTGATAAAAGCTTATGCAGCAGCTTCAGGGTCAGGCTTGATGGCCTCTTCATAAGAGAGAGCCTCTTCACTAACCGTGGCTTTTGACAGCACCAGTTCAGTGACCTGATCTTCCAACACTACCGCTTCTACAGAGCTTAACAATTCCTGCTGACTGTAATAGTAGTCGACAACTTCCTTTGGCTGATCATAAGTTGAAGCAATTTCATTAATTCTTTCACGCACGCGATCTTCATCGGGTGTGAGTTCCTCAACCTTAACCACTTCTGAGACAATCACGCCCAGTGCTGCACGGCGCTCGGCCTTGGCAGTAAACATCTCATCCGGCAACATACTTGGATCAAACTGCTGGCCACCCCCAAACTGCTGGATCATCTGCTGCTTTAGCTGAGTAATTTCGTTGCTGATAAGAGCCTTAGGCAACTCAACCTTGTTCAGATCAAACAACTGATCCATAACGCGGTTTTTAACTTTGTTGCGAATCGCATTGCGCAATTCACGCTCCATATTATTGCGAACATCTTCGCGGAACTTCTCTTCGCCGCCTTCGCTGACACCGTAGAGCTTGAAGAACTCATCGTTCATTTCAGGCATCTGCTTTACAGCCACAGAGTTGACCTTAACAGCGAACTGTACAGCCTTACCCTTAAGCTCTTCAGCATGGTAATCTTTGGGGAATTTCAACTTCAGAACAGTTTCATCGCCAGCGCTTACGCCTACAAGTCCGTCTTCGAACCCAGGAATCATGCTGTTTGAACCCAGAATCAGATCCTGTGCTTCGGCACTGCCACCGGGGAATTCAACTTTCTTCTGAGTGCCTACATAATCGATATTAACCTGATCGCCATCTTCGGCAGCTTTCTCTGTGACTTCAAAGCTAGCCTGCTGATTGCGCAGTACTTCGATCATAGTCTCAACATCAGAATCATTTAAATCGGTTACTGGACGAGCGATAGAAACCTTGCTCAAGTCCGCTAAAGCAACTTCCGGGTAAACCTCGAAAACTGCAATATATTCCAGATCCTGGCCTTCAGTATCAGTGACATCATCGATACGAGGCTGACCTACAGGATGTAAGTCTTCTTGCTTGATAGCTTCATAGAAGCTCGAATTTACCACTTCACCAACTACTTCCTGGCGAACACCTTTGCCATATTGCTGCTTAACAACTTTAAGAGGCACCTTGCCTTTACGAAAGCCAGCAATCTTTACTGTCTTGGTCGCTTTTTGTAGACGTTCAGTAACTTCTTTCTCAATACGGTCGGCAGGAACACCGATCTTCAGCTGACGCTCTAGACCTGTGCTCGATTCGATGGAAACCTGCATGGATTTTCCTCTTGATCAAACTAGATAAAATGGTGCGAGTGGAGAGACTCGAACTCTCACATCCTAAGACACTAGAACCTAAATCTAGCGCGTCTACCAATTCCGCCACACTCGCAAAAAATGGGCTTTTAAATTACGGAAAACTCTGGATCCACCCAGTTGTTGAAGGGGGTCAGTTAAAAGCGGCGTGAAGTTTGCCACAGCACCCTGTAATCGGCAACCACTTCGACAAAAAATCAGTCTATTTAGTTAAGATTATGCTTTAAATTGAAATATAACCGCCCCTAACCGCTGCCAATAAAAAAAATTACGGATAACCATTCACTATTATTACCCTTGGGCTATGCTTTATTGGAGCAACATTTTTCTCACATAATTCAAATAATTTGGTAGGAGTAAGGATATGAACAAGTACCACGTTTTGCTGATTGCCGCACTGGCAACTCTAGGGATGAGCGCCTGCGATAAGGATGACTCAGCCACTGATCAGACAAGTGCAGCCATGGAAGAGTCAAGCATGATGGATACAGTTGAAGAGGCAAGCGAAGATGCCATGGAGACTATTGAAGAAGTAATTGATGATGCCTCTGACAGCATGAATGAAATGATGGACGATATGTCTGACAGCGCTGAAGAAGATCTCTCTGATTCCGTCGACAAGATGATGAATAAATAATCTGAATCAGTAATTTAAAAATCTATTTCAGGTAACAATAAAAAAACCCCAGCAATGCTGGGGTTTTTTGTTTGCAGTTAATCGCTTTTGCTTAACTAGAGCTTAAGCGGCAACTTTGCGGCGACGCAGTCCTGTCAAACCAAGGAGTGCAGAACCAAACAACCAGGCCGCAGCAGGAATTGGCACTTCGTTAATGCCCGCTACATAGAGATCGGTTGAACTGCCACGATAGTCGTTCTGACCATCAGAAAAAGTACCTTGCCCAAAAACCTTCAATGTTGTCAGGTAAAAACCCAAGGTGATTTTATCTGCTGCAATCTGGAGCATATCCCAACCCTGCGTGTCACTCCAAATACGAACCCACTCACCATTTGCATGCTTGTGAGGCCCGTTTATTCCAACATTTGCGATTCCTTTAGAAGCGTCAAAGACGAACTTGAGAACCTCAGTGACTTGCAGATTGTCGTCACTACCAGGGGCACACTTGTTATTTGTGCCTGTTTGGGACTGACTAGACAGAGTTCCACAAACGCCTAAACCAGCAAGATAGCCACTGTCCAGATATGCATTTGCTCCTGAACCATTCTTGTATCCGTAAACATTGAGATCACCAAAATTTAATGGCTGACCGCCACGTTCATCTTCATCAGCATCAAAATCGTAATCATAGGTTGCTGCCATCGAAAAACTGGCCATTGATAACAGTGCTACGCCTGCGAATGACTGCAGTAATTTTACAAAACTTTTATTCATAACTAACTCCTCAAACTCCTGAAACTAATATTTCGCAGGGATACTTAAAATCTAAGCATTTGCGACCAAATCCATATTTTGAAACTAATAAACATAACTGCTTAACAGGCTAGTTAAACGTAGTTCTCATTTTTGGGGATGTCAAAAAATAAAGCTGATTTATTTGCGGATTTTTATGCGAAGAATCAATCACTTAAGCTATGGCGGCGAGATAAGCGGGAACTGCTGAAAAGTATCGAAAGGCAAAGTTTATTAAAAACAATTAGTTAGGCAGTTTTATTAATAAACATCTTAACTGCGCAGAGAGAAACCTCTTCAATTTGCGCTGAATCGGTATAAATCCCATCAATCCATAGTTTAGCTATACCGTGCACCGTCCCCCAGATAACCTGAGAGGTTCGCAGAGGATTATCTCCACCGATAAGACCGCACTGCTGCCAGCTGCGAATCATCTCGAGCTGGTGCTGAAAGCAGGGATAAGCCACATCGCGCAACTCCTGAGTGCTATTTTTCTGCTTCCAGATATTGCGACCAAACATCAACTCATACTCTTCGGGGTTCTCGGCGGCAAACTGGATATAGCCACAGATAAACTGCTCAAACTTGTCCCGGGGCGAAAGATTGGGGTCATCAAAGGCCTGCGCTGCGGCTCTATGGCGACGACAAAACCCCTCAGCAGCGATAGCACAGAGCAAATCGTTTTTATCCGAGAAGTGGTGGTATGGCGCTGTCCGCGAGACACCAGCCCGCTCAGCCAACTTGCGTAGAGAGAGACTCTCTATACCCGCTTCAGCGATTAGTGACTTGGCAGCCATCAATAAACTCTGACGCAGGTCGCCGTGGTGGTAGCTTGGACGGGCGTTTGCCTGAGCAGCGCTTTTATTAACTGATAGGTTCATCCCAACAATGTAACAACACATCTTGACACTGTCAAAATTGAGCCTTAACCTGCTTTTACAGGCATCCAAATCTATCGGAAATGCCGTAAACAGCAGTGTAAAAAAAATAATAAAAGAATGACGCCAATAACAGTCAATGGAGAAAACCATGCCACACAGTACCTACCCTAACCTTCTGGCTCCCCTGGATCTGGGCTTTACCCAATTAAAAAATCGAGTTCTGATGGGCTCTATGCACACCGGTCTGGAAGAAGCAGCGGATGGTCATACGCGTATGGCCGCTTATTTTGGCGAGCGCGCCAAAGGCGGGGTTGGACTTATTGTGACCGGCGGTATTGGACCTAACACCGAGGGCAGCACCCACCCCAACACCAAAAATCTGGTCAGCGATGAAGATGTTGCCAACCATCGGCAGATTACCGATGCAGTCCATCAGCACGACGGTAAAATCTGTATGCAGATTCTGCACACAGGCCGCTATGCCTACTCTCCAGACCAGATTGCCCCATCGGCGATTAAATCCCCAATCAACCCCTTTACTCCCAAAGCTATTAATGAAGAAGAGATTTACAAACAGATTGATGACTTTGTATTCACCTCATTGCAGGCACAGAAAGCGGGCTACGATGGCGTGGAGATTATGGGTTCCGAAGGCTACTTTCTAAACCAGTTTATCGCCGCTCGCACCAATCAGCGCGACGATGACTGGGGTGGCAGCTATGCCAACCGCATTCGCCTGCCGGTGGAAGTGGTGCGCCGCGTTCGCGAGGCTGCGGGTGAAGACTTTATTATTATCTTCCGCCTCTCAATGCTTGATCTGGTCGTGGGAGGCAGTACCTCAGATGAGGTTGTTGAACTGGGCAAGGCCATCGAAAAGGCCGGCGCAACTATTATCAACACAGGTATAGGTTGGCACGAAGCGCAGATCCCCACCATTGCGACTAAGGTTCCCCGCGCCGCATTTACCTGGGTAACCGCTCATTTCCGCAAAGAGCTGTCGGTTCCCGTTATTACCTCCAACCGCATCAATACCCCAGAGGTTGCAGAAGAAGTACTGGCCCGCGGCGATGCGGATATGGTCTCTATGGCGCGACCCTTTCTTGCCGACCCCGACTTTGTGCTTAAAGCAGAGGAAAACCGTGCCGACGAAATTAACACCTGTATTGGCTGTAATCAGGCCTGTCTGGATCATGTATTTGCCGGCCAAATGACTAGCTGTCTGGTCAACCCTCGCGCCTGTCATGAGACCGAATTACAAATTGAACCAGCAACTCAGCTAAAGAAAATCGCCGTGGTTGGCGCGGGGCCTGCAGGACTCTCCGCAGCCACCATCGCAGCTTCTCGAGGCCACCAGGTAACCCTGTTTGACAGTGCTGATGAGATAGGCGGGCAGTTTAATATTGCCAAGCAGATTCCCGGTAAAGAAGAGTTCTATGAAACCCTGCGCTATTACGGTCGGCAGATTGAGTTGACCGGCGTCGAGCTTAAACTCAATCAGCGAGTTAACGCTGAACAGCTCAATAGCAGCGGCTTTGACGAGGTAATTATCGCCACTGGCATCTCACCGCGAACACCAGATATAGAAGGCATAGACCATCCAAAAGTGCTGAACTATGTGGATGTTATTGCCGATAAAAAGCCTGTCGGCAACAAAGTGGCGATTATCGGTGCTGGTGGTATTGGCTTTGATACTGCGGAATACCTTACTCACAGCGGCGAATCCACCAGCCAGAATATCCCTGCCTTTATGAAGGAGTGGGGTATTGATATGAGTTTTGGCTCACGCTCAGGTATCGAAGGCATCAAGGCTCAACCAGAGCCTTCACCGCGCGAGGTCTATCTCCTTCAGCGCAAAGCATCCAAAGTCGGTTCCGGACTGGGTAAAACCACCGGCTGGATTCACCGCGCTGGTCTGACTATGAAAGGCGTCCGTATGATGCCCGGCTGCGACTACAATCGTATTGATGATCAGGGACTGCACATTACCGTAGGCGATGAAAGCAAAGTATTGCCTGTAGACAATGTGATCATTTGCGCAGGTCAGGACCCGCTGCGTGAACTTGCTGATGGACTTAATATGCCCTGTCATCTAATCGGCGGAGCTGATGTCGCCAGCGAACTGGATGCCAAGCGAGCCATTAATCAGGGCACCAGACTAGCCGCTGAAATATAAAATTTGCGCAATAACTTGCAACCAATGGGCATTCAACCGATTATGCGCGCTGCTTTGAGCGCGTCTAATCTGTATGCTCAACCACATTACTTACTGAAAGAGACTCCGTACCCTAAAATTATGTCGACTCAAAAGCCTGAACAAATATCCGAGAAAGACCAGCAAAAAATTGATTTCCGCAATGCCCTCGGCAGCTTTACAACAGGCATAACCATCGTCACCGCACTGGGTAAGGATGGTCAAAAAATCGGTATGACCGCGAATAGCTTTAATTCAGTCTCTCTCGACCCAGCTCTTGTGCTGTGGAGTATTGCCAAGGATTCAAGTTGCTTTGAAGACTTTATAGCCGCCAAATCATTTGCCATTCATGTACTCAGCGACGAGCAACAGGAACTCTCCAACCGCTTTGCCAAGAGTGGTGCCGATAAATTCGCCGGTATTGAATGCCATAACGGCCTCTCGGGAGTGCCCATACTTCCTCACTACAGTGCCTGCTTTCAGTGCTCACTGGAACATCAGTACGAAGGTGGCGATCATATTATTCTGGTTGGCAAGGTGATTGAATTTGTCGACAACGGACATAATCCACTGGTTTTTTACCGCGGCCAATACAGCGCGATCTAACCACTTAAATCCTTTTTAATCCCTATTTAGCCCCTGTTTAACCCTCAGGGTAAGCCTAGCCTTAATGCTTTACGTTGACGTAAACGTAATATTCGTTTTACAATGCCCGCCTACCCGGAATCTGTTAAATAACTATTTATGCCTGCAATTCTTCCCAGAGATTCAGCGCAGATGCCACTTGAATACAGCATCAGCCAACTCTCCAAAGAGTTTGATACCACCACTCGCAGCATCCGCCACTACGAAGATATCGGATTGTTGTCTCCGTCGCGCCGTGGACAGGCAAGGGTCTACAGCCCAGCGGATCGCACTCGCCTAAAGCTAATTTTGCGTGGCAAACGACTGGGGATTTCCCTCGAAGACTCGCGGGAAATTATCGATATGTATGAACCGGGAAAAACCAATCTCGATCAGTTAAAAAAGTTGATTGATGCCATTCAGCAACAGCGCACCAAACTCAATCAACAATTAGACGACATCACCAAGCTGCTAAAGGATTTAAATAAAGCTGAAACCGACTGTGTTGAGGCACTTAAAAGCAAGAACTAACAAATACTGAAAAGTACAAACCCTAATTGCAATGGAATCTGTGATTTATGAATACTGCCTACCCTGCCCTAAATTTCAATCTCGGCGAAGATATAGATATGCTTCGCGACAGCCTTTTTCAATTTTGCCAAAATGAAATAGCCCCTCGCGCTGAGGAAATTGACCAATCCAATGAATTCCCCAATGATCTATGGCGCAAAATGGGCGATATGGGTCTGCTCGGTATGACCGTCGCCGAACAGTATGGCGGCTCAGGCATGGGCTATCTGGCTCATGTGGTGGCCATGGAAGAAATCTCTCGCGCCTCTGCCTCAGTGGGTCTCTCCTATGGCGCCCACTCCAATCTCTGCGTCAATCAACTGCATAAAAATGGCAGCGAAGAGCAGAAAAATAAGTATCTACCAAAACTTTGCAGCGGTGAACATATCGGTGCGCTGGCCATGTCAGAGCCCAATGCCGGATCAGATGTAGTCAGCATGAAACTCAGCGCCCGCAAACAAGGTGATAACTATATCCTCAACGGCAATAAGATGTGGATCACCAATGGTCCCGATGCCGACACCTTTGTTATCTATGCAAAGACCGACACCAGTGCTGGCTCCAAAGGCATTACTGCGTTTATTGTCGAGCGCGACTATCCAGGTTTTTCCCGCCATCAAAAACTCGACAAGCTCGGGATGCGCGGCTCCAATACCTGCGAACTGGTATTTCAGGACTGCGCGGTACCCGCCGAGAATATACTCGGCGGCGAGGGCCGTGGGGTTGCGGTATTGATGTCCGGTCTAGACTACGAGCGCACCGTTTTATCTGGCGGCCCGGTGGGCATTATGCAGGCCTGCCTGGATGTGGTGCTGCCCTATATTCACGAGCGCAAACAGTTCGGTCAGGCGATCGGGGAGTTCCAGCTTATGCAGGGCAAGATCGCCGATATGTACACCGAGCTAAATGCCTCACGGGCCTATCTCTATGCGGTGGCAAGAGCCTGTGATCTAGGTCAGGACTCACGCAAAGATGCCGCAGCGGTCATTTTGTTTACCGCAGAGAAAGCCACCCAGATGGCACTTCAGGCGATTCAGGCACTGGGAGGCAATGGCTATACTAACGAGTACCCAACCGGCCGGTTACTGCGCGATGCCAAGCTCTACGAGATTGGCGCCGGCACCTCAGAAGTGCGGCGTATGCTGATTGGTCGTGAGCTGTTTGGGCAAAGCGCGTAACTATCTATAGGCGCAAGCTATAGGCGCAAGTAAGGAACATATTAAAAGGAAATAATATGGCTGTTATCCACTCAAAAATTAATCGCAAAAGCAGCGACTATGAGAACAACTATCAGTCGATGCAAAGTACTGTCGACGACCTGAAAAGCACTCTCGACCAGATCGCTAAAGGCGGTGGCGAAAAAGCCTGCGCCAGACATCTAGCTCGCGGTAAATTATTGCCCCGCGAGCGGGTTCAGGCCTTACTAGATCCGGGCTCGCCCTTTCTCGAACTCTCAGCACTAGCGGCACACAATGTTTACGACGACGATGTCCCCGCCGCCGGGATGGTCACCGGCATCGGCCGAGTCAGCGGCCAAGAGTGCGTGATTGTCGCTAATGATGCGACAGTTAAGGGCGGAAGCTACTACCCGCTTACGGTAAAAAAACATCTTCGCGCACAGGCGATTGCCGCAGAGAACAATCTGCCCTGTATTTATCTGGTGGACTCCGGTGGCGCCAACCTGCCCCGTCAGGATGAAGTATTCCCCGACCGCGAACATTTCGGCCGAATCTTTTTTAATCAAGCCAATATGTCGGCGCAAAATATTCCCCAGATTGCTGCAGTGATGGGCTCCTGTACTGCCGGCGGCGCCTATGTGCCGGCGATGGCCGATGAATCTATTATTGTTAAAAATCAGGGCACTATTTTTCTCGGTGGCCCGCCACTAGTTAAGGCCGCCACCGGTGAAGTGGTCAGTGCAGAAGACTTGGGTGGTGCCGATGTTCACTGCCGTAATTCCGGGGTTGCCGATCACTACGCCAATAACGACCACCATGCGTTGGAATTGGCCCGCGCAGCAGTGGCTAGACTCAATCGAGTAAAACCCCTTAATGGTGATTTTAAAGAGGCCGTGGAGCCACTTTATGATAATGAGGAAATTTACGGCATTGTGCCCAGTGAATCCCGCGTTTCTTACGATGTCAGAGAAATTATTGCGCGGGTGGTCGACGGTTCGGATTTGGATGAATTTAAAGCCCTCTATGGCACCACTCTGGTCTGTGGCTTTGCCCGAATCTTTGGTTATCCGGTGGGTATTGTTGCCAACAATGGCATTTTATTTGGCGAGTCGGCGCAAAAAGGCGCGCACTTTATTGAGCTCTGTGCTCAGCGCAAAATTCCCTTAGTGTTCTTGCAAAATATCACTGGCTTTATGGTTGGCAAGCAGTACGAGAACGATGGCATTGCCAAACACGGTGCCAAAATGGTGACTGCGGTTGCCACTGCCAACGTGCCGAAATTCACGGTTTTAATTGGCGGTTCTTTTGGTGCTGGTAACTATGGAATGTGCGGTCGCGCCTACGATCCGCGGTTTCTGTTTATGTGGCCTAACGCGCGCATTTCGGTGATGGGTGGCGAGCAGGCTGCGGGGGTTTTGGCTCAGGTGACTAGAGATAAGTATGAGCGTGACGGCAAGGATTGGTCAGCTCAGGAGGAAGCGGATTTTAAGCAGCCGATTATTGATAACTATGAGCATCAGGGTCATCCCTACTTCGCTTCGGCGAGGCTTTGGGATGATGGGGTTATTGATCCGGCGGATACGCGCATGGTGTTGGGGCTAGCTATTTCGGCAAGCCATAATCGGGAGATTAAAGAAACCAAATTTGGGCTGTTTAGAATGTGATTTAGTAAGGCCTACGGCCTTACTAAATCATCCTGAGAGAGCGCAGCAAACCAAAGGATCCTGTCATTTTGACTGTCATCCTGAGAGAGCAAAGCGAACCAAAGGATCCTGTCATTTTGACTGTCATCCTGAGAGAACAAAGCGAACCGAAGGATCCTGTCGTTTTGACTGTCATCCTGAGAGAGCGCAGCGAACCGAAGGGTCCTGTTGTTTTGACTGTCATCCTGAGAGAGCAAAGCGAACCGAAGGATCCTGTCGTTTTGACTGTCATCCTGAGAGAGCAAAGCGAACCGAAGGATCTCCCTCAGAACAGGCAGAGCTCAGAATAAGAGCTGGAAATAAAAAGCGCTCGATTTTGGGACCGCCCAAGCCTGCCTTTGCCCTTGGGATCGGCTCCATGATTATCCGCTTTTCAGCGCTCGCAAAACTCGCTGCGCTCAAACAGTTGCTCGCTTGCTTCTGAAAAGCGGATAACCATAAGCGGAGCCTGACTGATCCCAAGGGCAAAGGCAGACTTGGGCTCAGTTCTAGACCTAAACAATGTAAATGGTAGGTAAGGATATTTGGAGATTGATGCTATGGAGACAGTAATAAGTAATATCGACAACAGAGGGGTGGCTCGGGTAAGGATAAATAATCCTGACAAGCACAATGCCTTTGACGATCAAATTATCACCCAACTCACTCAGGCATTTAAAGCTATTGCCAACAATGCTGATGTGCGGGTGATGATTCTGGATTCTGCAGGCAAGAGCTTTTCCGCTGGCGCCGATCTCGGCTGGATGCAGCGTATGGCTGATTACTCCTACGCCGAAAATCTTGGAGACAGCCGAGCACTGGCTGAAATGCTTAAAACATTAAATATTCTTCCCCAACCCACTATTGCCCGGGTTCAGGGTGCCGCCTTTGGCGGTGCTGTTGGGTTGGTGAGCTGCTGTGATATAGCCATTGCCAGTGAGCAAGCCCTGTTCTGCCTGAGCGAGGTTAAAATTGGCTTGGTACCGGCCACCATTAGCCCCTATGTTATCGACGCCATAGGTCAGCGAGCAGCGCGCCGTTACTTCACCACTGCCGAACGCTTTGATGCACAGACTGCCCAGCAGCTTGGGTTAGTTAGCGAAGTAACAACTGCAGATAATCTCGATAGCGCTGTTGAAGCAATTATTACTGCCCTGCTAGCCAATGGCCCTCAAGCGATTAAGTGCGCTAAACAGTTAGTTTTTACTATTAGCGGCAAGCCTATCGACGACGCTCTAATCGAACAGACCTGCAAGGTGATAGCCGCTACTCGAGTCAGCGATGAGGGTCAGGAAGGCCTAAACGCGTTTTTGGAAAAACGTTCCCCAAAATGGATTTAATCAATGAACTCTAACAATGCTGTATTTAACAAAATACTGATCGCCAATCGCGGTGAAATTGCCTGCCGGATTATCAAAACAGCCAAACAAATGGGTATTGTCACTGTTGCGGTATTTAGCGATGCAGATCGCGATTCCCTGCATGTAGCTATGGCCGATGAAGCTGTCCATATAGGCTCATCGCCATCCAACGAATCCTATCTGGTGATTGATAAAATTATTCATGCGGCGCTGATCAGTGGTGCTGAAGCTATCCATCCCGGCTATGGCTTTCTCTCGGAGAATGCGCAATTTTGCGAGCAGTGCAAAATTCACAATCTGATTTTTATCGGCCCACCAGTTGCAGCTATTTTGGCCATGGGCTCAAAGTCAGCGGCTAAAAAAATTATGGCTAAAGCTGATGTCCCTCTGGTACCCGGCTATCACGGTGATGATCAAAATCCGGCGGTGCTTAAACAGGCGGCGGATGCTATGGGCTATCCGGTACTGCTTAAAGCAGCCGCTGGTGGCGGCGGCAAGGGTATGCGCGCGGTCGCCCATGCCGATGAGTTTGAGGAAGCGCTGGCAGCGGCCAAGCGTGAAGCGCTCAATGGGTTTAATGATGAGATTATGCTGGTGGAAAAATACCTGCTCGGCCCTCGCCATGTAGAGATTCAGGTGTTCTGTGATCAACACAATAATGCCGTCTATCTTTTTGAGCGCGACTGCTCAGTGCAACGCCGCCATCAAAAGGTAATTGAAGAAGCACCGGCACCGGGCATGACCGAAGAGCTGCGCCAGCGGATGGGCGAGGCGGCCATAAGAGCGGCCAAGGCGATTAATTATCAAGGCGCGGGTACGGTGGAATTTTTGCTCGATACACGGGGGGAATTCTTCTTTATGGAAATGAATACTCGCCTGCAAGTAGAGCATCCGGTTACCGAAATGATTAGCGGTCAGGATCTGGTCGAATGGCAACTGCGAGTTGCCTCCGGACAACCCCTGCCCTGCACTCAGGATCAACTGCAGATTAAGGGCCACGCATTTGAAGCGCGGATTTATGCCGAAGATCCAGAGCATGATTTCCTTCCCGCCACCGGCACCCTGAGCTTGCTTCGCCCTCCAGTAGAAAGCGCTTATGTGCGTGTAGATACCGGGGTCGTGGAGGGTGATCAGGTGAGTATTTACTATGACCCTATGATCGCCAAACTAGTGGTTTGGGACACCGACAGAGAGCGCGCTCTGGCGCGTCTAACCGAAGCCCTGAGCAACTACCAAATTGCCGGGCTAACAACCAATATATGCTTACTATACAACCTCGCGACGACCCATGCCTTTCGCCGCGGCGATGTGGATACCGGCTTTATTGAAAAGTATGAAAAGGAGATATTCCGTCAACGCAGCGAAGATATTAACTATGGGGCACCACTGGCCGCAGAAGCTATTTTGGCGGCTAGGCAGGACTCGGCAAAACAACAGGCGGCGCAATCCAGCGAGCCTAATTCCCCCTGGCATCTGGCCAATAGCTGGCAAGCTAACAGCAGTGCCAAGCCAAGGGTGCAGGTTAAAATTGGCACCACAGAGATGACCGTAGAAGCAGACCCGAATAACCTAAACACCCAATTAAAAGTCGTTGCTGCGGATACAGAAAGTTTTAATCTATTTACCGATCAGGGAGTATTCCACTGCTCCGAGGTTAAACCGGATCTGGGTCTTCAGGATAATCAGGCCGACGGCAATTTAACCGCGCCAATGAATGGCACTGTAGTCACCCTGTTAGTTAAAAGCGGCGCACCAGTATCCAAGGGTGACAGCCTGATGGTGATTGAGGCGATGAAAATGGAACATGCTATTATTGCTCCCGCCGACGGCACTGTCAGCGAGTTCTTTTATCAAGAGGGAGAACTGGTTGATGGCGGTGCCGAGCTTTTAGCCTTTGCAGAATCTGAGGAAGCCCAATGAATTTACCCCGCCGCGTCAGAATTGTTGAAGTCGGCCCTCGCGACGGACTACAAAATGAAAAAATTGCCGTCGAAGTCAGCACCAAAGTTGAGTTGATTAATCAGCTTACAGAAGCTGGACTCAGCTATATAGAAGCGGGCAGTTTTGTCAGCCCGAAATGGGTTCCGCAAATGGCTGGCAGCGATCAGGTCTTTGCCAAACTGGCCACAGATACAAATACCGTTTACGCCGCACTGGCACCTAACCTGCGTGGTTTGGAGCGAGCTATGGAGTGTGGCGTAAAAGAAGTGGCAGTTTTTGCCGCGGCCTCCGAGAGCTTTAGCCAAAAGAATATCAACTGCTCTATTGCCGAGAGTCTCAAACGCTTTAAACCCCTTGCCGATCAAGCACTGGCCAACAATATCAGACTGCGCGGTTATATCTCCTGCGTGGTTGGCTGCCCCTATGAGGGCGATGTCGACAATGAAACTGTAGCCATGGTTGCCAAACAGCTATTGGCTATGGGCTGCTATGAAATCTCTCTGGGCGACACCATCGGTGTCGGCACTCCCGGCGCTATTGAAAAACTGCTGGCCAGACTTTTAGAAGAGATTCCCGCCGAGAAACTTGCGGTTCACTTCCACGATACCTATGGGCAGGCGCTGGCCAATGTGCTCGTAGCACTGCAGATGGGTATCTCGGTGGTGGATAGCTCCGTGGCAGGTCTGGGGGGCTGCCCCTATGCCAAACTCGCCAATGGTGGTACTGCATCCGGCAATGTGGCCACGGAAGATCTGGTCTATATGCTCAATGGTCTGGGTATAGACCATGGTGTCGACCTTAAAAAATTGATCGCTGCCGGTAACTTTATCAGCCAAAAACTCCAGCGGATTAATGGTTCAAAGGTCGGAATAGCCCTGCAGTAAATTTTACATCAGTTATACTGCCGCCTTCCTTGACGATTTAAACTATTCGGAGTTAGTTCCTTGACCGCGTTTCGCCCCTGCATCGACCTTCATCAGGGTCAGGTAAAACAGATTGTTGGCGGCAGCCTTACCGACAGCGGTGCCGACACCAACTTTGTCAGCTCTCATAATGCCGCCTACTATGCACAGCTCTACAAGCAGCATCATTTAACTGGCGGTCATGTTATTGCCCTTGGCCCGAACAATCAGCAGCAGGTTCTTGAAGCGCTCAGCGCCTACCCAAAGGGTATGCAATTTGGTGGCGGTGTTAACCTCGAAAATGCCAGCAGCTATTTAGAGGCCGGCGCTTCCCATATTATTGTCACCTCCTATCTTTTTGAAAACGGCGAGTTCTCCTGGCCACGGCTCGAGGCAATTAAAGCCGAGGTCGGTGCCGAACGTTTGGTGCTTGATCTTAGCTGCCGAAAAACTCAGGACGGCTGGATGATCGCCACAGATCGCTGGCAGACTATTACCAACACCCCAATCAACCAGCAGACTCTCTCAGAATTGGAAAAACACTGTGCGGAATTTTTAGTCCATGGCGCCGATGTTGAAGGGCTACAAGCAGGTATAGATCAGGATCTGGTTACTCTGCTCGGCGACTGCTGCAATCTGCCCGTCACCTACGCCGGTGGTGCCCGTTCGCTGCAAGACCTGAAACTGGTTGAGACTCTGTCCAAAGGTAAGGTTGATCTTACTATTGGCAGTGCCCTGGATATTTTTGGTGGATCGGGTGTGACCCTAGAAGCCTGTATTAACTGGAACCAGTCCAAAACTTAATGTTTAACACAGCTATAAACACAACAATAAACATAAAAATAAACACCAAAAGGACCCCATTAATGAACCGCCTCTTATCCGGTTTTATCTTTGCCGCCGCTCTACTAATTGCATCGATTAGCCATGCTCAGCCTTTTACCTTTACCGCTATTCCCGATCAGGATGAGTCCCATCTGCAGGAGCGCTTTAACAAGATCGCCGTCTATCTGGAAAAGCAGCTGGGTATCGAGGTGCGCTATATTCCGGTTAAAAGCTATGCCGCTGCGGTTACTGCCTTTCGCAATAATCAGGTGCAGCTGGCCTGGTTTGGCGGTCTCTCCGGCGTACAGGCAAGACGACTGGTGCCCGGTAGCCAGGCTATTGCCCAGGGCTATGAGGACCCGTTCTTTAAAACCTACCTGATCGCCCACAGCAGTAGTGGCCTAGATAGCAGCACTGATTTTCCAGCAGCTATTGCCGGCAAGACCTTTACCTTTGGTTCAAAAGGCTCCACCTCTGGACGGCTGATGCCCGAGTACCATATTCGCCAGCAGCTCAAGGATACACCGCAGAATATCTTCTCCAAGGTGGGCTTTAGCGGCGACCACAGCCGTACCATTGCACTGGTTCAGTCCGGCGCCTACCAGGTTGGCGCGGTCAACTACAAAGTCTGGGCCAAGGAACTGGCAGCGGGAAAAATTGACCCCACCAAGGTAAAGATTATCTGGGAGACTCCCCCTTACCCTGACTACCAATGGACATTGCGCGGTGATGTCAGTGCTGAAATTCAGCAGAAACTGGTCAACGCCCTACTGGGGATGAAAGACCCAGAACTGCTAGCTAGTTTCCCGCGCAAAAGCTTTATTAAAGCCAGTAATGATCTCTATGCACCCATAGCCAACACTGCCATTGAGATTGGCCTGATTGATGCTGAGAAATAGAGGCAGCCTTGACCGCGCTCACCGATCAACCACTGTTTGAACTTAAAGACAGTCGACTCGAGTACCAGCAAAAAACGGTACTCGACAATCTGTCTTTAGCTATCTATTCCGGCGAGCGAGTCGCTCTGGTGGGTGGCAGTGGCGCGGGCAAATCAACACTGCTTAAAGCCCTGCGCGAACAGCGGCCCGACCAGGTCGCCTGGTGCCCACAGCAACCGGGGCTGGTGCCTATGCTCAGCGCCTTTCACAATATCTATATGGGTGCGCTAGATCGCCATTCGTTTCTCTACAACCTTGGCAATTTAATCAAACCGCTGCCTGCCGCACGCCATCAAGTCAGCGAAATAGCTCAGACCATCGGTCTGCAAGAACATCTCTATAACTCAGTCGACAAACTCTCCGGCGGTCAACAGCAGCGCACCAGTATTGGCCGCGCACTAATCCAGCAGCGAGACATATTTATTGGCGATGAACCCGTGGCCAATGTCGATGATTATCAGGCTGAGTCATTACTCAAGTTAATCTGCAATAGCCATCCAACCGTTGTGCTGGCCCTGCATGATGTAGAACAGGCACTGCAGTTCTGCACAAGAGTTATAGGTCTTAAGGATGGCGCAATAGTGCTCGATGCCCCCAGTGATCAACTCCAGGTCAGCGATCTCGCCAGTCTCTATCAGGCGAACTAACTCAAACCGCCATGATGGGATTTAATTCAGGCTCCAACAGACTAGACACCTCTGCTCAGGCACTGCGCAGAACCAGCTTCTGGTTTGCAGTCATTGCCCTGCTGTGCCTGTTCTGTGCAGATCTGGATATTTCCACCTCGGACCCCTGGCATGAGCTCGGTCTGATGACCGCCGGCGCGCTAAGTCCCTCGGTCTGGTCATGGCCAACATTGTTAACCAGTCTTGCCAACACCTTTGCCTTTGCACTGCAGGGCGTAGCACTGGCAGCCGTGGTCGGCTTTTGTTTGGCACTGGGCTATAAATTTACTATCGTTCGCGCCTTCTGTGCCTTTATCCGCTCAATCCATGAACTGTTCTGGGCACTACTATTTATCCAAATTGCCGGACTCTCATCACTGACCGGTCTGTTGGCCATCGCCATCCCCTATGCCGGAACACTGGCCAAGATTTACGGCGAACTATTCGAAGAAGTCGACTTGGCTCCAGGGGATAACAGCCCGGCAGCCCGGCACTCATTAATTGATTTTCTCTATACCGTTTTGCCTATGGCCTGGCGACCCATGGTCACCTACACCAGCTATAGATTTGAATGTGCGATACGCTCTAGCGCCATACTGGGTTTTGTCGGCCTGCCAACACTGGGATTTCATCTGGAAACCGCACTGGGGGAAGGTCACTACAGTGAAGCGGCGGCCTATTTCTACGCGCTGCTACTGCTGATCGGCACCCTGCGCTTTTGGCTGCAGAAATGGCTACTGCCGGTTTATCTTATCGGGGTGTTTTATTACCTGCCACCCGAGGCGCAGATTTCCTGGGATCTGATTGTTCGTTTTGTCACCGACGATATAGTTCCGGCACCCCTGCGCGGAGCAGAGCTTTTTACCACTGCTACCCTCGGCGAATTTGCCAACTGGTTTACCTTACTCTGGCAGCAGCAGATGTGGCCGGGGTTAATCAACACTGTGGTTTTGGGCCAGATCAGTCTGGTCTTTACCGGGCTGCTGGCGCTGCTGCTATTTCCATTAAACTCAGCCCTGTTTTTTAAACGCTGGGGGCGCAGTGCCGGAGATGGTCTGCTGATCTTGCTGCGCACAGTTCCGGAATATCTACTGGCCTTTGTGGGTCTGTTAGTTCTCGGCCCGTCCATGTTGCCAGCCATACTGGCTCTGGGGATTCACAACGGTGCGATTATTGGTCATCTGGTGGGTCGGCACACCGAGGAGCTGCGTCTGCGAGCCGATAGCGGGCGTGGTTTAAATCTTTATTTCTACGAAGTACTGCCGCGTATTTATCGGCAGTTTTTAGCCTTTCTGTTTTATCGCTGGGAAGTGATTTTGCGCGAGACCGCCATCCTTGGCATTCTGGGTATTGCCACACTGGGCTTTTATATCGACTCGGCCTTCGAAGAGTTTCGCTTTGACCGAGCCTTTATCTTAATTCTTGCCAGTGCCCTGCTAAATATTAGTGTCGATCAATTCGCGCGCCGAATTCGCCTGCGTCTGCATTTGAAAACCACACCGGAATCTCTCTAACTCAATATTAGCTATCTGTTTCATAGTCCGAGATTGATGGACAGGAGCAGACCAGATTGCGATCACCAAATACATGATCAAGACGGCCCACTGGCGGCCAGTACTTATTTTCACGTAACGATGCCAGCGGGTAAGCAGCCTGACTGCGGCTGTAGTTTCTGGTCCAGCTATCCGCCGAGACCACCGCAGCTGTGTGAGGCGCACCGACCAGAGGGTTATCGTCGAGCTCAAACTGCCCTGCGGCAACCTGATCGATCTCGTTTTTAATCGCGATCATCGCATCACAGAAACGATCCAGTTCATCCTTCGACTCACTCTCGGTGGGCTCAATCATCAATGTGCCAGCCACTGGGAAGGACATGGTCGGGGCGTGGAAACC
Source organism: Porticoccaceae bacterium (assembly GCA_029238255.1). Lineage (GTDB taxonomy): Bacteria > Pseudomonadota > Gammaproteobacteria > Pseudomonadales > Porticoccaceae > HTCC2207. The sequence continues at coordinate 2,414 of JAQWGK010000060.1, read as the reverse complement.
AAAGTCGATAAGACGCTTGGCAATATCATCAACACTGATACCAATATCATCTTTAATATCGCGCACATCGAGAATACATTCGTGAGCAATACGACCCTGAGCACCGGTATAGAGAATCTGGTAGTGATCCTGCAGACGGTTGGCCACATAGTTAGCATTGAGGATAGCCACTTCGGTCGCCTGCTTAAGACCAACCCGACCCATCATACGGATATACATCCAGGTGATTGGCAGAATACTCGCACTGCCGAATGGTGCCGCAGAAACCTGAGCACCGCGACGCTTGCTGTCGCCAGATTCAACCGCAGACTCACTGGGCAAAAAGGCTTCCAGATGCTCACCCACCGCCACGGGACCCACACCGGGGCCACCGCCACCATGGGGAATACAGAAAGTCTTATGCAGATTCAGGTGTGAGACATCGCCGCCAAATTTGCCCGGCTGACAGACACCGACCATGGCATTGAGATTAGCACCATCAATATAAACCTGACCGCCATGGTCATGAACAATGGCGCAGATTTCGGTGATCTTCTCTTCGAACACACCGTGGGTAGAGGGATAGGTGACCATAATGGCCGCCAGATTGGCTTCGTGCTTTTCAGCCTTGGTCTGCAGGTCGGCAACGTCAACATTGCCCTGATCATCACATTTAACCACCACCACTTTCATACCACACATCTGTGCAGAAGCCGGGTTAGTACCATGGGCAGAGCTGGGGATTAAGCAGACATCACGATCGCTGTCGCCACGGCTTTCGTGGTAACCGCGAATCGCCAAGAGACCCGCATATTCACCCTGAGAACCGGCATTGGGCTGCAGAGAAATCGCATCGTAGCCTGTAGAGGCACAGAGCATGGATTCCAGATCATCGATCATGGCGCGATAGCCCTGAGTCTGATCGGCTGGCGCAAAGGGGTGCATCGTCGAAAATTCAGGCCAGGTAATTGGCAACATCTCGGCCGTAGCATTTAGCTTCATGGTGCAGGAACCGAGAGGGATCATCGCGCGGTCAAGGGCTATATCCTTGTCCGACAACTTGCGCAGATAGCGCAGCATCTCAGTCTCTGAATGGAATTTATTAAAGGTTGGGTGGCTGAGGAAGCCATCGGTGCGCATCAGCTGGCTAGGTAGACTCTCGCCAACTTCTGCAGCCAACTCTTCCACCTGCAAGCTGTGCTCACCAATCAGAATATCCCAGAGATCGACAATATCATTTTCGCCAGTGGTTTCATCCAGTGACAGACCCAGAGTATTTTCATCAATGGCGCGGAGATTAATTTCACGGGCTGCAGCAGCTTCCAAAATATCCGCAGTGCGGTTGCCAGTGTTGAGGGTCAGCGTATCAAACCAATTCTGATTAGTTGGCTCAATACCATTGAGGCGCAAGCCTGCAGCCAGCACAGAGGTCAGCAGATGAACCCGCTGAGCAATACGCTGCAAACCATCGGGGCCGTGGTAGACCGCATACATACTGGCGATAACCGCCAACAGCACCTGTGCAGTACAGATATTCGACGTCGCCTTCTCGCGGCGGATATGCTGCTCGCGCGTCTGCAGTGCCAGACGATAGGCCGGCTCGCCATTGGAGTCCTGAGACAGGCCAACCAGACGACCGGGAAGGTTGCGCTTAAAGGCTTCACGGGTTGCCATATAGGCCGCGTGAGGGCCACCAAAGCCGAGGGGAACACCAAAGCGCTGCGTTGAGCCAATCGCTACATCCGCGCCCAGTGAACCGGGGGATTCCAATAGCACCAGACTTAAAATATCTGCCGCCATCACCACCAGAGCACCCTGCTGCTTTACCTGCTCGATAACCTCGCGGAAATTGCGAATCTCACCGCTGGCACCTGGATACTGCAGCAACAGCCCAAATAGCTCGGTATCGGCCGTAAGTGTTGCCGGATCCCCAACCACTACTTCAACGCCCATAGGCTCAGCGCGGGTTTTAATAATTTCAATGGTCTGAGGCAGGCAGTCGCTATCGACAAAAAAGCGCGCTGACTTGGATTTCGACATACGCTGACAGAGAGACATTGCCTCTGCCGCCGCCGTGCCTTCATCCAGCATCGAGGCATTGGACATTTCCATGCCGGTCAGATCAGTAATCATGGTCTGAAAATTAATTAATGCCTCCAGACGACCCTGAGAAATCTCAGGCTGGTAAGGGGTATAAGCGGTATACCAGGCGGGATTTTCAAGGATATTGCGCTGAATAACATTGGGGGTAATGGTGTTGTAATAACCCTGACCAATAAAGCTGCGGAAGACTTTGTTCTGTTTGGCGAGTACACGCAATTCAGCCAGCGCCTGAGCTTCGGTACAGCCATCAACAACCGCCAGATCGTCGACCATGGCAATCGCTTCGGGAACCACCTGAGCGGTCAGCTCTTGCAGACTATTACAGTTCAAAG
>JAQWGK010000053.1 GCA_029238255.1 Porticoccaceae bacterium | reverse complement strand
GCTTAAGCTTCACTCTTGTCTCTTCGAGATCGCCCTTCTGGCGCCCAAAACACAATGTGTTTTGTCAGCCACTCGGACACCTCTCCATAACCTGTTGCCGTTTTCTGTTCTATTAACTAGTCAGGAGCACGACGCGCTCGTTGCTGCGAGTAAAGCTTAAGCTTCACTCTTGTCTCTTCGAGATCGCCCTTCGGGCGCCCAAAACACAATGTGTTTTGTCAGCCACTCGGACACCTCTCCATAACCTGTTGCCGTTTTCTGTTCTATTAACTAGTCAGGAGCACGACGCGCTTGCTCTGCAAAACAGCTATTGGGACTACCGTTTTGAAGGGCGTGAACTTTACACAAACCATCGCTCAAAAGCAATTGGAAAGGGGCTTGGCAGATAATATCCGGTGGCAGGGTAATAGCGGTGCTAAACTAAGTTTTATGACATGGAAAGAGTTTATATACCCGTCGCCAAAGCTGCAGGAGCTATACCGCTTAGCCCTCTGTATTTGTGGTGCCACCATTTTGCTGGGAGCTTGGCAGGACCTCAACTATCACTGGGGGCTGCTAACCGTTATTCCATTTCTATTTATCTACCAATTTGGTAGCTACCTAACCCATAGCCGACTAATTTCCAAGAGCAAAAAGCAGGTGCTGTCGATTGGCATGGAGTTTATCGACGGTGTGATTGCCGGGGCTTTAATTGCACTGGTTGGTTTTGATCCAATTATTACACTGGCACTGGGTTCAACTTTCCTGATCACTATTGTCGGCTCTATGAAACCCACCGCACCACTGGATATAGGTGGTACATTTATTGGTCTTCTCACAGGCTATTGGTTGCTACCCATCACTATCGACCCGGGTACAGCGGTGCAGCTTATGATTCTGCTGATTGCTTTTGCCTACTGCCTGCTCAATACCAATATGGCTCGACACACCCATTTTTTGCTCGCCGATCAACATGACTCGGTGCTGCGCCAAAATGATTGGCTAACCTTGCGCACATTCCATTTATCCAAATACCTCTCCCCTGCTCTGCGCAAAGCCATTCTTACGGGCAAGGATGTAAAGGCCGGTACCCAGGAAAAAACCCTAACCGTGTTTTTCTCCGATATGGAGGGTTTTACCAAGCTCGCAGAAAATCTCGACCCGGAACAGCTTACGGCACTTCTAAATACCTATTTAACCGAGATGTCGGAGATCGCCTTTCGCTTTGGCGGCACGGTCGATAAAGTGATTGGCGATTCGATTATGGTGTTTTTTGGCGATCCGGAAAGTCGCGGTGTGCGCTCAGACGCAATCAGCTGTGTCTCTATGGCGCTGTCGATGAAAAAAGCCATGACAGAGCTTCAGGCGCGCTGGGTAATTGAAGGGATAGCCAACCCCCCTGCTTTGCGTATGGGTATTAATAGTGGCGTCTGTAAGGTGGGAAACTTTGGTACGGAAAACCGTTTGGACTACACCTTGCTGGGACGCGCCGTTAACTTGGCTAGCCGTCTTGAATCATCGGCGCAAAGTCATGAGATTCTGGTGTCCAGAGATACCTATGATCTGATTAAGGACGCGGTAAAGTGCATAGATAAGGGACAGATTTTGGTTAAGGGCTTTGCCGATCCGGTCAATGTTTTTAGTGTTGTCGATCTACATAAAAATCTTGCTAGCAGTCAGCCTAAGAAACATCAGGCGCTGGCCTAAATCGAATTTTTATACTTCTTTGTGACTGTCCAATTCGTTCAACAACTGTTCATAACTTACGCTGGGTTCATCCGCTCGATCTAAGATGGCCTGTAAGTCACTATTATTATCCTGCCACTCTGACTTGGTTATTTTATAGAGTACATGCTCTGCCAGCTTGTGCTCTAGAGGTAGGTCAATATGCTGAAAGTTTTGATTGGTGTTAATAAGCCCGATTCTCTCCATAACAGAGCGGGACGGATAATTATCAACAGACGTAAAGGAGATAACTTCGTTGAGGTTCAAGGTTTCAAAGGCAAACTTTAAAACTGTCGAGGCTGCTTCGGTTGCATAGCCGTAACCCCAATATTGCTTAGCTAACCTCCAACCTATCTCTAGACTGGGCGGAAATGGCAATGTATCTTTGGGGACATGAAGACCAACAAAGCCAATAAAACTATCTGTCGATCTTAACTCTACTGCCCAAAGCCCCCACCCTCGAGTTGAGATCAGAGACGCACAGATCCCTGCAAGAGTATCACTCTCCTCAGGACTTAACGGACTAAGAATGTACTTCATTACCTGTTTATCTGCATTAAGCTTGGCAAACAAAGGGTAATCAGTTTCTCGCCATTGCCTTAATATCAGTCGTTCAGTTTCCAGCTCCGTAATATCCATATACATCTGCTCCATTTTATTTCAATCAACCAGTGTATTACTGCCTCACCTGCCGATAAGCTGGCGGCATACTATAGATCGTACTTCTATAGGGGTTAATATCCAAACCACCACGGCGCATATAGCGGGCATACACGCTTAACTCGGTTGGCTGACATCGCGCCATAATATCGCTAAATATTTTCTCCACACATTGCTCGTGAAAATCCTGATGCTGGCGGAATGAAACCAGATATTTAAGCAAGCCGTCGCGATCAATCTGCGCACCTTTATAGCTTATATACACAGAAGCCCAGTCCGGCTGATCAGTGACCGGACAGTTAGTTCGCAACAGATGGGAACAGAGGGTTTCATCCGCTTCAACTTGCTTATCAACCTGCAAAAAAGACGCATCGGGCTCATAGGTATCGGTAGCAACTGGTCGCTGATCCAAGCAGATAGCATCCGGTTCTAGAATCGGCTTAAAGCCATTGTATTCGCCTATCTGATAGAGAATAACATCGACAGTGGAGCCAGAGGCTGCGGATAGATCAGCGCGCATTATCTCGCTGAGTGCTTCCATTGATGGAAAGTGACTCTGGTTAAACGAGTTTAGATATAACTTAAAAGACTTGGACTCAACAATCGCATCACTGGTGCAGGGGAATATAAATTCACCTATAGCCACCTGAGGCAGACCATCGTTATTTAGCCAGGATATTTCAAAAGCCGTCCACAGATCGACGCCGATAAAGGCTGTTGAATCCGTCGATTCTTCACGGGCTTTAGTGCGCGGTATAGGACAGAGCAGCGAGGCATCGTACTGGTCACTATAGCTAGTCTCTCGACCCAATTCAGTATCGGAATAATCAGCCATTAGCTACGCAACCTCGAACCCTTTTCAAGCAGGTTAAGGGCAACAAAAAACAGCAGCACTGAGAACAGCCCGACCATGCTAAATGCCCAGACAATATTAATATCACTAATGCCGGCAATACCATAGCGGAAGGCATTGACCATATAGAGTACCGGATTGATCATCGATACCTTACTCCAGAATTCACCGAGCAATTCGATGGAATAAAACACACCACCGAGATAGGTCAGTGGCGTGAGAACAAAGGTGGGGATGATCGAAATATCATCAAAGTTACGAGCAAACACCGCATTAATCAGCCCCGCCAACGAGAACATCAGCGAAGTCATCAGCACTATACCAACGGTAATCGGCAGGCTGTGAATACTAAAGTCGGCAAAATAGAGCGATAGCACTGTCACTATAAGACCCACACCCAGACCGCGACACATTCCGCCGACCACAAAGCCCAGCAGAATAATCCAGTTTGGTGTTGGTGAAACCAACAGTTCTTCGATATTGCGCTGAAATTTTGAGCCAAAAAAGGACGACACCACATTGGAGTAAGAGTTGGTAATCACCGACATCATAATCAGACCCGGTGCCACAAACTGTATATAGGGAAGCCCAGCCATCTCACCAATACGTGAGCCAATCAACGTACCAAAAATAACAAAATAGAGCACTATAGTAATCACCGGCGGCAATAGAGTCTGCGGCCAGATACGCAGGAAGCGGTGAATCTCCCGGCGCACAATCGTCATAAAGGCAATCCATTTTTCCTGATTAGTCATTTTTATCTCCCGATAGATTTTTCTCCACCAGATCAAAGAACAATTCTTCCAAACGGTTTGTTTTATTGCGCATACTCAACACATGAACGCCGGCACTACTGAGGGCATCAAAAAGCGCATTGATTGACTGGGACTTTTCCACCTCAACTTCCAACGTATGGTCATCGACCAATGTAATTGGATAGCCTTCGATAACCGGGCAATCACTTAACAGCTCGCGAACATCCAACACAAACAGCTCCTTATTAAGCTGCTGCAGCAACTCGCGAATACTGGTGTTTTGAACAATCTGACCATGATCAATAATCGCCACATTGCGACACAGGCTCTCTGCCTCTTCAAGATAATGGGTGGTCAAAATAATCGTTGTGCCCTGGGCATTAATCTCGCGAAGAAAATCCCACATCGAGCGGCGCAGTTCAATATCCACACCAGCCGTAGGCTCATCGAGCACCAATAATTTGGGCTCATGTATCAACGCCCGGGCAATCATCAGTCGGCGCTTCATACCGCCAGACAGGGTCCGTGACGGCACATGGCTCTTATCCCAAAGCCCTAACTGGCGCAGGTACTTTTCAGCCCGCTCGGCAGCTATCTCTCTGGGAATACCAAAGTAACCTGCCTGATTAATCAGAATATCGAACGGCTTTTCAAATTGATTGAAATTAAACTCCTGAGGAACCACGCCAACATGCTGTTTGGCCTCAGAAAAATCAGTATCAATATCGCAACCAAAGATGCTGACCGAACCACTGGTTTTTAAAACCAGCGAACAGATAATGCCAATGGTAGTGGATTTACCTGCCCCATTGGGACCCAGCAATGCAAAGAAATCTCCGGGCTGGACATCGAGAGAGATGCCTTTCAAGGCCTGAAAGTCTCCTTCATAGGTTTTATTCAACTGACTAATCGCGAGTGCCGGTTGCATACTATTTATCCTGTGATAGCTATTAGGTTAATTAAGCGGGCTATTGTAACTACGGAATCTATCTAAGTCCGTATTAGATCAATGCAAATAATTACTTTTTAAATCAACGCCAACGATAGAACTAGTTCAGCGCAGATATTGAAGGCATAATACGACGCTCAAATTTAACGCCCTGCCCGGTTATGCCCAGAAAAACGATTCGTCGAATACTGCCTGACTTTACCAAAATGCTTCAGCATCCATCACTGCAATGGACGAAGCCACTGGTTCGCGACCCCAATCTTCTGCATATAAATCGAGAGTCAGTTTCTCTAGCCGTCTTTGTCGGTATTTTTTGTGCGTTTATTCCACTTCCCGGGCAGACATTTATTGCCGCTGCACTGGCTTTCTGGTGGCATGCCAATCTGCCTATATCCCTGTTAATGATATGGATAAGCAACCCGCTGACCATCGGCCCCATGTTCTACCTTACCCACCAGTTTGGCAGTTTTTTACTGGGTAGCGATCCGATTAACTTTACCGTCTCTTTAACTTGGGAGTGGTTTTCCAATATCGGTGCGCAAATTCTTCTTCCACTGCTGACCGGCAGCCTGCTCTGCGGTCTGGTGCTGGCAACCTGCGGCTACTTCTTAATTAACTATCTATGGCGCTGGAAAGTGATTCGCAACTGGGAAAAGCGCAAAGACGCACGCCGTAAGTAATTTTTATTCGTAACGCAACTCATCCGCAGGCACCACACGACTGGCACGAAGAGCGGGATAAAGAGTCGCCAGCAGATTTAAAACCACCGCCGCCCCAGCTACCATAAAGATATCAGACCAACGCATATCCACCGGAATATAATCTATCGGATAGACCTCGGTATTTAAAAAGGTCAGGCCAAAGATAGATTCGATCCAGGTCACCAGATCCGCCACCCAGATACAACCGAGCACACCCAGTCCAACACCAATCGAAATACCAAACAGCCCAATAAAAGCCCCCTGAATCAAAAACAGCCGCAGGATATCCGGACGCGAGAGCCCCAGAGTTTGCAGAATAGCGATATCCCGACGCTTATCGATTACCGACATCATCAGCATAGAAATAACATTAAAAGCGGCGATAGCAATAATCATAAAGATCAACAGCCCAACCATATTCCGCGACAACTGAATCGCCTGATAGAGATTGCCATGGGTTTGAAACCAGTCGCGAAACCCATAGCCAAAAGGCAGTGCCTCGAGCAGCTGATAACCCAGCTGACGAGCATTAAACTGATCTTCAACCTGCACCCTGAATCCCCTGACCAGACCAGGTTTGTCGGCGATATCCGCCACCTGCTCCAGCGCGCTAATCGCCAGTAGCTGATCAACCTCTGTATGGGTCGAGAACAGCCCGACCACTTCCAGAGAAACCGCCTTGGTCGGCCCTGCAGCAGCGGGAATAATTATTGTCACCCGCTGCCCCAGCTGAACATTTAGGTGGGTCGCTATCACCTCGGAGAGCAGCAACTGACCGGGCAATGGCAGCTCTACCCCACTCTCTTCAAACACCGCTGCAATACCAGATGGCAGTGCATCAGCCGTAAGACCCAATAACTGTACTGGCCTGCTATCACGACGAAAATTTATTAAGCCGTTAACTTCGTTGTAGGGACTCACTTCAGAGACCGAAGGCTGAGCGGCAATGACTGAAGCCTGCTGCTGCCAGTTATCGACACCGCTGTTATGAATAATCTGAACATGGGGAACCACCGAGAGAATGCGTTCGCGCAGCTCGCGATCAAAGCCATTCATTACCGAGAGAACCACTACTAACAGACCAACACCTAAGACTAGGCCGGTAATTGCCAGCGTTGAAATAAATGAGACCAATCGGTTATTTTGGCCACCAGAAGCGCCGCGGCGAAAAAGGGAGCGACCGCTCCCTGAAAAGAAATAACGTAAACCGAGAAAAAGTGGGATTGGTTTAAACAACTTCTGGCTCCGTCTCCAGCAACTGGCCATCAACCAATTTACCTTTAACTAACTTACCTTCAACTAACTTAACAGTCCTGTCCATTCGCGCGGCTATAGCAGGGTCATGGGTCACCACCACAAAAGAAATATGCAGCGACTGATTAAGCTCCAACAGCAGATCCAATATAACTCCAGCAGTCTGAGGATCCAGATTACCGGTCGGCTCATCCATCAACACCACCGATGGTGATGTCACCAAGGCACGGGCAATCGCCACGCGCTGACGCTCACCACCAGAGAGTTCCGCCGGCTTGTGATGAATACGATCAGCCAAACCAACCTTGGCCAGCAGTTCCGTGGCACGACGCTGTGATTCAGCCACCGATGCACCGCCAATCAGACAGGGAAGCGCAACATTTTCCAGTGCAGAAAACTCACCGAGCAGATGGTGAAACTGATAGACAAAACCAACGTGCTTATTGCGCCACTGGGCCCGCGCCGATGCATCAACAGACTTCCAATCCTGACCACAGACATTAACCGTACCTGCAGTTGGATCATCGAGACCTCCAAGCAGATTAAGCAAGGTGGTCTTACCCGAGCCAGAGACACCGACCACGGCCAGTTTTTCTCCAGTTTTCACGCTGATATTCAGGTCGCGCAACACCGGCAACAATGTCTCGCCCTGATAATAATCTCGTCCTACAGCCTGCGCCTCGAGGACAAATGGTTTGTCTAGATCCTCTGCCACAGCAGTCTCAGTGGTCATAGCGTAACGCCTCCGCAGGTAAAAATTTTCCAGCTCGCCACGCCGGATACAGCGTCGCAAGAAAACTAATAATAAATGCACCAGCAACCACCATTAGCACATCCCCAACAAGGATTCGCGATGGCAGCGCGCTGATTAGATAGACCGAAGGATCAAACATATAGACCCCGGTAAGCCCTTCGATTGCAGCGACAATATCGCCAATAAAATAAGCCAGCAGACAACCCAAAACCGTGCCACTGAAAATACCCAGAGCGCCAACCGCCAAACCCTGAATAATAAATATTTGTATCACCGTCGAAGAAGAGGCACCCAGCGTGCGCACCACCGCAATATCTTTGCGTTTATCCGATACCATCAGCACCAGACTGGCAACAATATTAAATGCCGCAACCGCAATAATCACCGAAAGCAACAGACTGACTATCACCTTCTCCATGCGCATAGCCTGAAACAGCGAGCCCATATCATCCGTCCAGCTGCGCCACTGTAAATCAGTATCAGAAGCCGAATTTAAAGCCATACCGGTTCTTTGCTGCGCCAGCCAACTATCCGCCGCAAAGGCATCGGAGAGCTCTATTTGAACCCCATGATAGCGATCTCCAACCTGCAACAGTTTCTGTCCATCGCGGTGGTGGATAAACGCCACCGAAGCATCGACCTGAGCACCCACCTGAAATATACCGACCACCGTCACGCGCTTAATCCGCGGAAAAACACCCATCGGCGTCACACTAATTTTCGGCAGCGTCAGCTGCAGCTTATCGCCGACAAATAGATTTAACTTGCGCGCCAACTGACTGCCAAGAATGACCCCAAACTGCCCCTCAGCCAACTGCTCAACATGACCGCTAAGCATATTCTCAGCAAGCTTATCAGCGATCTTTCCAGAAGCACCCAACTGCGGATCAATCCCCTGCAAAACCACCCCAGTCTGCTGCTCGCCATGGGAGATCATCACAAAGCTCTGCAACATAGGAACCACAGACAACACCTGCTGATCAGCACTGTCGTTTAACTGGCTCTGAAAGTCTGCAATCTGCGCCTGATCCATACCCTGCCGACTACTAACCGTGATATGCGGAACAACCTTTAACAGCCGCGATTTAATCTAGCGATCAAAGCCATTCATCACCGACAGCACCACAATTAATGCAGTCACGCCCAAGGCCATAGCGCACAGAGAAAACCCCGAGATAAAGGAGACAAATCCTTCACTGCGTTTGCTGCGGGTATAGCGTAAGCCGATAAATAATGGGAGGTTGGATAACATGCAGGGATTAAACCCGAAAGCCGCGTGACACACAACAATCCTTGAATAACAAACTGAGAATAGAAAAATTAGCTGCAGGCTGGCTATTCAATCACGGTCATCCCGCTCGGTTTGGCCTACAATTAATCTACTTAAACCACCCAAACTTTATTGATAACGACCAAACAGAATTTTGGCTATGAATAAACTTACCATCGGCTCTCTAATCACTCTCTTCAGTGCATCTCTATTCGCACCATTTACAACAGCAGAGGTAATCACCCTGCCCCTGGGTGAACAAACCTGTCAATCTGATTTGGATATGCCTGTGCGCAGCATGAATAAACAGGATGTACG
>JAQWGK010000031.1 GCA_029238255.1 Porticoccaceae bacterium | reverse complement strand
ATGATTGGCTGACCGCCAGAACAGGTGTTGGAGATACTCTAATGACAAATCCCTATATTCTCGTTCTCTATTACAGCCGCAACGGCCATGTAAAAAAGCTCGCCGTTGACAACAATAGGTCGTTCAATCAATTTTGGGAATTCGACCATAGCATTAATAAGTTGCGCTTCTGAGAGGCTGCTGTCGGCAAGGTTGTGCTCTTTGTAGGCCTGCTCACCGCGGCGCAGTAATTGACGGGCGCTGATACCGAGCTTTTCCAATAGTGCTGCTATAGTTTGCCCGCTGAGTGGTGTCTCCAGATAGAGCACTACAGTGGGTTCCAGTCCCTGATTTTTTATCAGCTCTAATGTTTGTCTCGATTTAGAGCAGCGCGGATTGTGGTAAATGGTCGCCATCGTCTATCCTTTATCCCTATAGCTTATAAATGATTTATAGGACTATTGTACGAGCAAATGGTTTTAAACAGAATGGGAGTTTTTCTCGATGACCTCTGGGTTGCAAGCTGGTCTACAAAATATATCTGATCATATGGTTCGCGGCGGGCATTTTCTGCGCTATCTGGTGCAGCGCTTTAACCGCGATGGCTGTCGTCAAAGTGCGGCGGCGCTTACCTATATGAGTCTGTTTGCGATAGTGCCAATGCTGACTCTGATGTACAGCATGTTTTCACTGGTGCCGGCCTTTAATGAGGTTGGCTCGCAGGTTGAGGCTTTTATCTTTTCCAAGTTTTTGCCTAGCAGTGGCCAGGAGATAAGCCAGTACCTGACGGAGTTTTCATCCCAGGCGCGCAAGCTGAGTGCCGCCGGTGTGATTATTTTGATGGTCACTTCATTTTTAATGCTCGGAAATATAGAAAAGACCTTTAATCATATCTGGGCGACCACCGGCGGCCGCAAGGGGCTGGCTGGGTTTTTAGTCTACTGGGCGATTCTTAGTCTTGGGCCGCTATTGTTGGCGGCGGGCATGATGATGAAAACCTATCTGGTGTCGTTTCAATTGATTGTCGATGAGGTCGATAGTCTTGGCGTATCGGCTATTCTGTTTTCTTATTTGCCCTGGTTGCTGACCTGGCTGGCATTTACTCTTCTTTATATAGCGGTTCCCAACTGTAAGGTTCGAACCTCCCACGCAATCTTTGGCGGGTTGGTTACCACGGCGCTGTTTGAAACTGCTAAGACATTATTTGGTTTGTTGGTAACCCATTCCAGTTATACCAGCGTATATGGTGCATTCGCGGTTATTCCATTATTTCTGTTATGGATTTATCTGCTCTGGGTTTTGATTCTAATCGGGGCCGAGTTGGTTCGCAGTCTGGAGACGTTTCGCTATCAGGGGCGCGGTAATTCGATGCCGGATCTGCTCGCGGTGGTGATTATCTTATGGCAGTGTTGGCGCCGTCAGCAAAATGGCGAGACGCTGTCTGATAGTGCTATGCATAGCCTTGGAAGTGAGGTGGGTCTGGATGCGGAGCGCTGGCGCAGGTTGCGCAATATGCTGTTGGAGAGGCATATTTTGGAGAAGACGTCGAAGGGGCAGTATGTGCTTATTCGAGATCCGGGCGCTATTAGCCTCAATGATGTAGTGAGTTGGTTGGGGGGTAATTTCCTCAGTCCAACGGATGGGATAAGTGAGCAGTTGCTGGCCGGTCATCCCTGGTATTCAAAATACAGTATGCTGATCGGCGATAATCGCGAAGCTATTGAGCGTAATATGTCGGTTAATTTACAGACGCTGTTTGCGGTTGATAACAGCCCTGAGCTTTAGAAAGCCCTGAGCCATAAGAGAAAATTAATGTTTAAAAAATCAACAATCAAACTAATCCCATTCCTCTGTTTAATTCTGGCCGGTTGCAGTAATGATGCTAGCTATCCTCTGGCGGATGGTGGCAGCCATAGTTTTAAAAATGATCAGGGCAAGCTAACGCTGATTAACTATTGGGCGATTTGGTGTTCACCCTGTCGCGAGGAGATTCCGGAGTTAAATGAATTGGCTGAGGCGTACGCTGATCAGTTAACGGTTCTGGCGGTTAATTTTGATAATGAGCAGGGCGAGACATTGCAGGCTCAGGTTGAGAAGTTGGGTATTGAGTTTTCATCCCTGCAGTCTGATCCAAGGGCGCTTTGGTCTTTAAAGCCGGTGTCGGTTCTTCCTGAGACATTGATTATAGATAGTGAGGGTCTTTTGCTGCACCGTCTTATTGGGCCGCAGACGCTTGAGTCTCTTAGTGCTTTGATTGCTGAATAGTCGCTTCTTGTTTCGGAGCGGAATAGCCTCTGCCCCCACCCTTGAGATCGGTCCCATGGGTTTCTAATTTCCAGCGTTCGCACAACTCGCTAACGCTCAAACAAGTGCTCTCTTAACCTGAAAATTAAAAAACCATAAGCGGGCCCTGACTGATCTCAAGGGTGGGGGCAGAGGCTATTTGAAAGTCTGTAGTAAGTTCTCTTTATTAGGATAGACAGCGCGCAGACTCCCATGCATGCATCGCATGTTTTCTGGTGGTCCCCCAGTGATAACCGCCAATATTGCCGCTCTGCTGCAAGACTCGATGACAGGGAATAAAGAAAGCAATCGGGTTGGAGCCGATTGCCGTGCCGACTGCTCGAGCGGCCTTGGGCCTGCCTACGGCATCAGCAATCTGTGTGTAACTGGTTAAGGTGCCCGCAGGTATTTGCAAAAGTGCTCGCCAGACGCTGACTTGGAAATTGGTGCCAGTTACATGCAGTGATAATGGGCGCTTAAGTTCCTGATGGGCAAAAAGAGATTCAATAATTTTAAGTCTGTCGGAATCCTGATTGCGCAGATTAGCTTTCGGCCAACGCCTCTGTAGGTCATCAATATGAAGCTCTACTTTATCCTGATCAATAAATGAGAGTTTACAAATTCCCCGCGCCGTAGCCGCGACAAAGATATTCCCAAAGGGACTGTTGTAAACACCATAGTCGATGGTTAAACCGGCACCGCCACTTTTAAATTCCCCGGGGGTGACCGCTTCCAGCTGCACAAAGTGATCGTGCAGGCGAGAGGTACCACTTAGTCCAATTTTATCAGCCACTGCCAGCAGTGGCTGTGCCTCGGCAAGGAGCTGCTTAGCGCGCTCGACAGTAAGAATTTGCAGATATTTTTTCGGTGTTACACCGGCCCAGCGACTAAACAGGCGCTGAAAATGAAAGGGGCTAAGATTAAGCTGAGCAGCAATTTCCTCAAGGGAGGGCTGTTGGTCTGCATGGGCATTAATAAATTCTATTGCCTCAGCGATACGTTGATAGTCTGAATTCATAGAAGCAGTATTGCTGACAGTGGCTTATTTAGCGACCCGAATCTTGCGCTTTATTTGCGGACAGATAATAGAGAAGAGCACCAAAAGTGATCATCCCAATTCCAATCCAACCTTCGATTGGCCTTGAGATTAGTACATAGATCAAAGTCCAGAGAGTCACGCCCAGATAGATTAATGGGGCAAAAGGATAGGCAAAGGTTTTATAGGCGCCGGCAATATTCATCTTGCGCCAGCGCAGAATAAACACACCGAGTACCGAGAAAAGGGTATTTACGCCCAGCACAAAGCTGGAGAAGATCAGCACTGATTCAAAGGTGGCGCTAAGAATAAATAATATGGCCAGCAGTCCCTGAAAAATAATCGCTGTCATGGGTACGCCATGTTTGTTGTTGCGTGCTAACGTAGCAAATAATTTAAAGTCCTCGCCAATAACCTGCAGTACTCGGGGGCCGGCCATGGTCATGGCACTAACCGTTGAGATAAGGAGTAGGGCGAGCATGGCACCCATGGCGCGACCGGCATTTTCTCCCAGCGCATGGTCGGCGACGATAACGCCGACTTCCAGTTTTCCTTCAAGAATCGACATTGGCGCGGCGCTTAAAAAGGTAAAGTTAAGTAATAGATAGAGCAGCATAACTATACCGGTGCCGACAAACAGTACGATGGGTAGATTGCGCTGGGGATTGTCCAGTTCACTGGTGACATAGGTGGCGGCATTCCAGCCGGTGTAGGCGTAGTTCACATAGATCAGTGATACCGCAAAGGCACCGCTTAATAACAACTTTTCGTCGCCCGCCTGCGGCATTAGGTCGATCGCCTGTGGTGTGCCGCCCCAAATAAAGATCACTGCGCAAAACACCAGAATAAGAAGTATCTTCAAAGCGGTAAAGGCCTGCTGAACGCTACTGCTGGTCTGTCGGGACAGGCAGTGTATGGCGGTGAGTAAAATCACTAGGGAGACCGCTGACCAGGTCGGCAATATGCTCGGGAATACCGCAGAGAGGTAGGCGCCAAAGGTCATGGCGGCCAGCGCGACTGGTGCGGCAAAGCCGACGGTGGCGGAGACCCATCCGGAGATAAAGCCGGCGCAGGGGTGGTAGAGTCGCGAGAGAAAATTGTATTCGCCGCCAGAGCGGGGCAGGTTGGCTCCCAGTTCGGCGTAGGTTAGCGCGCCGCAGAGTGCTGTTAGACCGCCGATAAACCAGAGCATCATCAATACAAAAGGGGATTGAATGCCCAAGAGCTGAAAGCCGAGGCTGGTAAATACGCCGGTACCAACCATATTGGCGACCACCACTGAAATACCGGTGGTTTTGGAAAATTTTTGCATAGAGGCTTCGCTAGGCTTTTTTAGCACTTTACAGCAGTCGGTAGCTCTGCGCAGTAAATACCCAGATTGGAAAAAATGGTTTAAACTCAGGCTCAGAAAAAAAATAATAAGAATACTGAGGGGTAGCGGCATGAAAAGTGGCATGGATAGAGGTATACGTGTTGGCCTAGTGTTAATGGGGCTGATTGCTCTGTTGGGTGGCTTTGGCTTTGTATTTGCGCCGACTCAGATGGAGGCGGATTTTTCTATCGTTGCCAGTCGTGTCGATGGGCTTGGAACTATTCGCGCTGATCTGGGGGGTATGTTTTTGATGGCCGCCTGCTTTATGTTTTATGGCTCGCGCCCGGGCATGAGTGCATGGTTGGTGGTGCCAATTGTTTTATTGCTCACGGTACTATTTGGTCGCACAGTTCATATTTTGATTGATGGTATTTCCCAGCCGGCAATTCGCTCTACTGTGGTAGAAATAGTTGCTCTGGTTTTTCTTGAATTTTCCCGTCGAAAATTGGCTGCTAATACTCACCAGGTATAAATAGATGTCCACTCCCAAAATAGTTAACCTGATTCTTTTTACGGCTGTTGCGGCGGTCACTTTTTCCTCTGTAGCAGAACCTGTTGTTGAGACTAGGCAGGTCTACTTTGGCGATACCCATGTTCACAGTTCCTACTCTTTTGATGCCTTCCTAAATAATAATCACAGTGTGGATCCGGATACCGCCTATCGCTGGGCGAAGGGCCAGCCGGTGATTCATCCTTACAATAGAGCGCGGGTACAAATTAATACGCCGCTGGATTTTATGGTGGTCTCTGATCACGCCGAGATGCTTGGTGTTATGCGCGCGGTGCGCAATGACAGTGTTGAGTTTGAGGATCTTGGCCTAATAGGCAATATCAAACGCTGGCTTGGTATTAAGTTGATGATGCGGGCGATTGATAACAATACCGGTCTGGAATTTTTTGGCCGGTTTTTGCCGGTTCCGGCAATCGACCAACATCATCCTGATCCAGTGGCGGACATTAGTAACAATATTGATAGCGTCGATTTTTTTGGTGATACCAGTGCAACTTCAATAGCTGCCTGGCAGGATATTATTCAAACCGCAGATTCACATAATCAACCGGGAAAGTTTAGCGCCCTGATCGGATGGGAGTGGTCTTCAATTCCCACTGGCGCCAACCTGCACCGCGTGGTGATTACGCCGGATGGTGCCGATAAGGCCGGTCAGTTTTTTCCCTACGGTTCTGATATTAGTCAGTATCCAGAGGATCTCTGGCAGTGGTTGGAGGTAACGGAGCAGCGCACCGGTGCTCGTTTTATGGCGATTCCCCATAATTCGAATATCTCTAAAGGTTATATGTTCGACAACACAACTCTGAGTGGTCAACCTATTAGCGCGGACTATGCCCGTCAGCGAATGCGCTGGGAACCGATTGTTGAGGTTACTCAAATCAAGGGCGACAGCGAGACCCGCAGTGATTTCTCCCCAGAGGACGAATTTGCCGACTTTGAAAACTACGATCACTATATTCAGCTAAACCAGAAAGAGTTTACGGTCAGCCCGGCAGACTATATTCGCCCGGCTTTAAAGACAGGTTTAGCCATTGAACAGAAGGTTGGTGTAAACCCCTATAAGTTTGGCCTGATAGGCTCTACAGATTCCCACTCAGGGCTTGCCTCCGTGGAAGAAAATAATTTCTGGGGCAAAACGGCCACAGACTCTACCCCGGAAACTAAAGCCCGCACTGGTGGTAGTCCGGTTACTAGCAATGGCTGGAATATGTCCGCCTCTGGTCTGGCAGCTGTCTGGGCTGAAGAGAACAGTCGCGAAGCAATCTATGCAGCGTTTAAGCGCAAAGAGGTTTACGCCACAACGGGGCCGCGTATTCGCGTGCAGATGTTTGCCGGTTGGGACTTTCCGGACGGTGCGCAGAGCGCCGATAATTTTGCTGCGATAGGTTATCAATATGGCGTGCCTATGGGCTCTGATCTTATTCAGGCGCAGGCACCTCTAGAGCCACCGCAGTTTTTGGTGCGCGCAGTTAAGGGGCCCGTGGATGCCAATCTCGATCGGGTACAGATGGTTAAAGGTTGGCTCGATGCCGAGGGTCAGCAACAGGAGCAGGTTTACAATATTGTCTGGTCTGGCGACAGGGCTCTCGATAGCCATGGGCGCTTGCCGGCGGTTGGCAATAGCGTTGATTTAACCACTGGGCGCTACTCTAATAATATCGGTCAGGCCGAGCTTGCTGCGCTCTGGGTCGACCCAGATTTTAATCCTCAGCAATCGGCATTTTACTATGTGCGAGTGCTGCAGATTCCCACACCGCGCAATGGTTTGTTAGACGCTATTGCCCTGCAGTTGGATAAGCCTCCTCGCGGAGCAAAAACTATTCAGGAACGCGCCTATACCTCCCCAATCTGGTATCAACCTCAGCCCTAATGGCTACAGTTTTCTGTATATCGCTCGGGGTGGAATTGTTTCGACCGAGTTTCAGGGTTTAGACTATAGTCATTCCAATACTGACCAGCTTATGGATATATTTGCGGGCTACCTGTGAAAGAATTTATGAAAAAAATATTTAGAGAACCACTGTTTCAATTTTTGCTTGTTGCACTGGTATTGCTTGGTGGTGAGCGATTAATTAATGCCGAGGCCTATTCCGATCAGCAGTATCAGATTGTTGTCGATGATCAGCTGTTGCTGCAGTTTATGCAGCTGCGAGCAAAGACTTTTAAGCCTGAAAAGGCGATGGCTGCCTTAAAGGCGATGAGTGCTGAGGATCGGCAGCAACTGATTGATGACTATGCGCGGGAAGAGGCGTTGTTTCGGGAAGCTATGGCGCTCAATCTAGATAAGAATGATCAGGTTATTCGCCGCCGCCTTGTTCAAAAGATGGATTATCTGGCGCAGGGGTTTTTCGATGAAATAGGGCCGCTGACGGAAGAGGATTTGCGGGCCTATTATGCAGAGCAGCGGCAGGACTATAAGGAGGCTGCATCTGCGACCTTTACTCATGTCTTTATTTCAAGTGCCGCACGCAGCTCTGAAGAGGCCGAGGCTATGGCTGAGGTGCTTATAAAAAAGCTCAATGCTGAACAGGTCCCGTTTGAAAAAGCCCTTGGCCATGGGGAGCGTTTCTTGTATCACCGCAACTATGTCAATCGTGATGACGATGAAATTGGTAGTCACTTTGGTGATGGCTTTCGTGAGCAGTTATTTAACTATCAGGTTTCCGAACAATGGCAGGGGCCGCTGCAGTCTGATTACGGTTGGCACCTGGTTCTGTTAGTCAAAAATACAGATTCATATATTCCTGAGTTTGAAGAGGTCGCTTCTGCTGTTTTTGCCGATGCGCAGCGTCAACAGCAAAGAGAAATTAAACGTCAGACTATTGATGAGCTGATCTCAAAATATAAAGTCAGCGATCAGAGTCAGCAATAATGCGATTTATTATTGCCGTCATTACGTTGCTAACTGTGTCGATTGGGATGACTACTGTCGTTGCCGATGAGGCGCGCCCGGTCTATGTGGAAGTTGCTCAGCAGGCCAGTGGCGAGTTTTTGCTCAAGTGGAAAATCCCGCCGGTTATGCCTTATGGACAGGAACCCGCGGTGGAGTTGCGTCACCCGAGCTGTGGTTTATCCGATGGCTCGGTGGCTGGTCGTCCGGCGGGCCTAGTGGGTAAAAAACGCTACAGTTGCACTGAGCCCAATCCCACTTTTTCTATTGAGCTAATTTATCCGCGCAGCAATCCGGCGCTGACATCATTAATTGTCTACAAGCCTCTTTCCGGTGATCCGCTGCAGGTTTTTTCCGGACCGGAAAAGACCCTAGTTGAATTGCCGTTGGCCTCCTCATCTGCGGCCGTGGCCAAGCAGTACACTGTGGCTGGTATCGAACATATTCTGATCGGCACCGATCATCTGTTATTTGTTCTCTGTCTAATGATGATTGCAGGCACCTTTAAGCGGTTGGTGCTGACGGTAACCGGTTTTACTGTTGCCCATTCCATTACTTTGAGTCTTGCGACTCTGGACATCTTTCGCCTGCCCACAGAGCTGGTTGAGCTGTTGATTGCGCTGAGTATTTTATTGCTGGCGGTGGAAATCGTAAAACATCGGCGGGGCGGTTCGGCGGAGAGTTTTACCTGGCGTTATCCGATTAGTGTCTCTGCGGTCTTTGGCCTGTTGCATGGTTTTGGTTTTGCGGTGGTATTGCAGGAGTTGGGGCTGCCCGCGTCGATGAAGGTGCAGGCGCTGCTATTCTTTAATATTGGTGTTGAGCTCGGGCAGCTAGCTTTTATCGCTGCTGTTTTGGCGTTGGTATTGGTTGCTACAAGACTGGTGCCTTTTGTTAATAGGCACCAGATAAGGTTTGCCGATATAGCTGTCTATGCCGTCGGAATCTGCAGCGCTTACTGGCTACTCGAAAGAACTGCTGTAGTACTTTAAGTGCTTATTTTAGATTGCCGAGATTTTTCGCCAGTACTTTTAGGGTCGGCTTAAACAGTTTTGGTGTGCAGGCAACTATATGGCCGTTATCCAAAAACTTCTCGCCGCCCTGAAAATCACTGACCATTCCGCCTGCTTCTCTAACCAGCAGTGCACCGGCAGCAATATCCCAAGGTTTTAAGTACATTTCCCAGAAGGCATCCATACGTCCGGCAGCGACATAGGCCAGATCCAGTGAGGCTGCACCCATACGTCTAATACCTGAAGAGTTATCGGCAAATTCATGCATGCACTTGAGGTAGTTATCCATATATTCAAAAGAGGGTGAGCTAAAGGGAATGCCAGTGGCGTAGAGTGCGCCAGCTTCACTGGCGCGACCTGAGACGCGAATGCGACGGCCATTTAATCTGGCGCCATCACCGCGGCTGGCAGTAAATTCTTCCTGCTTAAAAGGTTCGAGGATAATCGCGTGCTCAATACGTCCTTTAATGCGGCAGGCAATCGATATAGCCACATGAGGTATGCCACGGATAAAGTTAGTGGTGCCGTCCAATGGATCGATAATCCATTCAACGTCGCTCTCAAGGTTTCCGCTGACGCCGCTCTCTTCGCAGAGGAAGCGATGATCGGGGAAAGCTTTTTGAATATGATAAATAATGGTCTCTTCAGAGCGCTTGTCGACTTCGGTAACAAAGTCGTGGCGACCTTTCTCATCCACCTTAACCGAATCGAGGCTGTCTGCAGATTTTACAATCATTTCGCCGGCCAGACGGGCAGCACGAAGGGCAATATTAACCATTGGTTGCATATTAGGTTTTCCAATTAACTTATCAGTGACTTAAAGAGCGCGCGCATTGTAACAGAACTACAGTGCCAGAGAAGAGGGATTCTGCTACACTCGCGCCCGTTTTTTGGCCCATGGATTAATTGGGCTTTATAAGTCTTTAACGGGGCTGTAAAAAAGTCTTAAAGAGGTGTTAAGTGTCAATATCCGAGCGACAGGCAAATATCCGAATTGTACTGGTCAATACCACTCATCCGGGCAATATCGGCGGAGCTGCGCGAGCCATGAAAAATATGGGTCTGGCGGAGCTGTATCTGGTTCAGCCAAAAGAGTATCCAGCCCCGCGAGCGGTATGGCGAGCGGCCGGTGCTAGAGATGTGTTGGCCAATGCAACGATTGTTGAAACTGTCGATGAAGCGATTGCCGACTGTGGTCTGGTGGTGGGTACTAGCGCCCGTGAGCGCAGAATTCCCTGGCCACTGCTCAATCCCCGGGAATGCGGTGAGAAAATCTATCTCGAAGCGGAACAGCACAAGACGGCGTTATTGTTTGGTCGCGAAGACCGTGGCTTAACCAATGATGAACTGCAAAAGTGCCACTATCATGTGCATATCCCGTCCAATCCCGAGTACAGTTCGCTCAATCTGGCGACCGCGGTTCAGGTTCTCGCCTACGAAGTGCGTATGGCCAGTCTCGCTGATGAGCAGGGTAATCTACCCGCGCTTACCGACTGGGATCAGCCGCCGGTCAGCGCCGGTGATCTCGAGTATTTCCATGAACATCTGGCCACCACTATGGCGGATCTCAAGTTTTACGACCCCGAGAATCCCAAGCAACTTTTGACCCGTATGCGCAGGCTGTTTAACCGTGTGCGTATGGATGAGATGGAGGTTTCTATACTCCGTGGTCTATTGTCTTCGGTGCAGCGTACAATCAAAAAATAGTCCTTGGAATAGTTGATAAAATTAATCAGGTATTTAATTGACTAAAATAGTCAGGTATTAGATAATTTCGGTCTGAACAAGCTAGGAATATAGTATGCGACTGACAACCAAAGGACGTTATGCGGTTACAGCCATGCTGGATCTAACTATCCACGCTGACGACAAGCCGGTATCACTGTCCGAAATATCTGAACGACAATCAATCTCACTCTCCTATCTTGAGCAGCTTTTCTCAAGACTGCGACAGTCTGAATTGGTTTCCAGCGTGCGTGGCCCCGGTGGCGGCTATCGTCTTGGACGAAATAGCGAAGATATTTATATCGCGCAGATAATTGAAGCGGTTAATGAATCTGTGGATACCACCAGTTGCCAGGGAAAAGGTGATTGTCAGGGTGGCGAAATATGCCTTACCCATGCGCTCTGGGACGAGCTTACCGCAGAGATACACAATTTTTTAAACGGTATTTCGCTGGCCCATTTAATGGCGCGACGGGATGTGAAAAACATTGCCCAGCGTCAAGTGGACCAGCTGTTAATTTTAAGTGAAAGCCCGCAGGCAGGTGCCTGCTAAAAACTGGAGAAGTAAATGAGTCTTCCGATTTATCTCGACTATGCAGCGACAACACCAGTTGACCCTGCAGTTGCAGACAAAATGATGCAATACCTAACGCCCACCGGCCACTACGGCAATCCGGCGTCGCGCTCGCACACCTTTGGTTGGGAAGCTGAAGCGGCAGTTGAAGATGCCCGTGAGCAGGTTGCCAATATGATTAATGCGGATCCCCGCGAGATCGTCTGGACCTCTGGTGCCACTGAAGCCAGCAACTTGGCGATTAAAGGCTGTGCGCACTTTAACCAGCGCAAAGGCAAGCATGTGATTACATCGCGTATTGAGCACAAAGCGACTCTGGATACCTGTCGCCAGCTTGAGCGTGAAGGCTTTGAAGTGACCTATCTGGACCCGGATAAAAATGGCCTGATCCAGCCTCAGGCCGTTGCCGATGCACTTCGTGAAGACACCACTGTTGTGTCGATTATGCACGTGAACAACGAGATCGGAACACGCAATGATATTGCTGCGATCGGTGCAATCTGTCGTGAAAACAAGGTTTTCTTCCATGTGGATTCCGCCCAGAGCGCCGGCAAGACGCCTATCGATGTCGAGGCGATGAAGGTCGATATGATGTCGTTCTCCGCCCACAAAATTTATGGCCCCAAAGGTATTGGTGCTCTCTACGTTCGCCGCAAGCCCCGCGTACGTATCGAAGCGCAGATGCACGGTGGTGGTCACGAGCGCGGTATGCGTTCAGGTACCTTGCCGACTCACCAGATTGCCGGTATGGGCGAAGCCTTCCGCATCGGTGGTGAAGTACTTGCTGAAGAGTCAGCGCGCATTGAAAAGCTGAGGTCAAGACTCTGGGATGGCGTATCAGATATGGAAGAGGTTCATTTAAATGGATCTCCTGATCAGCATGTTCCCGGTATTGTGAATATCAGTTTCGCCTTTGTTGAAGGTGAGTCACTGATTATGGCGCTCCGCGATCTGGCCGTTTCCTCTGGTTCGGCCTGTACTTCGGCGAGTCTTGAGCCATCCTATGTGCTGCGTGCACTGGGTCTCAATGACGAGATGGCGCACAGCTCAATTCGCTTTAGTATCGGTCGCTATACCACCGAACAGGATATTGACGATGCTGTTGCAAAAGTACGCCATGCAGTGACCAAGCTGCGTGAACTATCGCCACTCTGGGATATGTTCAAAGATGGTGTCGATTTAAGTCAGGTTGAGTGGGCGGCGCACTAAATTGCGCTCCGCTTACGTTAAAGCAAGTTTAAACAAGTTAAAAATTATTAAATAGGAGTCATCAAAATGGCTTACAGCGAAAAAGTTATTGATCATTACGAAAACCCACGCAATGTTGGCAAGCTCGACGACAGTTCCAAAAATGTTGGTACTGGCATGGTTGGCGCGCCGGCCTGTGGCGATGTTATGCGTCTGCAGATTCAGGTAGGTGACGATGGTGTTATTCAAGATGCCAAGTTCAAAACCTATGGCTGTGGTTCGGCTATCGCCTCAAGCTCGCTGCTGACTGAGTGGGTTAAAGGCAAGCATATCGACGATGCTGCGGAAATTAAAAATACTGAAATTGCTGAAGAGCTGGCCCTGCCGCCAGTAAAGATTCACTGCTCAGTACTGGCCGAAGATGCTATTAAAGCAGCGGTTCGCGACATTCGAGAAAAGCAGGAGAGCTAATTGAGCTTATGGCTATCACAATGACACCAGCTGCGGAGCAGCATGTAACCAAACACCTTGAGCATCGCGCTAAGGGTGTTGGTATTCGTCTGGGTGTTCGCACCACCGGCTGCTCGGGACTCTCCTATGTTCTGGAGTTTGTCGACAGCGCAGAAGCGGAAGACGAAGTTTTTCACTGTGGTGATATTAAGTTAATTATCGATCCTAAAAGTCTTGTTTACCTCGATGGCACCCAGCTCGACTATGTCAAAGAGGGATTGAATGAAGGCTTTGAATTTAAGAATCCCAATGTGAAAGACGAATGTGGTTGCGGCGAAAGCTTCCACGTTTAATGACTGACCATTAATTGCCAACTATAAATGGTGTTGAGACATTGGATCTATCCACAAAGCTGTTAGAGACAAGCGATTACTACGCGATATTTTCCCTGCCAGCGGGTTGGCAGGTAGAGCGCAGTGTCCTCGACAGCCGCTATCGCCAACTGCAGCGGGAATTTCACCCGGATCGTTACGCCGCCAAGGGCGACGTCGAACAGCGTCTCGCCGTGCAGACTACCTCGCTGATCAATCAGGCCTACGAAACTCTAAAATCTCCCCTTAAACGCGCTCAGTATATGCTTGAGATGGAAGGCATAGACGCTGACCAAGAGAGTCATATCACCAGTGATATGGGTTTTTTGATGAAGCAGATCGAGTTTCGTGAAAATCTGGAAGAGATTCGCGATAGCGCTGATCCATTGGCCGGACTGGAAGCTATGCGCGACGATGTGCAGGCTCAGTATCTGCAGCTGCAAGAGGATTTCCAAACTCAATATAGCGCAGACAATTATAATGACGCCCTGGATACAGTGGCGAAAATGCAATTCTTCGCCAAGCTGTTAGACGAGATCGAACAGCGCGAAGAAGAGCTAGAGGACTTTTAAACCGTGGCACTACTGCAAATTTCAGAACCTGGACAATCACCACAGCCGCACCAGCGCAAGCACGCGGTGGGTATTGATCTGGGGACTACCAACTCATTAGTCGCCGCTGTTCGCAGTGGCACGCCGGAAACCCTTGCCGACGAGCAGGGCAGACATCTGTTGCCCTCGGTAGTGCACTACCTGAAAGACGGTGTTAGTTGCATTGGCTATGAAGCGGCGGAGCACAATGTCAGCGATCCACTCAATACACTGTCATCGGTTAAGCGCCTAATGGGTCGCGGTATTGCCGATGTCAAAACCTTTGGCGGCCAGTTGCCCTACAACTTTGCTGAAGATGATGGCGGTATGCCAAAGATTATTACTGCCAGTGGTGCCGTCAGTCCGATTCAGGTCTCCGCAGAAATTCTCCGCAAGCTGGCCGGCCGCGCTGAAATCGCCCTTGGCGGAATGCTTGATGGTGCGGTTATTACCGTCCCCGCCTATTTTGATGATGCCCAGCGTCAGGCCACCAAAGATGCGGCAACTCTGGCGGGTATCAAAGTACTGCGTCTGCTCAATGAACCCACGGCTGCAGCGATCGCCTACGGGCTTGATCAGGCTGAAGAGAGTGTTATTGCGGTCTACGATCTCGGTGGTGGTACCTTTGATATCTCAATTCTGCGACTGTCCCGCGGGGTGTTTGAAGTATTGGCCACTGGTGGTGACTCAGCACTGGGCGGCGACGATTTTGATCGCGCTATCGCCGAGTGGATTCGCCAACAGGTTGGCATGGACGAGACTCTAGAGCCAGTCGAACAGCGTATTCTTTTAGAGACCGCTAAATCGGCCAAAGAAGAACTTACCGACCAAGCGTCCGTAGAAATAGAAGTATTGGATTGGCAGGGCACCCTAAGTCGCGAAAAGCTCAATGAACTGATTGATAGCCTGATCGATAAAACTCTGCGTGCCTCGAAGAAGTCCCTGCGCGATGCCGGGTTGAGCACAGATCAGGTCGATGAAGTTATTTTGGTTGGCGGCTCCACGCGCACCCTGCGGGTCCGCGAAAAAGTCGAAACACTATTTAACCGCCAGCCGCACTCAAAGCTTGATCCAGACCAGGTTGTCGCCATGGGCGCTGCTCTGCAAGCAGAGGTTCTCGTCGGCAATAAGACTGGCGACGAGATGTTGTTGCTGGATGTTATCCCCCTATCTCTGGGTATTGAGACCATGGGTGGATTGATTGAAAAAATTATTCACCGCAATACCACTATTCCAGTTTCCAGAGCTCAGGAATTTACCACCTTTAAAGATGGTCAGACGGCGATGGCTGTGCATATTTTGCAGCGCGAGCGCGAGCTGGCTGCAGACTGTCGATCTCTGTCCCGTTTTGAATTGCGCGGTATTCCGCCAATGGTGGCCGGTGCGGCAAAGATTCGTGTCACCTATCAGGTCGATGCCGACGGGTTGCTCAGTGTGACTGCCCGCGAAACTATCAGCGGTGTTGAGTCCCGTATTGAGGTTAAACCCTCTTACGGTCTACAGGAAAATGAAATCACTGAGATGTTGCAGGATTCCTTTAGCCATGCCCGCGATGATATGCAGGCGCGAGCGCTGCGCGAACAGCAGGTTGAAGCAGATCGCATGATTGAAGATCTGCACGCGGCGCTGGAAAAAGATGGCGGTGAGCTGCTCGATCCTGAGGAGTACCAGTGTTTGGAAGTAGCGGTTAAAGAACTGCAAGAAGTGCGAGCTAGCAGCACAGAGCATCGTGTATTGGCGCGACAAATTGAATCGGTGGGCAAGGTCAGCGAAGAGTTTGCCGCCCGCCGTATGGACGCCAGCATTAAAAGTGCGCTGGCCGGACAAAGCCTTGATGATGTGGAGACAAACTTATAATGGCACGCATAGTATTTTTACCCAACGAAGAAATTTGCCCAGAGGGTGCAGTGGTTGAATCAAAGCCCGGCGAGAGCGTCTGCCAAGCGGCACTGCGCAATGGCATCCATATTGAGCACGCCTGTGAAATGTCCTGTGCCTGCACCACCTGTCATGTGCATGTGCGCGAAGGGTATGCGGAGCTACCAGAGGCGGATGATCTGGAAGAGGATTATCTGGATATGGCCTGGGGCGTAGATCCGGATTCTCGCCTGAGCTGTCAGGTTATTCCCGGCGATACCGATCTGGTTGTAGAAATTCCCAAGTACACGATTAATATGGTGTCTGAAAAGCACTGATTGCTGCGCTCTAAATGCTAGGGCGAACGGCAAAAAATGGAGTAATAGACTATGCTAAAGTGGACTGATATACATGATATCGCCATTGAACTGACGGATAACCATCCAGATGTAGATCCACAGTATGTAAATTTTGTCGATCTGCGCAAATGGGTTCTCGGGCTTGAAGAATTTTCTGATGACCCAGAGCGTTGCGGAGAGAAAATTCTTGAAGCAATTCAAATGGCTTGGATGGAAGAATTGGATTAAAAGTACAGGCTTAGAAAGTTCAAGATTAAAATCTGATCAGAACTAATAACAAAATGCTGCAGCAGCAGCGGGATTTGAGCAAAGGATGCCAGCCAAGAATCAACTGTATAAAAAAGTTCTCGATACAGCGCCGTTTGGAACCCTGCTGTTTGCCTATGGCGTCTGTATAGATGCCAATGCTCAGGCCCTCTCAATACTTCAATGCGATCGCGCGCAAATCATTGGCGCAGCGATTAGCGAAGACCAGAATAACCAACCCCAATCTATTCAGCAGCTCAAGCAGGTCGTAAGAAAGCTTCAGGACGACCAGCTTAAAGGTATTCTGTGGCGCTCTGAAAACACACTTGAGCAGGATGAAATCGTGGTCTCTGTCGGTTCAGCTGAGAAGGCTGAAGAGGCGGATGATGGGGTCCTGTGTCTAATGCTCTACCCACTGCCATCACTGGCTCAGATGGTGGTTCAGGAATTTGTCACTGAAGATCTAACTACCTTGAAAACTTCATCGCAGAATGAGATGGCAAGCAAGGCAGATAGCAGTGAAAGCCTCGAGCAAAAGCCCATCCCTGAAATTATTGATCAGCCTGAACAAGATCAACCGCTTGAGCCTGAGATTGAAGACAGTCAAGGCAAGCTCGCCGAAAATATAAAAAGTGATCAGTACGAAACCCTCGCCGGCCTGCCAGTTAGCCCGCGACTGATTGAGAGTCTCAGCAGCTATCTGGATCTCTCCCGAGAAGACAGTCCCTGCGGCACATTATTATTAATCGATTTCGATAATTTTAACTCGATTAATGAATCCCTCGGCAAGCATGTCGGCAATCAGATTCTCGAGCGAGCCGCTGAAACTATTCAGGGAATGTGCACAGATTTGATGGAGGTTGATCAGGTCGCCGGTGACTCGTTCCTGCTGTTCGTAAAAGATATTGCCGATACCGCTGAAAAGGCTCGCGAAGCCAGTCTCGCCATCGCCAACGAAATTCGCTGTGTGATTACCCGCCCATTCTTTACCGAAAATGGCGAGGTCAGTGTTACCGCCAGTGTTGGAATTAGTGTGCTCTATGCGGGCATTTACTATCCCTCGAAGGATTCTCTATCCAATGCTGAAGAAGCGGTGCAGCAGGCCGAGAGCGCCATGTTTGAAGCCAAGCGCCGCGGTCGCGACACCGTGGTGCTATTTGATTCGCAGATAACCCGGCAGGCTCGCCAGCGGATTAATATGCAATCCAGTCTGCGCAAAGCCGTGGCCAATCAGGATTTTGATCTCTATGTTCAGCCCCAGGTCTCAACTCACAGTGGCGATGTGGTCGGGGGTGAGGTGCTGCTGCGCTGGATGAACTCAGATCAGGCGCGGCACTCGCCAGCGGACTTTATCCCGATCCTTGAATCCTCGGGGATGATTGTCGATGTGGGGCTCTGGGTTATCCGTACCGCCTGTGAATATCTGCGCAATATGCTCGATCGCGGTCTCTGGGATGAGAGTATGCAAATGGCCGTCAATATCAGCCCCAAGCAGTTCCATGATCCACATCTTATTAAGTCTTTAGAGCACAGCCTGAAAAGCTACGATATTCGGCCGGATATGCTGACTCTGGAAGTGACGGAAAATCTGCTGATTGATGACTTTGAATCAGTTGCCGAGAAAATGAAAAAGATCCGCAATATGGGCACTAGATTCGCGATTGATGATTTTGGCAGCGGCTATTCGTCCATGATCTATCTAAAGCGCCTACCCCTAGATATCCTCAAGATCGACCGGGAATTTATAACCCATCTCAACTCGGATAAGGAGACCCTTGGTCTGGTTGAGGCGATTATGATGGTCGCCCATCATTACGGTCTGGATGTGGTTGCTGAGGGCGTTGAAAAGCGGGAGGTATTGGATATTCTGCGCAACCTTGGCTGTGAAAAATATCAGGGTGCTCACTTTAGTATGCCAGTCTCGTTGGATAAGTTTCAGCGTCTATTGGTGGCCTAATAAGGGTCTAAAGTCGGCGCTGTAAAAGCGGTCTAAAACGCCCTCTATATAAGCTGCACCAAAAAAGCATTGTTACCGTCTCCCAGTGCAGGTAAAATCCGCGCCATTGCCCAATTGGGCTATTTTTTTACCCCTAATTTTAAACTTTTTTAATTTACTTTAGCCCTTGTTTGGAGAAATCTTCATGGCGACTGAACGCACACTATCTATTATCAAGCCCGACGCAGTAGCAAAAAATGTTGTTGGCCAAATCCTCAGCCGTTTTGAAGCCGCTGGCCTTAAAATCGTTGCCTGCAAAATGCAGCAGCTCAGCCAGGAACAGGCTGAAGGTTTTTACGCTGAACACAGCGAGCGTCCTTTCTTTAAAGATCTGGTTGCCTTTATGACTTCTGGCCCAGTTTCTGTGCAGGTTCTTGAAGGCGAAAATGCCATTATCACCAACCGCGACCTGATGGGTGCTACTAACCCTAAAGAAGCTGCTGCTGGTACTATCCGTGCAGACTTTGCAGAATCTATTGATGCTAACGCCGCTCACGGTTCTGACTCAGCTGAATCTGCAGCACGTGAAGTTGCATACTTCTTTGCTGACAACGAGATCTGTGCTCGATAAAGGCATCTTCTCGACATTAGAGAAATAGACATTTATGTCCCAAGCAGTTGAAATAACAGCTATCGACGAACAGCCCCGAAAGGAAAAAACTAACCTTTTGGGGCTTTCTGCTTCCCGTATAGGTGACTTTTTAGAGTCCCTTGGCGAGAAGCGTTTTCGTGGAACCCAGATTCTCAAGTGGATACACCAGCAAGGTGTCACCGATATCAATGAGATGACCAATATCTCCAAAGGTCTGCGCGCCAGCCTTAGCGAAGTGGCTGAAGTCGCATTGCCGGAAGTTGTCAGTGTGCAGGATTCGGTTGATGGCACCCGCAAATGGCTGATCCGTATGGATGGCGGTAGCTGTATTGAGATGGTCTATATTCCCGAGCGCGACCGCGGAACTCTCTGTGTCTCCTCGCAGATTGGCTGTGCGCTGGATTGCAGTTTCTGTGCCACCGGCAAGCAGGGCTTTAATCGCGACCTGACCGCTGGAGAAATTATTGGCCAGCTGTGGATAGCCGCAGAATCCTTTGATCAGTTTGATCCCAAAACGAAACGCCGAGTCACCAATGTGGTGATGATGGGTATGGGCGAACCGCTGATGAATTTTGACAATGTTGTCGATGCCATGAACCTGATGCTCGATGACAATGCCTACGGACTCTCCAAGCGCCGTGTCACCCTGAGCACTGCGGGTATGGTTCCCGAAGTTGATAAGCTCGGCGATGTCAGTGATGTATCGCTGGCAATCAGCCTGCACGCGCCGAATGATGAGCTGCGCAATGAACTGGTACCGATTAACCGCAAATATCCATTGCAGACCTTTGTCGATAGCGCCAAGCGCTATCTGGATAAGATGCCCGACAATCGTCGCAAAATCACCGTTGAATACACGCTGATGGATCGGGTCAATGACCGCGATGAACACGCCAAAGAATTGTCGGTACTGCTGCGGGATTTACCCTGCAAGATAAACCTGATTCCGTTTAATCCGTTCCCCGGTTCCGGCTATAAAACAGTCACCAAAGTCGCCCTTGGGCGGTTTAGGGACATTCTGCATAATGACGGGTACACTGTCACTGTGCGAACCACTCGCGGCGATGATATTGCCGCAGCCTGTGGACAGCTGGCCGGTGAAGTCAATGACCGCACCAAGCGTCAGGAGCGTTATAAAAAACGTCTCGATGAGGAGCAGGTTGTCAAAATTATTGGCGAGTAGAAATTGATTGAGGAATGCCAGCTTATACAGAGTGGTGACAGGGAGAGGGATTATGAAGATAGCAACAGGGTATGTTGTAAAGCTGATTAAACTGGGATTTATAGTTGCGGCCTTAGCTGTTGCCGGCTGTGTATCAGATGGCCCAAAAAGCGCCAACTCACAGAACCCGGAAGCCGCAAGCCAGCAGCACATTAAGCTGGCGCTAAAATATATAGGCTCGGACAATCGCGATTTAGCCAGAGTCCACCTTGAAAAAGCGGCCAAACATCGATCGCGCTCTGCCCAGTTATATAATGCCTACGCTCTGCTATATCAGAGTGAACAAGAATTTAAATTAGCCGAAGAGCACTATCGAAAGGCGCTTGGCAGAAATAAAAGTTACACCTTGGCGCGCTACAATTTCGCCGCTTTTTTATACAATCAGGGGCGAGTAGCTGAAGCCAGAGAACAGATAAAACTGGTCAGTGAAGACCTCGGCTATGAACGCCGTGCTCAGGCTTTTTATATAC
The DNA here is from genome assembly GCA_029238255.1 of Porticoccaceae bacterium. Lineage (GTDB taxonomy): Bacteria > Pseudomonadota > Gammaproteobacteria > Pseudomonadales > Porticoccaceae > HTCC2207. The sequence goes on along the minus strand of JAQWGK010000031.1, from coordinate 3,410 downwards.
TCGGTCTGACCCAGAATAGAATGGGCGACAATGACCAAGCGCTAGAATCCTTTGAGAAGGCGACACAGCTTTCATCAGGATTTCCGCCACCGTTTCTAGAGGCCGCTGAACTCTATTTTCAGCAAAAGAATTACCCTCTAAGTAAACTGGCACTGGATCGCTTTAGACGACTGAGCCAGCCGACCGCCCAGAGCCTGTGGTTAGCCGTGCGAGTTGAAGAGCGCTTTGGCAATCTGGATAAAGCGGCCAGTGAGGGATTGAAACTAAAGAATCTGTTTCCCTACTCACAGGAAAACCTGGCCTATCAGGCCTGGTTAAACCGGTAAACGGCTGAAGTGACTGAAAAATTAATTGAGAAGTAACTGAGAAGTATCGGAATGTTTAGTGAAACACCTATAGTGCGACGCAAGTCGCGACAGATTATGGTTGGCAATGTCCCAGTAGGGGGCGATGCGCCAATTTCTGTGCAGAGTATGACCAATACTAGCACTGCAGATGTCGCCGCAACCGTCGCTCAGATAGAAAGCATTCAAGCGGCTGGCGCAGATATTGTCCGTGTGTCAGTTCCCTCTATGGCCGAGGCCGAGGCCTTTGGCCAAATCCGCAAATTAGTCAGCGTGCCGCTGGTTGCAGATATCCACTTTGATCACAATATCGCCCTGCGCGTGGCTGACTTAGGTGTCGACTGTCTGCGTATTAATCCCGGCAATATAGGTCGCGAAGATCGTCTTCGCGAAGTGATCGCCAAAGCTCGCGATCTCAATATTCCAATCCGTATCGGCGTTAATGCCGGTTCACTGGGTAAAGACCTGCTGCGCAAATACAACGAGCCCACCGCTGAAGCCATGGTTGAATCAGCGATGCGCAATGTCGACCTGCTCGACAAGTACGATTTTCAAGATTTTAAAGTCAGCGTTAAAGCCTCGGATATTTTTATGGCTGTTGCTGCCTACCGCGACTTAGCCACCCGTATTGAACAGCCCCTGCATCTGGGTATCACCGAAGCCGGTGGACTGCGCTCTGGTACCGTTAAATCGGCGATTGGTCTCGGCGCGCTATTGCTGGATGGTATCGGTGACACGGTACGCATCTCGCTGGCGGCAGATCCCGCAGAGGAAGCCAGAGTTGCCTGGGATATGTTGCGCAGCCTTAGATTGCGCAGCAAAGGCATTAACTTTATTGCCTGCCCGAGTTGCTCACGCCAAAACTTCGATGTGATTAAAACGGTTAATGCGCTGGAAACCCGACTTGAAGATATTACTGTGCCGATGGATGTGTCGATTATTGGCTGTATAGTTAACGGCCCGGGTGAAGCCAAAGAGTCCGATTTTGGATTGACCGGTGGCACTCCAGCTAATCTGGTCTATGTCGATGGTGTTCCGGATCACAAGGTTGGCAATGAAAATTTAGTCGATGAATTAGAGACACAGATTCGCGCCAAGGCTGCGGCCAAAGAGGCGCAGATGGCCAAAGATGCCGCCAATCTGATCGTTAAAAATTAGTTGTATAAAGAGTATTGAGAAATAGATGAAAATCCAGTCGATCCGGGGAATGAATGACCTACTCCCTGAGCAGTCAGCCACATGGCAGTACCTCGAGCGCGTAATCGCCGACGTACTTGGCCGCTACGCCTATCGTGAAATCCGTTTTCCGATACTCGAGCAAACTGAACTGTTTAAGCGCGCGGTTGGAGAAGTCACCGATATAGTCGAAAAAGAGATGTACAGTTTCGACGACCGCAATGGCGACAGCCTAAGTCTGCGCCCGGAAGGTACCGCTGGCTGTGTGCGCGCCTGCAATCAAAATGGTCTGCTGCACAACCAAACGCAACGGCTCTGGTATACAGGCCCCATGTTCCGTCACGAGCGCCCGCAAAAAGGCCGCCTGCGTCAGTTTCATCAGGTCGGTGTTGAAGCCTTTGGGCTGGTTGGCCCAGATATAGATGCGGAGCTTTTAGTACTTACCGCACGCCTGTGGAAAGCCCTAAAAATTGATAATGCGGTTACTCTGCAAATTAACTCTCTGGGAACCTCCGCTGATCGCGCCAATTATCGCAGCGCACTGGTTGACTATCTCAGCGCTCGACAGGAGCAGCTCGACGAAGATAGTCAGCGCCGTCTGCAGACCAACCCGATGCGTATTCTCGACAGTAAAAATGCCGAGACACAGGCGCTGTTAAATGATGCCCCAAGCCTCGAAGATTTTATCGACGAAGAATCCAGACAGCACTTTAAGCAGCTCTGCGCTATGCTCGATGCCGCTGAAATCAGCTATCAGATCAATCCGCGACTGGTGCGTGGACTCGATTACTATTCGAAAACAGTGTTCGAATGGGTGACCACTCATCTCGGTGCTCAGGGTACAGTCTGTGCCGGTGGCCGCTACGATGGTCTAGTCGAACAGCTCGGTGGCAAGCCCTGTCCCGGCGTTGGTTTTGCCATGGGTGTGGAAAGACTGGTGCTGTTGCTTGACGAGCTCGGCGTTGTCCCTGATAGTGTCGGGCAGACAGTCGATGTCTATCTGGTTGCCGTTGGCGATGTGGATACTCAGGCACTGGTGTTGGGAGAAAATCTGCGATCTAATTGCCCAACCATTCGTCTGCAGACAAACTGCGGCGGTGGCAGCTTTAAATCGCAAATGAAAAAAGCAGATAAAAGCGCAGCCTCTATTGCCCTGATACTTGGCGAAGATGAAGCAGCGAATAAAAAAGTTGGGGTTAAGTTTTTACGAGAAGACCGCCCCCAGGAAACCGTTGACCAGAAAGATTTGGCCGACTACATAATGACAATAATTACTACTTACTGATTGAGGAACACTCGTGGCAGATCACATTACAGAAGAAGAGCAAATTGAAGCTCTTAAGCGTTGGTGGGAAGAGAACGGCAAGCAAACCATTCTGGGTATAGCACTGATAGTTGGCGGATATTTTGGCTGGCAAGCCTGGACCGATCACGGCGTAGAACAGGCATCTGCCGCCTCCCTGAACTATCAGGAAATGATTGAGAATATGGCTGGCCTAAACCCTGGCGAGACTCTGGCCGAAGACAAGCAACTCACAGTTAATCTGCTGGCAGACAAGCTTAAAGCTGAGCACGGCGACACTCAGTACGCAGTCTATGCGGCACTGATCAAGGCCAAGCTGGCGGTTGAAGCTAATAACTTGGACGCTGCTGTTGGCGAACTACAGTGGGCTATGGACAATGCTGATGAAGTCAGCGAATTTATCGCTCGACTGCGCTTAGCTCGTGTTGAAGCTGCTCGCGGTGATTTGGATAAAGCTCTGCAGTTGGTTCAGGGTGTTGATGCCGGCGAAATGAAGTCAGCATTTGAAGAAGCCAAAGGTGATTTCTACCTAGAGCAGGGCAACAGCGCTGCAGCCTACACAGCCTATCAGTCAGCACTGGCAACAG
>JAQWGK010000023.1 GCA_029238255.1 Porticoccaceae bacterium | reverse complement strand
GATCATACCGCGGCAATCAATGTACTTGAACTGGGGCTGGCTGAAGACTCAAGCTGGGTTCAGGGCTACACGGCGCTGGCATCCAGTTATCGCGCCAAAAATGATTTTCAGGCGGCAATCGACAGTTTTGAACGCGGTTTGAAAGCATTGCCTAATAATGGCCTGTTAAAGATGCTTCTCGCTTCATCCTATGAAAAAGCAGGCACTAAAGCCAAGGCGCTTAAGCTCTATGAAGATGTTCTGGTAACCAATCCCGATCATCAGGTAGTGGCCAATAATCTCGCCAGTCTATTAATTGATGATTTTGAGTCCCAGGAAAATATAAAAAGGGCGGTTAAACTCACTGAGCGATTTGCTGATTCAGACAATCCTTACTTTATGGATACCTATGCCTGGGCTCTAATTAAGTCCGGACTACCTGAGGTGGCTGAACCCTTGTTGCAGAAGGTAACAGAGATGGCGCCTTCCGTAGCTGTTTTTCACTACCACCGCGGTATTGGCTATGCACGTTTGGGTAAAACCAAAGAGGCAGAAATATCACTCTTGGCCGCCAGAGAGAAAGCTGACCCCAGCGACGACTTGCAGGGCTCTATCACTGATGCATTGGATGATTTATAGGCTTCTCTACTGCTCCTAAACTGGAAAAATCCAATCCTTTATTGATTGGGTTATGGGAAAACGTATAGAGTTAGTTGTTTGCTTTTACTTTTTTAGGCATTATGCTTAGTTGTGGCTATGGATTAGCTGTAGTCAAACACGCAGGGACGTGAAAACAAGGAATGAAAACATGCACGTTCTCATAGTTGATGATCACGCCTTTGTCTGTGTTGGGTTAAAAGCAACCCTACAGGACGAATACCAGAATATTGACGTAACAACCTCCGATCACGGCGATACTGCGCTGGTGATTCTCGCCCGGGAAAATATCGATCTGGTTATTGTGGATTTATTTATGCCCGGCTCTGGTGGCGGCTTTAACTTTATCGCCATGCTCTGTGAGAGCTACCCGGATCTACCCATTATTGTTCTTTCCGCCTCTGAAAACCCTGCCCATATTCGCAAGTGTCTAGACTATGGTGCTTCCGGGTTTGTGACCAAATCTGCGCCTAAAGATGCGCTGTTTGAGGCTATTTCAAGAGCTTTAAAGGGGGAGAAATATGTGCCTGAATCACTGCGAGAGTCTATGCCCGATGTCGCCAAGGTGATGGATGAAGTGGATTCCGGGGCAGATATAGATATTATTTCGGGTCTGGTAACCAAGCGGCAGATGGATATTTTGCGGCATATTACTCAGGGCCGCTCTAATAAGCAGATTGCACGTGATCTCGATCTATCGGAGAACACAGTGAAAGTGCATGTCAGCGCAATGCTGCGCGCACTGGGTTTAACCAACCGAACCCAAGCAGGGATTTTGGGACAAAAGCTAGGTCTGGATGAAAATTCAGAGATGACAGATTAGATAATAAAAACAAAGAATACGAGGATAACAGCTATATGTCTTTTACCACCCTTGCAAAAAAATACCGACTTCCCCTTGCGGCGCTCTTTATAGCAGCGCCAATTGTAACGGCTTCAGCCATAGCCTCCAGCGAGGTAGATATGCTTACAGAGGACGACTTGCTGGTTGAAATCCCAATTGTAAGCAGTGTGACCCATATGGAGCAGACGCTTCCTCAGACTCCGGCTTCTGTGACAATTATTGATCGCCAGACCATTCAGGCTTCAACGGCTGTGGATATTGCTGATCTGTTTCGTCTGGTGCCCGGCTTCGAAACTTACTATGTCAATGGAAGCCGCAGGGGAGTGACCTACCATGCGTTGGGTGATGAATACCCGCGGCGTCTGGAGGTTAAGGTAGATGGTCGATCGGTTTATGAATCTTTATTTTCAGCGGTTACCTGGTCAACCATTGGTATCGATCTGGACGACATTGAGTATGTAGAAGTTGTTCGCGGTGCCAACGGGGCTGCAGATGGCAGTAATGCTTTCTTAGCCTCGATCAATATAGTGACAAGATCACCGCTACTGGATACAGGCCTGTCTTTTCGCTCGCAGGTGGGTAGTTCCCAGACACGCAATGCAGCCTTGAGCTATAGCGGAAAAATTGGCGCGGTCGATCACCGAACAACCTTGAGTGTCAGAGGCAATGATGGATTTGATGATACCCAGTGGCGCGGTAATTTACTTGATATAAAGGATGATTCTGAGTCTATTAGCCTGACTTCTAAAGGGCTCTGGACTCCAAGTTCAAGTGATAATATTGAATTTCAAATTGGTGCGACTGAAAGCGATCTTTGGATTGGTGAGGATGAATATTTTAATCGTGATATGTCCTACCAGTACCAATATCTAAATTGGACTCGCCTCAATAAACAGGGCAATAAATTGCAGCTGGTTATCTATCACAATGATCTGGATCTGGATGATGATGTACAGGCACAGACAATTTCCGAGATTATTGGTGTCGATGACAGCTCTCCTTTTTGGCCGCTGGGTCCAGTGCCAGATACCACTATCTTTGATGGAAGCCATCGTGGCGAGTCAGAGCGTTGGGATGTAGAGCTTAGAACTACCATTCAGCCTGCGGATAATCTGCGAGCAGTGACTGGAGCAGCAGTGCGTTATGACCGAGTCTCAAGCCAATCACTGTTTGATACTCTCAATTCTCTCACTGAGACTTCTTATCGAGCCTATACAAATTTAGAGTGGACTCAGTCCGAGCAGTTGATTGTCAATGCTGGTGTTCTTCTTGAAGATAGGGATAGCACTAATGTTTATGGCTCTTACAGGCTTGCGACAAACTATCTGTTGAGCGAAGACCATATATTGCGGTTTGCCCTAAATCGCAGTTTCCGAGCGCCAACTCTGCTTGAAAATAATCAGATAGGTGTTGTCCGTTATGTGAATCCCCAGGAATGCAGCCCTGATTCAACAGCGCCTGAGTGCAATCCATTGTTTAGAGATCTTATTCTTGATGCCGGCAGTATTTCCGATGCAGATATAAAAAATGAAGAGCTCAAGAGTTACGAATTGGGTTATGCAGGCTATTTTATGGATAGAACGCTGAGCCTGGATATGCGTCTCTATTATGAACAATTGCGCGATGTTATTAGTGAGCGTCGCGATGTTTATCCCGATCTGGATAATTTCGTCAATATTCGCGATAACACCGATACTCTTGATATTCGTGGTATCGAATTTCAAACCCTGTATAAGCCAAGCAACCGCTTTCTATTACGCGCTTATTACAGTTATTCAGATATCGACGGCGAATCATTGTATAGGTCAGCACCAGAGGTCGAATTTAGAGATCTTGATGTAAGAAGTCTGAAAAATACTTTGGGCCTGCTTACCAGCTATCAACTCGATAGCGGTATTAGTTTGAGTTCAATGATTTCTTACAATTCGGGAAAAAGTTTCTTTTTTGATGGTTCAAAACTCGATGGTTACACACGAGTTGACCTTAAGGCAGCAAAAAGTTGGCAGGTGGATCGTTCAACTGTAGATGTCTCATTGACTGTCCAAAATGCTGGTGACTCCTATCAGGAGTTTTATGATTCTATTCACTTTGAAACTCGATATATTCTTGGTTTTAGAGTCACTCTTCCCTAAGTTTTGGGTGGAAAATTTTGAATAAAAATGGTCAAACATAAATGAATTGTTGGGTAGATCCCTGGGTTTAAAGTGGCGTTATTTAATCCCTATAAGTTAATGAAACCTGTTCGCCGATCAGCTAAGTACTGGTTGGCGAGCCTGTTTCTGCTTATATTTGCCTGCAGCTATGCAATTGCGGATAGAAAATCCAGTATATTGTTTGTGGCCAGTAAACCTTCAGCCGACTATGTTGAGGTCTTAAATAGTGTTAAGCAGCAGCTGGAGATACTGAGCCCCGAGCGCTATGAATTTAATACAGTATTTAGAAGCTCAGAGCCAGAGCTAAAGGCTGATCTAGCTGCCGCAGATTTTATCGTTACTATAGGCACGGCAGCGGCTGATACGGTTTTTAGCAACAGACCCAAGGCACCAATATTAAGTGTCCTGATCACCGAAAATGCCTTCTCAGCGCTGACAGAAAAACACTATGGTTCAACCGATGCTGCATTTGCCGCACAGGTATCCTCTATCTGTTTGGATCAGCCTGTTATGCGCAGTATTCGATTAGCTAAGTTTCTAGTTCCTGAGTCATCCGGGGTTGGCGTGATGTTAGGGCCGGCGTCAGCCCACAGGCAGGCCGAGTTAAGCAAGTATATTACTGACAGTGCCTTGCAGCCGAAGTTTGTTTCCATCAATGCCAAAGACAACCCCATCAACAAGATCGAGCCGGTTCTTAGCCGCAGTGATGTTTTTATTCCAATCTCTGACAGCAGGCTAATAAATATCGCCACGGCCAAGTGGATATTGCATCTAAGTTATCGCTACAAAGTCCCTGTTATTGCCTTTTCGAAAAGCTACTTAAAAGCCGGAGCCTTAGCCGCTATTTATTCTGCTCCGGAGGATGTTGCTAAAGACACAGTGGATTGGCTAATGGAGCCAGCACGCGCAAAGGTTGGCAGCTTAAATAAGCCGACCCATTACTCTCTCAACTTTAACCGATCCGTCGCTGCTAACTTAAAGATTAAGCTGCAAACTGAACAATTCTACCGCGACCGCATTAACCTGGAGGCTAGGTAATGGCTGCGAATAAAAGGTTTTCAAGTATTCACTCAAGGCTACTGATTACTTCATTATTGCCCTTGACGTTGCTGTGCATGGTTTTAGCCAGTTATATGATCTCCAATCAGCGTGTTGTATTGTTGGCCAACCTAAAAAACATTGGCAGCATTGCCGTTCAGCAGGTGTCTTCCAATGCTGAGTTCGCTCTCTATTCCAATAATCAGGCAATGCTCAGAGATATCGGTGAGTCAGTGCTTGATATCCCTTCGGTTAAAGGGCTTGCCTTTTACAACCTCAATCAGGACTCCAATGTCACTATTGGTAGTTTTGATCTCTCGGTGGTGAAAGGCCAAGAGGAAGATAATCTGATTAAACCCTTTTATGCGGATAATCTCTGGTATTTCTATGCGCCTATAACCGGAGAGGATTTATCTCTTCTGGATTACGACGAAGGAATAACTCCAGAGCCTGAGATGCTCGGCTGGGTGGTGGTATCTGTGACCGACGAGATATTGATGGAGCAGAGACGCGAGGGAATTTTTGCGGTGCTTGTCGTATCGACCCTAGGTCTGCTGATTGCCGCCTGGATTGCAATGAGAATAGGGCGCAGTATATCTCGCCCACTGGAAAATTTAACTGAAACAGTCGATACCATGGAGGCTGGCAATCTCAATCTGTTTGCCCCTGAAGAGGGGCCGATGGAGTTGCGCAAGTTGGCTTCAGGTATCAACCAGCTCTCTACCAGTGTTCGTCAATACAACGTTCGCATGCAGAGTGAAGTCGCGCGCGCCACAGCCCAGCTACAGATTACATTGATCGAACTGGAAGATGCAATGGAGGCTCAGGATCAGTTTCTGGCGCGAATGAGTCACGAGTTGCGTACACCACTGACTGCGGTTATTGGGTTTTCAAAGTTGTTGGCAGCGGAAAGTGATGCCAGGAAGCGCGAGGAAAGTCTACGTATTATCAGCATGTCATCGAATATGTTGCTGACAATGATTGACGATATTCTGGAATTTTCCAAGGCTCGAGCCGGTGGGTTTACCCTTGAAAAAGTCTCCTTCAATATTGACTCATGGATGGCTGATCTACTCGCGATTCATGGTCCGCGAGCTGAAGAGCGAGGGCTAATTTTAAATTACAGTATTGATGAAAATGTGCCTAAATTACTGATCGGTGATCCAGTTCGCTTCACCCAGGTAATCAGTAATTTACTGAGCAATGCGGTTAAATTTACCGACCGAGGCGGGGTAACTATCACCATAAGCTGTATAGCTGCAGAAGATAAAAATATTGTTCTGCACTGCTCAGTTGAAGACACGGGTAAAGGCATTAAAGAAGAAAAAATTCCTGTTCTGTTCGACCCGTTTTCACAGGAGGATACTTCTATCAATCGGCGCTTTGGGGGTGCCGGCTTAGGTCTTTCGATCTGTAAAAGCCTTGTTCAGGCAATGGGTGGCGAGATAAAAGTGCGCAGTATGCTGGGTCATGGATCTGTCTTTTCGTTTACCTGTCAGTTGGCATTGGCTGATAAGGATAAAACCCTGCCGCAAATTGCCAATCCACTGGAACTTCGCGATGTAAAGAAAACCCTTGCTGGAGTTACAGTGCTTGTTGCAGAAGATAACCCCTTTAATCAGAAATTAATTGTTCGGCTGCTAAGTGCCTACGGAGCTAAGTGCCTAACAGCAGACAATGGCCTTGAGGCGATCAAAATTGCTGAAGAATTGCACCTCGATGTAATTTTGATGGATATCCATATGCCGGTGATCGATGGCATAACCGCCTGTGAGACCATTGTTCAACAGTCTGGAGATAGCCCGCCAATTATAGCTCTAACTGCGGATGTAACTCTCACCGAAGAAAACAGTATGAAAAAAGCCGGCGCAGAAATGATGCTGCTAAAGCCTGTCGATGAGGATAAATTAATTCGCAGTCTGACCAAGGTACTGCCCCAGTCCGGAGGTCAACCGGAAAGTAGTGGAATGGGCTTGCTTTCAACCGTAGTGCCAGTAGATGAGCTAAAAAACGCGCTATATGAAAGCCTGGACAAATTGGATGACCAATTGAACAATAGTGAAAATGCCAGCCTCCGTGGGATTATTCACGATCTTATGGGTTTATCCGGTCTATATGGAATGTCTGAACTGCGCGAGTTGGTTATGCAGTTTCGTGCGGACTACGGAAGTCTCAATGCTGAGGATAACCTGAGCAGAGTTGAAGAGATCCGCCAGCATATCAAAGGGTTTGTATTCGATTGATCTAAAGCAAATTATGCAGTTTGACTAATCCTTTGGTATTAACTCGTCAGTGTAATATTTTTTTTCTTTAAACCCTCTTAATATGTCAACTCGTATTGACTCCCTAGCATGATGCGTACAAAGGGACTCTACTGGTGACTGAATAACAGACCTACACTGCTGTTTTACAGATCGCGCTAATAAGCAGGACGCTTAAGGCTGGGTTGACAGGGAGTTGACTCACTAAGGAAGGAAAGCCAATTAGCTCACACCTCTAGATTTGTGTTAATAGATGGCGACTAGGAAGTCGTGCACCAGGGACGGTGCGAGTCAATTGAGATTAAAATTTGTATTGATTCCCTAGCATGATGCGTATAAAGGGACTCTACTGGTGACTGAATAACAGACCTACACTGCTGTTTTACAGATCGCGCTAATAAGCAGGACGCTTGAGGCTGGGTTGACAGGGAGTTGACCCACTAAGGAAGGAAAGCCAATTAGTTTGCACCTTTAGAATTTTGTAAATACATGGCGACCAGGAAGTCGTGCACCAGGGATGGTGCGAATCAATATAATATTTTGAAAGTTTGAAAGTTTGAAAGTTTAAGCAGTATTAAGATTTCACAATTCCCGGTACTTTTATTTTTAAATTAGTTATTGCTATACCTCGGGCCTGAACCCCTTTCAGATAGCCCGAGTTTTTTTTGTCTGGAGAATTTCTTTTACTCAATCGCCCATAAGACTTAGACTGCGCTGCAAGTACAAAGTATAACTCTCGATAAAAGAAGTCCTATGTCTCGAAAAAGCAAAAACACAGATCCCTACGCGACTCGTGAAGCCGCTAAATACCAACGTCCGGTTCCAAGCCGGGAGTTTGTGCTCGATTATCTCCACGAAAGTGTCGGTCCAATGACCCACGAAGAAATATGCGCCGGACTTAAACTGGTCGATGAGGATCAGGTTGAAGCTATGCGCCGCCGCCTGCGTGCCATGGAGCGAGATGGCCAGATAGCCAGTAATAGAACTGGTGGTTACGGCACATTGGATAAGCTGAATCTGGTTAAAGGCCGAGTTATTGGCCATCCTGAAGGCTATGGGTTTGTAACCCCACTGCAGGGTGGTGATCAGGATATCTATCTTTCAAGTCGTCAGATGCGACGGGTGTTTGATGGCGATATAGTGCTGTTGAGAATCGCTGGCTGGGATCGTCGTGGACGACCCGAAGGTACGCTAGTTGATGTGGTCGAACGCAAAACTCAAGAATTAGTCGGCCGTTATTTTTGTGAGAGCGGTATTCACTTTGTGCGTCCGGACAATCCGCGTATCAGTCAGGATATATTAATTCCCGCAGATCAACTCTGCAGCGCCCAGGCCGGTCAAATTGTGCTGGTTGATATCACCGAAGCACCATCCCGCAATAGTCCGCCCACCGGACGGATTAGCGAAGTATTGGGTGATCATCTGGATCCGGGCCTCGAAATCGAAGTCTCGATCCGCAACTACGGTATTCCCCATCAGTGGAATGACGACGTTAAGGCAGAAACCGATGCCATCCCAGACTATGTAACCGATAAGGATTTTCGAGTTGATCTGAGAGAGCTGCCCCTAGTGACCATTGACGGCGAAGATGCCCGTGACTTTGACGATGCGGTTTTCTGTGAGCCAAAACCCCGTGGTGGCTGGAAGCTAATCGTTGCGATTGCCGATGTTTCCCATTACGTAAAGCCCGGCAGCGCGCTGGATACTCAGGCTTTTGAACGGGGTAACTCGGTTTATTTCCCCAATCATGTAGTACCTATGTTGCCGGAGAAACTCTCCAATGGACTCTGTTCCTTAAACCCTGCAGAAGATCGACTCTGTATGGTCTGCGAGATGCAGGTCAACCGTGAAGGGGATGTAACCAAATACCAGTTTTATGAAGCGGTAATGCACTCCCATGCGCGACTCACCTATACCCAGGTGGCGCAGATGATTGAAGAGAGAAGCAGTGGCGAGTCTTCCGGTGCCCGAGATCAGTTCTCAGCCATTCTGCCTCATATAGACGCTCTCCATGACCTATACACCAGACTGCACAAGCGCCGCAATGAACGTGGTGCAATCGACTTTGATAGTCAGGAAACACGAATCCTCTTTGATGGGCAGCGCAAGATAAGCCAGATAATCCCGGTAAAGCGCACCGAAGCTCACCGCCTTATTGAAGAATGTATGCTCGCAGCCAATGTCTGCACTGCGCAATTCCTCGAAAAATCCAAGCTCCCGGCTCTCTATCGTGTCCATGAAGGCCCCAGCGAAGAACGCCTGTCCTCTCTAAGAGATTTCCTTGGTGAATTAGGTATTGGCCTTGGGGGTGGTGACGAACCGCAACCTGAAGACTATCAGCGTGTTTTAAGGTCGGTTGGCAAGCGCGATGACGCCTCAGTTATTCAGTCAGTGATGTTGCGCTCCATGAGTCAGGCGGTTTACCAGTCTGAAAATCTCGGACACTTTGGTCTGGCTTTTGATGCCTACACGCATTTCACCTCACCGATCAGACGTTATTCAGATCTTTTGGTGCACAGAGCTATTCGCTATCTGATCCGCAGCAATAAAAAAGTTGCCGGTGTTGTTCGAGTTAAAGGTGCTACTGAACTTGCCAAGCCGGATATCTATCCCTACGAACTGCCACGTCTCGACGAAACCGGTTCCCATTTATCCGTTACTGAACGCCGAGCCGATGAGGCGACACGAGATGTAGTCAACTGGCTAAAGTGTGAATATCTGATGGATCGGGTAGGCGAAGAATACTCCGGGGTAGTCAGCGCAGTTACCGGATTTGGGCTGTTTGTTATGCTCGATGATCTGTATGTCGAAGGCTTGATCCATGTGACTGGTCTGCCCAAGGATTATTATTATCACGAAGCCGCTCAGCACCGTATGGTCGGTGAGCGCACTGGTCGAGTATTCCGCCTTGGCGACAAATTGAAAGTCAGAGTGGTGCGGGTCAACTTGGATGAGCGCAAGATCGATTTTGAACTGGCCGAACAGCCAAAATCCTCCGTCTCTCCCGGCTCTGGAAAAGCGGCTAAAGTTAAGGTCTCTGACAAAGCCAAAGAGATGGCCAGAGAGCACGACGCTAAACGCAAAGCTAAGGGCAAAAAGAAGCGAGGGCCATCAAGTACTGGCGGCAAAGGTAAAGGGGCAGGAAAAACCTCTAAAAGACGCCGCAATGCAGCGCCAGCGAGTTCGGGCAAGAAACGAAGTTCTTCGGCGGGCAACAAAAAGCCCAAACGTTAAAAGGCGGTGTAAAAAAAGCCTTTATTTTAAGTGGTTGGGGATTACCCGATTAAGAATCTCGGCGATATAGCTTAAAAACAGAGTCCCCATACTGCTCTTGTAGAAATTGGGGTCGCTGTTGCCCACCGCGAGAATGCCATAGAGATTGTCATAACGGAGAGGAACCGCGGCCACCGAGCCCACATTGCGGCCTCTTTCGCCAAACAAAAAAGTCATCTCATCTTCACGCAGAATTCCACATACAGCACGGTTGGCACCTAGCAGAGTGCCAATGCGGTCATTGGCTTTTTCCATGGTCGAAACCCGAGCCATGGTGCGCGGCAGTTTTTTCTCGTCCCCGAGCAGAGTCAGGCTTGAGAACTCAATACCGTAATCCTTGCCAAGACTGTCATAAACCGTCTCAATCAGAGCTGAGAGATTTTTAGCTTCCAGCAGATTGAGAACCAGACGTTTAGTTTTTTCAAATAGCAGATCATTGTCGTGGGCGGTTTGCAGCATATTGTCCAATCGTGCGCGCATTTCCTTGTTGCGGTCGCGCAGTACGCCAACCTGACGCTCAACCAGAGATACCGCTTTGCCACTATTGTGCGGCAGCACAAGGCACTCAAGGATATCGGTATGCTTGTCGAGAAAGCTGGGATTGTCGCGAAGGAATTCGCGAACCATTTTTTCCTTGGGATCGATCTCGGTTTTGGTTTCAACTTCAGTTTCGGTTTTAGTGTCTTTACTCATATTCTTATGCGTCCATGAAAAACTGTTGCTGCCGGGCCAGTCATTATCAGCCCATGGCCTTCACCTTGCCAGTCTATTTTTAAGTTGCCTCTGGTTAGCTGCATGGTAACTGGCGAGTCGACCAAGCCCTGTTCCAGTGCCGCCACTGCTGCTGCGCAGGCGCCAGAGCCGCAGGCCTCGGTCTCGCCGACACCGCGCTCAAAGACACGCAATTTAATTTCATTGCGGCTGAGTATCTCCATAAAGCCCACATTGACGCGATTGGGAAAGCGCGAATGTGATTCTATTTTAGCGCCCAATTCGGCAACTGGTGCACGGGCAACATCGTCGACTTTAAGCACAGCGTGGGGATTGCCCATAGATACCGCCGCGATCTGCAGTGATTGGCCGTCCACATCAATATCATAGAGCATTGATTTTTCAGCGGCTTCGAAAGGGATATTGGCCGGATTCAGTTCGGGAATACCCATATCAACGGCGACCTGTGTTTTATTTTCCATTCTCAGCTCAATTACCCGATTGGAGGTTTTAACCCGAATCGGATTTTTGCCAGTCAGGCGACGATCCTGCACAAAGCGCGCCAGACAGCGAGCGCCATTGCCGCACTGTTCAACTTCCGCCCCATCACAGTTAAAGATACGGTAATTAAAATCAATATCCGGCTCTGAGGGAGGTTCGACAATCAATACCTGATCACAGCCAATACCGGTTTTACGGTCAGAGAGGCGGCGCGCCATCGAAGCGGTAACACGAACATTCTGTGTCACTGCATCAATCACCACAAAGTCATTGCCGAGGCCGTGCATCTTGGTAAATTTCATCAACATTGCTGGTTTATCCCTGTGTCGCGGGCAGTAACTGCTCGCCATTAAGCAGGTCTTCGATGCTCTCGCGCTGGCGAATAACATGCACCTGATCACCGTCGATCATCAGTTCCGGGGCTCTCGGGCGGCTGTTGTAATTTGAACTCATCACAAAGCCGTAGGCTCCGGCAGAATAGAGACATAAATAATCTCCAGCACTGATCGCCAGCTGACGATCCTTGGCTAGAAAATCTCCGGTTTCACAGACCGGGCCCACTACGTCGTAGCTATGAGTCTCAGCGTCGGTAGTGCTGACGGGTTGAATATCCATCCAGGCCTGATAGAGCGCCGGGCGAATCATATCGTTCATAGCGCCATCGACAATGGCGAAGTTTTTCTCACCATTACTCTTCAGGTATTGAACCTGAGTTAGCAAAACGCCGGCATTGGCAGTAATTGATCTGCCCGGTTCGAGAACCAGTGTTTCACTGCGGCCTTTTAGCAGTGGCAAGATCTCGGACATATAGGCACCGGTTGTCGGGGGCTCTTCGCTTTCATAGCGAACACCCAGACCACCGCCAATATCTATATGTTGCAGCTTGATATTCTGTTCTGCCAGTTGGTCTACTAGTACCAACAGGCGCTCAAGAGCCGCCACAAAAGGATCAGTATCCACAAGCTGCGAGCCAATATGGCAGTCGACACCAACAATATTAATATGACTCATCTGCGCAGCACGCTGATAGACCAGCGGTGCCAGATTGATATCAATACCGAACTTGTTTTCCTTTAGGCCCGTTGAAATATAGGGGTGGGTCTGTGCATCCACATCTGGATTAACTCGCAGCGAGATATCAGCCGTGCGATCGCAGGCCGCGGCTGTGGCATTGAGCAACTCCAGTTCCGCTTCCGATTCCACATTAAAGCAGTGAATGCCCACCTCAAGGGCGTGACGCATTTCATCGGCAGTTTTTGCAACGCCGGAAAATACCACCTTGGCAGGGTCGCCACCCGCGCGTAAAACTCTCTCCAACTCACCGCTGGAAACAATATCGAAACCGGCGCCAAGCTCGGCCAACGTCTGAAGTACGGCAATATTTGAATTAGCTTTAACGGCATAACAAATCAGGTGCTCTTTTTCGGCAAGAGCCTCCTGATAGGCGAGAAAATTATTGCTGATCGCTGCTTTACTGTAGACATAGCTAGGCGTGCCATACTGGGTGGCGATGGTTTCGAGAGCTATGCCCTCAATAAAAAGATTCCCATTCTGGGCGGTAACGGCGTTGTGCATAATTTTCTAGAGTTCGCTTTGGTCATTTAAATTGTTATTAATAGAAACCGGATTAGAGCTAAAAGTTTTTGCACTATCTTCCGGCAGGTACAGGTCGCCTTTGTTGCCACAGCCAGACAGGCCGGCAGCTAATGTAATGGCAGCGGTTATTGCGAAAGTAGAGAGCATAATTTTTCGCAGTATTTGGGTAAGTAATTGTCGGTACATAGTTTATAATTCCTGCCTTAATAGACCCGCCTGAAACAAGTTGGCAAGTATAGCCGCAGCGGCAATCAATACCAACAATATGACCAGACAAGCTTTGGCAACCCAACAGCAAACAGCGATTAAATAAACTTAAGGGCAACAGAAGAATGAATGAAGCGCAGTTTAACCAGATAGTCGACGAGCTGATGTTCTCAATTGAAGAGACCATTGATGATAGCGGCGCTGATCTTGATTACGAAAATAGCGCCGGAATGCTCACCATCACCTGTGAAGCCAATGGCTCGCAGATTATTCTCTCGCGCCAGTCCGCAGTCAGCGAGATATGGCTGGCGGCTAAATCCGGGGGCTTTCACTTTAAACTCGAGGGTGATCAGTGGTGCAACACGGTCAGCGGTGAACTGCTGACCTCTATGTTGAGCGAAGCCTGCCAAGCTCAGGCAGGCGAGACGATTGAGTTTTCTTTTTAAGAGCCTTTAAATTATTTTCAGTTAGCGCAGGTCCAGTTTTGCCAGAGCACGCTGCGCTGCGGCTGTAACCTGTGCCGGAGCCGTACCGCCCAGATGATCACGGGCAGCGACAGAACCTTCCAGCGTCAACACATCAAAAACATCTGCACTAATTTCACTGGAGAATTGCTGTAACTCTTCAAGGGACATTTCCGATAGATCCTTATTTTCGGCGATGCCATAGGCCACAGACTTACCGACAATCTCATGGGAGTCTCTAAAGGCAATACCTTTGCCCACCAGATAGTCAGCCAGATCCGTCGCCGTTGAGAAACCGCGACGCGCCGCTTCGTACATCTCGTCTTTGCGTGACTCAATGGCCGGAATCATATCGGCAAAAGCGCGCAGACAATCGCGCACTGTATCCACAGCGTCAAACAGTGGCTCTTTATCTTCCTGATTGTCTTTGTTGTAGGCCAATGGCTGACTTTTCATCAATGTCAGCAGCGCAATTAAATGACCGTTAACGCGACCGGTTTTACCGCGCACCAGTTCCGGCACATCGGGATTCTTTTTCTGCGGCATAATCGAAGAGCCGGTGCAGAAACGATCGGGCAGATTAATAAACTGAAACTGCGCTGAGGTCCACAGCACCAATTCTTCAGACATACGGGAAAGGTGTGTCATCAAAATGCTCGAGAAAGCGCAGAACTCAATAGCAAAATCTCTATCGCTAACCGAGTCCAGTGAGTTTTCTGTAGGCTTATCAAAAGATAGCGCCTCAGCGGTGTACTCTCTGTTGATCGGATAGGTGGTTCCGGCCAGTGCCGCTGCACCCAGTGGGCTCTGGTTAAGTCGCTGACGGCAGTCTTGAAGACGGCTGTAGTCGCGCTCAAGCATTTCATTCCAAGCTAGCAGATGGTGACCGAAGGTCACCGGCTGTGCAGTTTGCAGATGGGTAAAGCCGGGCATAATCGTGTTAGCTTCATTGGCCGCTAACTCGATCATACCGCGCTGCAAGCGGGTCAGAATGGGTCCGATCTGGTCAATCTGGTCGCGCAGCCAGAGCTTAATGTCTGTGGCTACCTGATCGTTGCGTGAACGTCCGGTATGTAATTTTTTACCAACAATACCAATCTTTTCGGTTAGTGCGGCCTCAATATTCATATGCACATCTTCAAGGGGCACAGACCAGACAAACTCGCCAGACTCAATCTGCGCTTCGATTTCCTCAAGCCCGTTAATAATTTGATCGCGCTCCTCAGCCGTTAATACTTCAGCGCTGCAAAGCATTTTGGCGTGGGCGATCGAGCCCTGAATATCCTGACGATAAAAACGCTGATCAAAATTGACAGATGCGGTAAAGCGAGCGACGAACTCATCGACTGCTTCGTTAAATCGGCCTCCCCAAGCCTGATTGGTTTTCGGGGCTGACGGCTTATTCATAGTGTTTTTCTCAGATTGACTCATTCGACTAATTTGCTCGGTTGTTATATCGCGGCTAGGATTATAGCTAATCACAGGGATGAGCCATAACTCGAATGAGTGATTACCGAGAAAAACAGCCCCAATTAGGCGATTATTTTATTCCCGACCTCTGTCGGGGGCGCGGATTGATGGAATTATTGTTAATCGCCGGGCTATTTACACTGCTGTTAACGCTTATGCGCACCGGTATTTCAGCCTTTAATTTTGCCCTGCTGGCAAAAATTGGCCTGCAAATATTTTCCACTGCACTGCTTAGCGCAGTCTTTCTATGTCAGGCACGACCCAGACTAATGGGTCTGCCGCTGCCTCAGATCGCATTAATCAATTTCTTTCTGGTACTAATTGCCGCCGCAATCTGCGCTGTTATCCCTGAATTGTGGAGCAATTATCGACTCAGTGGCCAATTGCAGTTAGATTTTCTGGTGGTTATCAATACCCTGCTTATCGCAGCCATACTCGCGGGGACTATACTGCGCCTGTTCTATTTGCAGCATCGGCTGCGCCAACAGCAGAGTGCCAGCCAGCAGGCGCGTATCGAATCTCTGCAGTTGAAAATCCGCCCGCACTTCCTATTTAACAGCATGAATAGTTTGGCCAGCCTGATCAGGATTGATCCGGACAAAGCCGAACAGACTCTGGAAAACCTCTGTGATTTATTTCGCTACGCGTTAAATGATCGCGCTGGTGGTGTCAGCTTGCAGCTGGAGGTCAATGCCTGCAAACAGTATCTGGAGATTGAGAAGTTACGTTTAGAGCAGCGTCTGCGCTACCGCTGGGATATAGAGATAGATATTACAAAAATTTCTGTGCCGGCGCTGATGCTGCAGCCACTGATTGAAAATGCGGTATTTCACGGCATACAGCCAGCCTTAAACGGTGGCTATCTGCATATTAAGATTTATCGGGACGGCAAATGGGTCTGTATTGATCTGGTTAACAGCCTTGAGACGGAACCGCTATTTAACCGCGCCTCAGGGCACAATCTGGCGCTTAATAACTTGCGTTATCGTCTCGATATTTTCTTTAATAAGCAGGCAGAGTTGCAGGAAACTGTAAAACAAAATCATTACCATACAAGGATGCGCTTTAAACCAATGGAGGGTTAATTGTGGTCAAGGTACTGATCGTTGATGATGAACCGCTGGCAAGGATTCGCCTGCAGCATCATCTGAAAAGAATGTCTGATGTGTATATTGCGGGTCAGGCCAGCAATGGCCTTGAGGCGGTTCAGCTAGTACTAAAATGCTCTCCGGATATAGTGCTGATGGATATTCGCATGCCGGATATGGACGGTCTTGAGGCGGCCAAAGTGATAGCTCGAATGAGCTTGCCGCCAGCGGTTATTTTTTGCACCGCCTTTGATGATTTCGCCCTGCGTGCCTTCGATGCTCAGGCCTGTGCCTACCTTTTAAAGCCGGTTAAATTCGACGAACTGGTATCTGCAATTGAACGCGCTGCTCGCCAGACCCGAGCCCAGATTGAGCACCGCCCCAAAAGTCAGCGCCGCCATCTGTGTAGCCGGACTCATCAGGGTATTGATCTAATTCCAATCAAAAAAATTCTTCTGTTACAGGCCGAGCAAAAATATGTCACTGCCTATCTGGCAAACAGTGAAGCGGTTTTATCGGATACCTTAAAAGAGATCGAAGAGGAGTTTTCCGATCTCTTTGTACGCATTCATCGCAGCGCACTGGTGGCGAGAGATGCAATTGAAGGCCTCTTATTTGTCGATGGTCATCTGTCGGTCTCGGTTCGCGATATCAGCATTAAACCAGTGGTCAGCCGACGTATGGAATCAAGACTGCGGCAGTTGCTGCCAGAGCTCTAGGGATAGAATAAAACCCTTTTTAGCGTTTTTTTTAGAACAGTTTCTTTAGAGCTGCCCAAGAGCCTCGAAATCGTCGATAATGTCGATCTTGTAAATGACTAGCGATGGAATTTCAGTGCCACAATCGATACCCCAAACAATCCGAATTGCTACGCGAAAGAGCCCCTTGGCACTTTGGCAGGCGGAATTTGTTAAAGCTCAACTACTAACACATAACCCCGATCTGGATGTGCAGCTGGTTGCCATGACCACACGAGGCGATGTGCTGTTGGATACGCCACTGGCCAAGGTCGGCGGCAAAGGTTTGTTTGTCAAAGAACTCGAAGTTGCGATGCTCGATGATCGAGCTGATATAGCCGTGCACTCAATGAAAGATGTCCCTATGGAATTTCCACCGGGACTTGGACTGGCGGTTATCTGTGAGCGCGAAGATCCTCTGGATGCATTTGTCTCCAATCAATACAAAACCCTAGAGCAGCTGCCTGATGGGGCAGTGGTGGGAACCTCCAGTCTGCGCCGTCAATGTCAGATACGGGCAAAATTTCCCAACCTCAAAATTAAAGATCTGCGCGGCAATGTCAATACCCGTCTGGCCAAGTTGGATGCTGGTGATTACGATGCAATTATTCTTGCCAGCGCCGGTCTGATTCGTCTGGGTATGGAACCCAGAATCGCATCGCGGCTATCGGCAGACCTGTGCTTGCCGGCCGGAGGTCAGGGAGCCGTGGGTATCGAATGCCGCAATAACGATCAGCCAACGCTCGATCTTTTGGCCTTATTAAATCATCCTGACACCCATACTCGAGTGACCGCAGAGCGCGCGCTCAACCGCCATTTGCAGGGAGGCTGTCAGGTGCCTATCGCCTGTTATTCAGAGCTTGTGGGCGGCGACAATTTAAGAGTTCGAGCACTGGTTGGCAGTGTTGACGGCTCAGTGATTCTTGAAGATGAAATCTCCGGTCCCAGAGAGACGGCCGCAGCACTGGGTGTCGAACTTGCCGAGCGACTGCTAGCTGCAGGGGCGGGAGAAATTTTAGCCGAGGTTTACGGAACCGACTGATGATGGATCACGCTGATAAAAACAGCTTGGCAGCCAAACGGTTACTGTTGATCAGACCGCAGCGGCAGGATGATCAGCTATTAACCATGCTCGAAAACAAAGGTGCCGAAGTCACTCATTATCCGGTGATGAGTATTCAGGCTGTTGTTGAGAGCCCTCAGCTCGAACAGAAAAGCCCTCAGCTCGAAAAAGAAAGCCCTCAGCCAGAACCAAAAAGCCAAAAGATAAAAGACCAGATTCTCGAGCTGGATAACTTTCATAAAGCCATAGTTGTCAGCGGTAATGCCGCAGAGCTGTCCCTTGAATGGATCGATAAATACTGGCCGATGTTTCCTGTGGGTATTGATTACTTTGCAGTTGGTGAGCGCACTGCTGAACTGTTAAAGCAGGCTGGTATTGATGCCCTCCATCCCCGCGGCCGTCAAAATAGCGAAGAGCTATTAAAGTTAGAACCGCTGCAGGAATTAGACAATCAACGGATTATTATTTTCCGTGGCGTCGGTGGTCGGGAAATTCTCGGTGAAACACTGATTGAGCGAGGTGCGCGGGTTGAATACTGCGAACTCTACAAACGTGTGATTAATAGCGAGCAGTTAGCACTGGCACAGCAGCAGGAAACTGACTGCCTGATTGCTCACAGTGGTGAACTTATACAGGCAATGGGCGAGGCGGGAAAAGCTGCCGACACCCCAGTGGTTGTTCCCAGTGAGCGGGTTGCCGCAATAGCCCGAGACTTGGGTTACAGGCAGGTTTTTAGTGCCAAAAATGCGCTGCCGGAGTCTATGCTTGCGGCTGTTCATAAGGCTTTTAGTTAGCTATTAAGAGTTAGCCTGTTGCATAGAAACCCTATCACGGGCTACTCTTTAATCAATCAACCCTAAAAGATAAAGGGCCCCAGGATCCAAGAGGAAAAATGGTGACGGACAAAAAAACAACAGCGCCTCAGGCAAGTGATAAATCGACTTCCGAGCCTGCCCCAAAAAAAACGGCTCCTGAAAAGCCTGCAGCATCGCCAAAAAAATCAGCTAAAGGCTCTGATAAAATTTCAGCTAAAGGCTTTGATAAAAGTTCCGCTAAAGGCTCTGGTAAAGATAAGGCCTTTCCCTGGTTAAAAACCCTACTGGTTTTTCTGTTAATAGCTGCGCTGGGTTTTGCCGGCTGGATCGGTTGGACTGAATGGCAGGCTCAGTTGGAGAGCAGAGTTGGAATCTCAGATAGTCTGCAGGCAGAACTAGCCGAAACCGAGCGCAAACTGACCCAGCAGCAACAGCTAAGTCGCCAAACCATTCAGCAGCAGGCGCAGTTAATTGGCCAGCTCGAAAGTCAGCTTCAAGAACAGCTCTACTCGATTAATCTAAGGCTAAACTCTCAGGCCGAACGCATTTTACAACTGGGTACCGCCAGCCGCGGTGACTGGTTGCTCTCTGAGGCAGCCTATCTGATTCGCCTTGCCAATCAGCGTTTGCAGGTAGAGCGCAGTACCGAAAATCCTCTGGCGATACTGGAGAATGTCGATACTATCTTTGTTCAGCTTAACGATCCGGAGTTGTTGCCCGTACGCAGAGCGCTAGCGCAAGATATAGCGGCACTGCGAATGGCCGGCAAGGTTGACCGAGAGGGCATCTTTCTAGAGTTAGAGGCTATCTCCGAGGCGGTCAAGCAACTCTCGGTTATTGAGCCAGCCACAGCATCGAAAACGCCGGAAATAGTTGATACCGAAGCAGATACGGAACAGAACCGATCGCTGCTGAACAGCTTTGAGCGCTTTAGCCAAAAACTCGGTCAATTGATTGTTGTCCAAAAACGCCAACAGCGGATCGAACCGCTGCTGACCAGTAATGAGCAGTCTATTATCCAGAACAACCTCTTTCTATTAATCGAGCAGGCTCAGAGTGCTCTGCTGCGAGAAGAGCAAATTATTTACAGCGCCAGTCTTGAGAAAAGTGCCGCGCTATTAGTGCGTTATTTCCAATTAAACAGCCAGAGTCAGGCGTTGATTGAGCGTCTAAATACACTTAGCGAACGCCAGATTATTCAGCCCCTGCCAGATATCTCCGGTTCTATAGCAGCGGTTCAGACTATGTTGAATCTGCGTCAAAGTCGAATCACTGATGGGGAGCAGCAGAAGTGAGAAAACTGCTTGTTCTGTTGATGCTGTCGCTGTTGATCGGTGCCGCACTGGTCTGGGTTTTACAGTTTGGCAATGGCTATATCCTGCTTGGTTTTGAGACCTTCAGTATTGAGATGAGCGCCTGGACTGGTCTGCTGATTTATCTGACTGCTACCGGACTGTTGCTGTGGTTGATACTGAGTTGGCGCTGGATAGCGGGGGCCGGAGGATTCCGACTCTGGTGGAACAGTCGTCGCAGTGCCAAAAAAATTAACCAGACCGCCGAGGGTCTATTGCTGTTCGCCGATGATGACTGGCAACAGGCGGAGAAATTATTATCCCAGTCAGCGGATAAGTCGGCGATGCCAGTGGTTAATCTGTTATTTGCTGCCCGAGCAGCAGCCGACAATAATCAGATTGATCAGGCCCGACAACTCTTAAAGCGTTTAAAGATAACCTACCCAAAGGGCACTGCTGTTGCGGATAAAGCCTTGGCGGAGCTTTTATTACTTGAAGAAAAGCCCTTGGAGGCCCTGCAAATCCTTCGCCCAATGCACAGCAAAAAGCCCAGTGATCGCGGCCTGTTGAGACTTCTGGCCGATGCCTATTATATGGCTGAGGACTGGGGTCCATTGCAGAAGTTACTCCGTGATCTCAAGCACTATAAGGTGGTTAGCGGTGATGCGCTGACCAATCTTGAACTCGACGTGTACTGCAGTCTGCTCGATGAATACAGTGCAGACCCAGCGCTTCCGGCCAGTGAGCAAAAGGCCTTACTTGAAGATATCTGGTACTACACACCGAAAAGACTGCATAAGAACCCTCAGGTGATAGCGGTTTATGCCGATAGCCTGTGCCGACTGGGTGCGGTGGAAAAACAACAGGGGCTGTTGATCAAGGCACTCAATAACCACTGGCATCCACAGCTGGTTATACGCTTTGGTCAGCTGCAGTCGCAAGCCCCGGAGAAGCAGTTAATACAGGGAGAGAAATGGCTGCAGAAACATCGCGACGACGCGGATCTACTGTTGGCGCTTGGGTTGATCTGTCAGCGGCTGAGCTTTTGGGGCAAGGCGCGGGATTATTTGACTGAGGCAGTGGCACTGCGGCCATCGACTGAGGCTTTTATTGCCTTGGCTGAGGTGCTTGAAAAGGCTGGAGATAGCGGTGCTAGCGCTGATATTTACCGCCGTGGATTAATGGCCGCGCAGCAGTCTCCGGAAGATTAGACCGCGGTCTGAAAACTGCGCAGCAGATCTATTTCATCGGCCCAGATTGAGGGGTCGATGGTCTCTAGCACCAGTGGAATTCCGTCAAACCTGTTGTCCTGCATAATAAATTGAAAGACATTTAAGCCCAGATTGCCATGCCCAAGGCTGTGGTGACGATCCACTCTGCTTGAAAATTCCGAGCGCGAATCATTGAGGTGCATGCCGCAGAGATATTCAAAGCCAACCGTGCGCTCAAAATCAGCAAATACCTTTTCGCAGCCATCGGTGCTGCGCATATCGTAACCGGCGGCAAAAGCATGGCAGGTGTCATAGCAGATACCGACCCGGGTTTTATCTTCGACACCGTCGATCATCGCCGCCAGCTGTTCAAAGCTAAAGCCCAGATTGCTGCCCTGACCAGCAGTATTTTCGATTACCGCGGTAACACCAGAGGTAGCATCCAGAGCCAGATTAATCGACTCGCTAATAGTTTTAATGCACTCATCTTCGGAGATCTTGCGCAGGTGACTGCCAGGATGAAAGTTGAGGTACTTTAGACTCAGCTGCTCACAGCGCTGCAGTTCATCGACAAATGCCTGCCGTGATTTCTCCAACCCCTCGGGCTCTGGATGGCCGAGATTGATCAGGTAGCTGTCATGGGGAAGAATCTGTTCCGGGGTAAAGTTGTAGAGCGCACAGTTTTCTTTAAAGGCCTCAATACTCTGCTCGGTGAGTGGCTTTGCCTGCCACTGACGCTGGTTTTTGGTGAAAAAGGCAAATGCCGTTGCGCCAATCTTATGGGCGTTAACTGGTGCATTTTCAATGCCGCCAGCAGCGCTGACATGGGCTCCAATATATTTCATAAACAGGTATTCTTTTTCAGTAAATAGCAGTTAAATAGGCGCTGGTATTTGGTTAATGGTTATTTATTGGCAGGATGATAAGACATATACAGACAAAGTCCATCAGCATTGAATGCTATCAGCGGCTATGGTTATTAATGCTGTTAGCCTAAAGCATTAAACTGCTGGTAAATTATAGTGCTTAGATAGATACAGAGGGGGGCAGGTCATGACAGATTTTGATTGTACACCTCAGGTAGACCTTGAGTTTATGAATGCTGAACACAGAAAAGCATTTGATGACGCCAATCAGATTAAGCGTCTTTTAGAGATTGGAAAAACCGATTTAAGCTTGGTTGAAAAACGCATAGATCGGTGTCTGGATAAGCTGCTTGCAGATACGGAGAACCACTTCTATCTGGAAGAGAAATATATGGAACAGTACCAATTTCCGGCTCGCGAAAAGCATCGCCTGGAACATCATCAGTTTTTACGGGCGATGAATATTGAATGCAGGCTTTGGCAGTCGACGCATAATCTGGCGGCTGCCGAGCGACTTGAGCGCTATATTGATAAGGATTTCCCGCAGTGGCTAGTGAATCATATTGTCACCATGGATACAGTCACCGCTACCTATATAGCTCGTCATGGGGGCAGTGCTCTTTAGAGGGCCCTATTAGAGGGGCTCTTTAGGGGGGCTCTTTAGGGGGGCTCTTTAGCAAAGCCCTTTAGAAGAGCCCTTTAGAAGAGCCCTTTAAAAAGAGCCCTTTAAAAAGAGCCCTTTAGAATAGCTTCTAGATACGCTTTCGCTTTAAGTCGCGAATCAAAAAGCGAGCCGGATGCATGGCCTTCAATAGTTCGAGATTGACTGGTGATGCCTCTTCGGCAATCTGCGTTGCCAGAATTTCAGCGGTCAGCGGCGCATAACTTAAACCCCGGGATCCCATCCCGCAATTAACATATAAATTTGGCAGATAGCTACCGCGAGTCGGCAGCACAGTTTTCGCATCCTTGCGCAAAATTGCATAGTCCTCAAGCATCTCCGGCACATTGGGCAGGGCACCGACAATGGGCAGGTAGTCCGGCGTAGTGCAGCGGAAGTTAGCGCGCCCTCTAAGGGTGTCAATTGCCGGTTCACCTAGTGCTGTCGCCAATCCCGGGTCGGTGGCACTGATCTGGGCAATATTGGTGAGATGATCCTGTTCCCGAACTTCAGTGCTGAAAATATCTTTGTTGTAGGTGGCCCCACAGCTGTGCAGTCCATCTACAGCGGGGGTGAAGTAACCCTCACCACAGATAACGGTTTTTAAGGGTCGGCTCTCGACCGTACTCGGTAGTTGAGTGATCTGCCCACGTATTTTGCGCAAGGGTAAATGCTCGCTCTGAGCAAAATTTTTGCAGTCAAAGGCGCTGGCAATCACTACTGACTCAGTCTTTAGAATACTCTGCCCCCGAGCATCCAGGAGCTCCCAACTATGGGTGGTTTGATCCCGTTCAAGGCGATGAATATCCGCCTGTAGTAGGGGAATATTATTTATCTGCAACAGCTGCTGGCAGACCAGTGCCGGAGGTAGCCAGCCGAGCTGTGGAAAGTACAGCGCGGTTACAGCATTCAGTGGAATACCTGCCAGTTCACAGAGCTGTTGATGATCGACCGATTGAACTATCTCTGGACGGTCGGCAAAACGCTGGCTGATCAGGGCAAAGTCAGCGGCTTTTTTGGGACTCTCCGGCACCACTAAAATGCCGCACTGGGCACCCAGTCCGCGATCCCAGAAGGGTTGGTAGTAGTCTTTGCAGAATTGTATTGCGGCCAGATTAACCTGCGGCAGCAGATCATCCCGTGGCGATAATTTTGGGTAGACAATGCCCTGGGAATTGCCCGATGCCTCTGAGCCTGCCTGAGGGTGACGGTCGACAACAGTCACTTTAAAGCCGCGGCGCTGAAGTGCCACTGCGGTGGTGCAGCCGGCGATGCCGGCACCGATAACGGTGATTTCTCTGGTGGCTATTTGCGCCGGCTGTTTTGCCAGGTACCAGGGCAGTTCGGTTAAAGAAGCTTCACTCATTCGACAGATCTTCGCTTTTTAGATATTACTTATTAGTTAGCGTTAATCAAAGAGTACCAAACTCAGTGATAATCTGCCTGCACCAGCTGGCGATAAATTGATCGGTTAATTCGAGCTGGTTTTCATCGTCCAGTGGCAGGCCGACAAAATGCTGTTTATCCGCAGTAAGCGCTTTTGAATCTTTAAATTCATAACCCTGATTGGGCCATTCGCCGACCATGCTGGCACCCTGATTTTTAACCTTGGCCCAGAGGTAGCCGAGCGCATCCTGAAACCATTCCGGATAGCCAATCTGATCGCCAAGTCCGTAGACCGCAACTTTTTTGCCAGAGAAGTCGATGCTATCAAGTTGGTCCCAGTGGGTCTCCCAATCTTCCTGCAGCTCGCCATAATCCCAGGTTGGAATGCCCAAAATCAGATAGTCGAAATCCGCCATCAGGCTGAGAGGCACGTCGGCGATATTGTGCAGGCTGACGCTGTTGTTTTTAAAGTTGCTATTAATCTGCTCGCAGATCTTTTCCCCTGCCATTTCGGTGTAGCAGGTCGAGCTGCCGTAAAATAAGCCAATTTTTGCTGTCATTAGTTTGCTTTTATTACTCGTGATTTTTAATCTGAAGATTCCATACAGAGCTAGTATGTACTCGCAGTTTACTTATTTGGTTTGCATTCATTATTCGGTGGAACAAGCTATTGAGGCCCTATAGTACCTGTGACTCCTAGCTGCCGCCAGAAAAGTCCAGCTGTCGCCAGGCCTCGTAGACCATAATTGATACGGTATTCGAGAGGTTGAGGCTGCGGCTGTTTTCCTGCATTGGCAGGCGCAAGACATTGTCAGCACCGATCTCTGTGCGAATATCCTCTGGTAAGCCGCGGGTCTCGGGGCCAAACAGCAGGGCATCGCCAGGTTGATAGCTAACCGATGAATAACAGACCGTCCCTTTGGTACTCAGGGCATAGATATTTTTTGGTGCGCAGCTGCTGATATAAGCGTTCCAGTTGGGGTGGACTTTCATTGACTGAAACTCCTGATAGTCGAGTCCGGCGCGACGCAATTTTTTGTCGTCCAGATCAAACCCCAGCGGTTCAATTAAGTGCAGGCGAAAACCGCTATTGGCGCAGAGGCGAATAATATTTCCAGTGTTCGGTGGAATTTCCGGTTGGTAGAGAACAATATCTAGCATAGGTGACAGGGTCGGCTTAAGCCTCAACAACCTCCACCATCAGATCGTCAGAGAGACTCTCCAGTAAGTGGGTGAGCTGTTCCTCAGTCATACCTTCCGGCAGCTGGGTGTAGGCATGGGCGTAGAACATCATTCCTGCAGACATGGGTGCGCTCTCACAAAAGGTTTCCAGTGAGACCAGATTGACCTGATTTTTCGCCAGCAGAGAGGATATCTCGCCAACAATTCCAGAGCGGTCATTGGCAACAATTTCCAGACAGCTAATATGAGCTTCTTCATCGGTCTGCGGGCCGCTGTTCTCAAGGGTGATTTTGATACCCTGGCTGGAGAGTGCCGCCAGATCCTGTTCCAGAGACTCCTGAGCAGAGGCATCGATCTCAACTAGCAGGATGCCGGCAAACTTGCCCGCCAGACGCGCCATGCTGCTTTCCATCCAGTTGCCATCGTATTTACTAATGGTCTGGGCGACCTGCTCGACGATGCCAGCGCGATCGTCAGAGATAACGGTTAATACTAAATAATTGCTCATTTTTGACTCCAACTCTTAACTGCAAAGGATTATGGCACTATTATGCGCAGCATAGTTAGTGGATAGTTAGTGGATAGTTAAAGGAAGACTTCTGTCTGCGCTCCCTAGTAATTAATAGTAATTAGACGAATGGTTAAGATTAAGTGATTGAAATTCCTGCTGACAGATTGAGCTCTGAGGTTCTGCGTGCGGTGATCGAAGAGTTTATTCTTCGTGAAGGTACCGACTATGGCTCCTATGAAGTCGGTCTGGAGGATAAAATCGATCAGGTCAAAGGTCAGTTAAAAAGAGGGGATGTGTTAATTACCTTCGATCCGGCGACGGAAAACTGCAATTTGTTAACCCGCAATCAGTTCAAACAATACCAGTCTGAACAGCAGCAATCGGAGTCGGACTCTTGAGTCGGTCAACAGCAACTGGCGATATTTCCGCCAGCGCAGTATTTGCCGATTACCGGCAAGAGCTCGATGCTGCACCGCAGATTTTAGTCGGCCTTAGCGGTGGTCTTGATTCCACGGTTTTATTGAGCCTGCTCTGCGAGGTGATTGCCCCAGAGAACATTACCGCAGTGCATATCAATCACGGCCTGTCGGCCAATGCGGATCACTGGCAACAGCACAGCGCCGAGTTTTGTCAGTCTCTGGGGGTGCGTCTGCACGCTGAGTCGGTAGCGGTTAATGAGGTCGGCGGCGGTCTTGAGTCGGCGGCTCGAGATGCCCGTTATAAGGTGTTTGAAAAGCTTATTATCGAAGAGGGCATCCTGCTGCTCGGTCATCATGCGGATGATCAGGTTGAGACGGTGCTCTATCGATTGTTGCGTGGATCTGGCCCAAAAGGTCTGGCAGCGATTCCCGTGACTCGCCCGCTGGGTTTGGGAAAATTATTAAGGCCTCTGTTGAGCTGGCCGAAAGCTTCATTGCAGCGTTGGGCGGCCGAAAAACAGCTGGGCTGGATTGAGGATGAGAGTAACCAGCAGGAGCAGTTTGATCGCAATTATCTGCGCCACCGAGTTGTTCCAGCTCTGGCCGAACGCTGGCCCGACTATATTCAGGGTATTACCCGCTCGGCTCAACACAGTCTTGAGGCCGATCAGCTTGCGGAATCTGTGGCATGGACTGATCTGGAAGATATGGATGTTAGGCCCGAACGCGCCGGTCTGTCACTGTCCCTGGAACACTTTAATCAGCTCGAACCCTTGCGCCAGAGAAATCTGCTGCGTTACTGGCCGAGCTTCTACATGCTTGCTCCGCTCAGCCAGAACTTTGTCGAGGAAGTTATAAATTCACTGGTCAGTGCCCGAGAAGATAGCGAGCCAAAAGTGGTGCGCGGCAATATTCAGTTCTGTCGCTATCGCGATCGACTCTATTTGCTAAATTTGAGTGGCCGACCCAAGGTGGCGGATGATGCCTGTTTGTACTGGCATTCCGATGAGCTGTTGGTGCTTCCCGACGGCACCAGTTTGAGTGCCGAGCCAGTTCGCGGTGAAGGTTTGCGGATCGATGATGTGAGTGCTCTGACTCTGCGCTTCCGGCAGGGTGGTGAGCGCTGTCAGCCGGCCGGTCGAGATCGCTCCAACAGCCTTAAAAAATTACTTCAGGAATATGCGCTTGAGCCTTGGTGGCGAGAGCGAATCCCACTTTTTTATATTGACGAGCAGCTGGTCGCTGTGGGTGATTTATGGGTTTGTCAGGGTTGGCAGTGTGGCGCTGATGAAGAGGGTTTAAAAATCACCTGGGAGACAAACTCTCTGTAGTATCCGCGACCCCTTTCTGTTAATCTACTCTCCCATCTTGGGTAGGGTGGGTCTCGACCATTTTCACGGTCAAACAAGCCTTTCACAATTACAAATTTTTTAGATTCAACTCTTTAAAAAGATGAATTCATATTCATTGATTTTAGGGTTACAGGGTCGTGATTTTACAGGGTCTCTATGACACGTTTTATTTTTGTTACTGGTGGTGTGGTCTCTTCGTTGGGTAAGGGTATTTCAGCTGCTTCGTTGGCTGCTATTCTTGAATCCCGTGGCCTCAGCGTCACTATCCTCAAGCTTGACCCCTATCTGAATGTTGATCCCGGCACTATGAGTCCCTACCAGCACGGTGAAGTTTACGTGACTGAGGACGGTGCAGAGACGGATTTGGATCTTGGTCACTACGAGCGTTTCCTGCGCTCCAAAATGACTAAAAACAACAACTTTACCAGTGGTCAGGTCTACGAAACGATTTTGCGTCGTGAGCGTCGCGGTGATTATCTGGGCGGTACGGTGCAGGTTATTCCGCATCTGACCGACGAAATTAAGCGTCGCGTTTATGCCGGTGCCGGTGATGCGGATATCGCCGTTGTCGAGATTGGCGGCACGGTGGGTGATATTGAATCGCAGCCATTCCTTGAAGCGGTTCGCCAGTTAAAAGTTGAGCTCGGCCATCAGCGCGCGCTGTTGTTGCACCTGACGCTGGTGCCCTATATTGCATCAGCCGGTGAAACCAAGACCAAGCCGACTCAGCACTCGGTTAAAGAGATGCGTTCGATTGGTCTGCAGCCAGATATGTTGCTGTGTCGCTCTGAAGTTCAAATTGAAGAAAGCCAGCGCCAGAAAATTTCGCTATTTATCAACGTAGAAGCGCGAGCGGTTATTCCGGTTATCGATGCTCCGTCTATCTATATGATTCCGCGTATGCTCCACGAGCAGGGTCTCGACCAGTTTGTACTCGACCGTTTCGGTATGGATCTGCCTCAGGCGGATCTCAGTGAATGGGATTTTGTCGTCGACAGTCATATGAATGCCGAGGGTCTGGTGACCATCGCCATGGTCGGCAAGTATATGGAATTGCTGGATGCCTATAAGTCAGTGACTGAGGCGTTGATTCACGCCGGTATTCATAAGAAAACCAAAGTAAAAATTCGCTATATCGACTCCGAACTGTTGGAGCAGGATCACTCTCTGCTGGATGATGTTGACGCGATTCTGGTGCCCGGCGGTTTTGGTAGCCGAGGTACTGAAGGCAAGATTTACGCGGTTAAAACTGCCCGTGAGAAAAATATTCCCTACCTGGGTATCTGCTTGGGTATGCAGATGGCGATTATTGAATATGCGCGTAATGTCTGTGGCCTAAAAGATGCCAACAGTACTGAATTCGATGCTGAGACAGCCAATCCGGTTGTTGGACTTATCTCCGAGTGGATTGATGCTCAGGGCAAGAAAGAGCTGCGCACTGAAGACTCGGATCTGGGTGGCACTATGCGTTTGGGCTCTCAGGTCTGCCATCTGTTGCCGGGCTCTAAGGCACAGGAAATCTATAGCGCTGATCAGGTTGAAGAGCGTCACCGACATCGCTTCGAAGTTAACAATAATTACTTGCCGGCATTAAAAGAGGCAGGTCTGGTGATCGGTGGTCTGTCCCATGATAAAACTCTGGTCGAAACCATTGAGCTGCCAGATCACCCGTGGTTCTTTGCCAGCCAGTTCCACCCGGAATTTAACTCTACCCCAAGGGATGGACATCCAGTCTTTCAGGGCTTCGTTGTCGCGGCGGTAGATTACCAAGCAAGAAAATCAAATAAGGAGTCATAAAAGTGCAAGCCAAAGCGATTAAGGTAGCGGATATCAGCGTCAGCAATGATGCGCCCATGGCTCTTTTCGGGGGCATGAATGTTCTCGAATCTCGAGATATGGCGATGCAGATTGCAGAGGCCTATGTCACTGTGACTGAAAAGCTCGGTATACCCTATGTGTTTAAGGCTTCGTTTGATAAGGCTAACCGTTCGTCGATCCATTCCTTTCGCGGTCCTGGAATCGATGAAGGTCTAAAGATTTTTCAAGAGATCAAAAGCACGTTTAATATTCCGTTGATCACCGATGTTCACGAAATAGAACAGGCCAAACCAGTGGCTGAAGTCTGTGATGTGATTCAGCTGCCGGCGTTTTTGGCGCGACAGACTGATCTGGTTAAGGCTATGGCCGAGACTGGCGCAGTGATCAATGTTAAGAAACCACAGTTTTTAAGCCCGGGTCAGATGGGCAATATTGTGGATAAGTTTCGCGAGTGCGGTAACGATCAGGTGATGCTCTGTGAGCGCGGTACCTGCATGGGCTATGACAATTTGGTTGTCGATATGCTCGGCTTCCGCACCATGAAAGAGGTTAGCGGTGGCTTGCCGTTAATCTTTGATGTTACTCACGCATTGCAGTGTCGCGACCCATTGGGTGCAGCCTCAGGCGGTCGCCGTCATCAGGTTGCCGAGTTGGGTCGAGCAGGTATTGCGGTCGGTATTGGCGGATTGTTTTTAGAGGCTCATCCAGACCCGCAAAATGCGCGCTGTGATGGTCCCAGTGCACTGCCGCTGGACAAGCTGGAGCCTTTCCTTGCGCAGATGAAAGCATTTGATGATTTGATCAAGTCTCAGTCTGATCTGGGCATTATTTAAGAATTAATTAAGTTGTAGATTTAACCATTTTAATTGCAGTAAACAGTCAAAATTATTGGAGAAAATAGTAAATGAGCAGCATTGTAGATATTCAGGCTTTTGAAATCTTGGACTCTCGTGGTAACCCCACTGTGCAGGCAGATGTAATTCTAGAGAACGGCATTGTTGGAACTGCCTGTGCTCCGTCTGGTGCATCAACCGGGTCTCGCGAAGCGCTAGAGTTGAGAGATGGCGACAAGAGCCGCTATTTGGGTAAGGGTGTTTTGACTGCAGTTAACAATATCAATACCACTATCAAGACATTACTGGTGGGTCAGGATGTATCCCAGCAGCGTCAACTGGATCAGATGATGATCGATGCCGACGGCACTGAGAATAAAGCTAACTTTGGCGCCAACGCTATTCTGGCCGTATCACTGGCAGCAGCCAAAGCGGCAGCTCAGGATCAGGGTATTCCCCTCTACGCTCATATCGCTAATTTAAATGGCACCTCAGGTCAGTACAGCATGCCTGTACCTATGATGAACATTATTAACGGTGGCGAGCACGCCGACAACAATGTTGATATTCAGGAATTTATGGTTCAGCCCGTCGCGGCAAAAAGCTTTGCCGAAGCGCTGCAGGTGGGTGCTGAAATTTTCCACCAGCTGAGAAAAGTACTGAGTGGCAAAGGCTTGAACACTGCAGTCGGTGATGAGGGTGGTTTTGCCCCTGACCTGGCTTCCAATGCGGAAGCGCTGGCAGTGATTAAGCAGGCTGTTGAAGCTGCTGGTTATGAGTTGGGTACAGATGTCACTCTGGCTCTGGATTGCGCGGCTTCAGAATTTTATAAAGACGGTCACTACAACCTGTCTGGCGAAGGTGTTGTATTTAGCTCGGAAGGATTTAGTGATTATCTGGCTGAACTCTGTGAAGTCTACCCCATTATCTCAATCGAAGATGGACTCGACGAGTCTGACTGGGATGGCTGGAAGTACCAGACTGAAAAGCTCGGCAACAAAATCCAGTTGGTGGGTGACGATCTGTTTGTAACCAACACTAGCATTTTGAGCCGTGGTATTGAGCTCGGTGTCGGCAACTCTATCCTGATTAAGTTTAACCAGATTGGCACATTGTCAGAAACTCTGGACGCTATTTCGATGGCTAAAGACGCTGGTTACACCGCGGTTATCTCCCACCGTTCAGGTGAGACTGAAGACACGACCATTGCCGATCTTGCCGTAGCTACTGCAGCGGGCCAGATTAAAACCGGTTCTCTGTGTCGTTCAGACCGTGTTGCCAAATACAACCGACTGCTGCGTATTGAAGCTGAGTTGGGTGAGCAGGCAGCGTACCGAGGTATGGCTGAGTTTAAAGCGCTTTAATCAAAGCCTGTAAACAAGAGCCTGTAAATAAGAGCTCTTTAACCAGAGCTCTTTAACCAGAGCTCAAAAAGTTAATCCTGACGGTTCGCCGTCAGGATTATGTGCAAACCCCGCAAAAGCGAATAGAATGCATTTATGCGTTGGTTATTAGTTATCTTGCTTGTTCTTTTTGCCGGTCTGCAATTTCGATTGTGGGTCGGTGAGGGTAGCCTCGCCCATCGCGCCGAGCTGAATCGCCAGCTCGAAGATCAGGAACTTGAAAATCAGACCCTCCGTGAGCGCAACGCGCTTATCGCCACCGATGTCGAAAGTTTAAAGAACAATCTCAGTGCCATTGAAGAAAAAGCCCGCGCCGATCTGGGTATGATCAAAAAGGGTGAAACCTTCTATTTGGTGATTGATAAAAATCTCTCTGGTTCGACCGGCAAGGAGAGTAGCCAGTGAGCGCCCCTAACTACTGGGTTATTGTCCCTGCTGCCGGAACCGGTCAGAGATTCGGGGCAGAGCTAGCCAAGCAATTCCATAGTATTGGCCACAGGTTGGTTGCAGACCATACCCTCGGTCGGCTGTTAGAAATCCCCAAGGTTAAAAAAATCCTCGTGCCCTGCGATACCCGTTCTGAATACTGGGCTCAGGTCTCCGCGACTCAAGATTCGCGAGTTGAGCTTATTGAGGGTGGCGCTGAACGGGTTCATTCAGTTTTAAAAGGTCTTCATGCTCTTAGTAATCTGGCTGCCAGTGATGACTGGGTATTGGTGCATGATATGGCGCGCCCCTGTGTTACCAGTGCCGATATCAATAAACTGATTAATCAGCTGGGCGGTCATCAAGTGGGTGGTATTCTTGCCACGCCGATTAGCGATACGCTTAAGCAAGTTAGTTCAAAAAAGGCCGCGACCCAGAATTCTATTGAAAAGACCCTCGACCGCAGCGATTATCGCGGCGCACAAACTCCGCAGATGTTTCGCTACGGGCTCTTAATCCGAGCCCTTGAAACCATGTTGCAAGGGCAGCAGATGCCAACCGATGAAGCCTCGGCAATTGAGTTTATCGGTGAGCAGGCGATGATTATCGAAGGTCGTCGCGACAATATTAAAATTACCCATCGTGAAGATCTGATTATTGCACAGGCAATTATGGGTTATCAGGAGACGGAACAATGCGCATAGGCCATGGCTACGATGTTCATGCATTTGGCGACGGTGACAAGCTGATACTGGGTGGGGTATCTATTCCCTATCATCAGAGTTTTATCGCTCACTCCGATGGCGATGTATTAATCCATGCCTTAATTGACGCTATTCTCGGTGCATTGGCGCTGGGCGATATTGGCCAGCATTTTCCCGATACCGACCAGCAGTGGAAAGGGGCCGATAGTCGACAGCTGCTGACAGCCGTTGTCCAGATGATGAATGATAAGGGCTATCAGCTCGGCAATGCAGATATCACGATAGTGGCTGAACAGCCGAAAATGTTGCCTCATCTGGCGGCTATGCGCAGTAATCTCTGTGCTGATATTCACTGCCAGCTAGATCAGCTTAATATTAAAGCCACTACCACCGAAAAGCTCGGTTTCACCGGCCGCAAGGAAGGTATTGCCTGCCATGCAGTGGTTCTCCTGAACGCAAAATAAGCTCTCGGACCGATCCTATTAAACCTCAAGAATTTGAATTTCAGAGTCTACCGCGACTGTTTCCAGAGTCGTTTGGACGGGCTGTTTATCGCAGTCAGCCAGAAGATTTTGTGGTCGATGAAGTTTTAGGTTTTGAGCCCAGCGGTGAAGGGGAGCACCTGTTCTTGCATATCAAAAAGCGCGACCAGAACACGCAATGGGTTGCCGGATTGCTCTCCCAGTTGGCTGGAATTAAGCGCAATGATGTCAGCTTCTGTGGTCTTAAGGATCGTTTTGCGGTCACCACTCAGTGGTTTAGCCTCTACCTGCCCGGTCGTGAACTAAATCCTGATCAGCTATTGCACGATGATTTTGAAATACTTGCCATGGCCCGCCACAATAAAAAACTGCGTCGCGGTATGCATAGTGGCAATCAATTTCGGTTGGTCCTCAGAGAGTTTTCCGCCCTTAAAGAGCAATTTCCGGAGATTGAGACTCGGCTTGAAACCATAGCCCAAAAAGGCGTTCCCAATTATTTTGGCGAGCAGCGCTTTGGTCATAGCGCCGGCAATCTGGTTCAGGCGCAGACATTGATTGAGCGCGATCAACTCAAGGGCAATCGTCGCGGTACCGGAATGATTTTGTCTGCGGCGCGCTCCTGGTTATTTAATCTGGTGTTAGCTGAACGTATTCGACAAGATAACTGGTCCGCGCCAATGGAATTCGAAAAGCAGCCCTGCGCGCCACTCTGGGGGCGGGGGCGATCAGCCGCTGGTGGTGAGTTGGCAGATCTGGAGCAGGCTATATTGGCAGAGTGGCAGGACTGGTGTTATGCCCTTGAGCACGCAGGCCTTAAACAGGAGCGTCGCGCCACGGTATTGGTTCCGGCCGATTTAGTCTGGAAACGATTGGCAGAAGATCAGTTGGAGATATGTTTTGGTTTGACGGGAGGCGGCTATGCGACTGTGGTGTTGCGCGAAATGGCTGAATTATTCCGCCCTCAGATTCATGCCCTGTGATATATTAAGCGGCTTGTAGCTAAAGGCTTTTCATGAAAGTCTTGTATTAAAAGAATAATTTTAAACTGCATGGGTCTGTGTATTTCCGGCTTTGGTCAAGCAGGCTTATAAATAGAGGATATTGAGTGAACTCAAGTGAATTAGCTGGCATTGGTATGACATCGCAGCGTACGCGAGAGCGGCTGATTCAGCGTTTAAAAGATCAGGGCATCAGCAATCAGCGAATCCTTGATGTATTTCGAGTGACACCGCGCCATATCTTTCTCGATGAAGCACTCTCTCACCGCGCCTATGAAGATACAGCGCTGCCTATTGGCTTTTCTCAAACCCTGTCACAGCCCTATATAGTCGCCAGAATGACCGAGATATTATTGGCTGAAGGGCCGCTGGATAAGGTTCTTGAAATTGGTACCGGATCCGGTTTTCAGGCAACCATACTGGCTCAGCTAGTTAATCGAGTTTACTCCGTAGAGCGTATTGAACCGCTTTTGGTCAAGGCCAAAGAGCGTTTTCGCAAACTGGGTCTGCGCAATATTACCGCCGAACTCTCCGATGGCAGTTTTGGTTGGCAGAAACATGCGCCCTACAATGGAATTATTACCACCGCCGCGCCACAGGCAGTGCCCGACGAATTACTCCATCAGTTGGCACCCAATGGCATTCTGGTGATTCCGGTAGGGGTTGGCGATGTTCAGGACCTACGCGTCCTGCGCAGAGTGGGTAGCAGTTCCGAGTTTGAAGAAGAGATAGTCGAGCGGGTTAAATTTGTGCCACTGCTTGGCGGACTGTCACGCTAGTATCAAGAAGCTCAATTAATAGCTAAAGCGATAATTTCCGGAGTTACCATGCGCAGCCTTAGTCAGAATTTACTACTTTTTCTCAAGGGCATCGCCATGGGCGCGGCAGATGTAGTTCCCGGTGTATCCGGAGGCACGATTGCCTTTGTCAGCGGTATCTATATAGAACTTATCGACACGATTAAATCCCTAAATATAGAGGCTTTAAGAGTCCTGAGATCAAAGGGACTGGCCGCTGCCTGGCGCCATATTAACGGTAACTTCCTCGCCGTACTTCTCAGTGGAATTCTCACCAGTTTGTTCTCACTGGCAATGGTTATGCAGTTTTTACTCGCCGAACACCCACTGCCGCTGTGGTCTTTCTTCGTCGGGCTGATTGCCGGTTCGGTGATTTATCTGCTGCGTCAGCACCCCTTTACCCACTGGCGTGATGGGCTGATGTTTGTGTTGGGTATAGCCGCTGCATGGGCTATCTCGGTGGCACCGGCAGTGCAGTTAGAGGGTACTCATTTAACGATGTTTTTTGCCGGTAGCATTGCCCTCTGCGCAATGATCTTGCCCGGCATATCCGGTTCATTTATTTTAGTTCTATTAGGCCTATACCCTGTATTTATAGGGGCAATTGCCGGTTTTCAGATTGATATTCTAATGGTCTTCGGGCTCGGTGGAATTCTCGGGTTGATGTTTTTCAGCCGTCTGCTGTCCTGGTTGCTAGCTCATTATGAGGCCACCGTTATAGCGACCATGTGCGGTTTTCTGGTTGGCAGTCTCAATATTATCTGGCCCTGGAAACAGGTGCTCGATTCCATGACTAGCCATTCAGGTAAGACTCTTGTGCTGTCATCGCAAAATCTCTGGCCCAGTGAATATTTCCAACTGACAGGCGGCGATCCACAGACTTTACTGGGTGTGTCAGCCATGCTGTTTGGCTTGATTTTGGTGCTCGGTTTAGAATATGTTGGTTCTCGCTATCAGGATAAACCTCTCTAGGTGGACTAAATTGTTGCGACTAGATTCTTCGACACTATTGCCTGTATTGATAACTCTGGTTATCACTGGCTGTAGCTCGTACAGCAATAATCATCCAGCGCCGGTTAGCAGTCGTGCCCAGCCACCTTCAAAACTCATTATGGTGCATCAGGTTGAGTCGGGTGAAACACTCTATTCCATCGCCTGGCGCTACGATCTGGATTTTCGCAAATTAGCCCGTGCCAATGGCATAAGAGCTCCCTTTACTATCAGTCGCGGGCAGATGCTGTCACTGGATACCAGCAAGATCAGCAAGAGCTCGGCTAAATCCGTTGATACAGTTGTCACAAAGACTAAAACCGCTGCTGTGACTAATCCCCAGGCCACGGTTCAAGCACCGAAAAGAGCCCCAAAAACCACTTCAGTGGCCAGGTCCCCAACAGTGAATTTTGCAACCAATTGGCAGTGGCAGTGGCCGGTTAAAGGCAAGGTAGTGGAGTCCTACAACCCCAAAGATCTGCGCAAAGGGATTAAAATCAAAGCGGTTAGCCGCTCTGCGGTGCGCTCTGCTGGACCCGGTGTGGTGGTCTACTCCGGTGAGGGATTACGCGGCTATGGCAAGCTGGTTATTATCAAGCACAGTGAAATTCTGTTAAGTGCCTATGCCCATAATCAGCAAATTATGGTTAAAGAGGGTCAGAGGGTTAAGCAGATGGAGATTATTTCCCGTTTGGGGGCCAATGGGACGCTCCATTTTGAGATACGTAAAGATGGTTATCCGGTTAACCCAGCAGCTTATTTGAAATAAATGCGAATAAAAATTATATAAATTTGATTAATCGGTGTAGTATTGGTACCAAGTTGTAGAAGTAGATGTAAAAAAGGAAGAGGTACTGTTCCAGAATAGGTCACTAGATTGGTGATTTGGAACATGGAGAAACATGCAAAGGGGATGCAAACGTGAGGGATCAAGCGTTAGCTGCTGAGCAGCAAGTAGGAACAACCGACAGTCAACCTGACACGTCGGAAATCAGCCATCAAGTTATTGATGCAACCAGTTTATATCTCAAAGAAATTGGTTACGCGCCGTTATTGACGGCCAAAGAAGAAGTCTTCTATGCCCGAAAATTTCTCAAGGGCGATGAATCAGCAAGAAAGCGAATGATTGAAAGCAACCTGCGATTAGTGGTTAAAATCGCCCGTCGCTATGTTAATCGTGGACTCGAATTGCTCGATTTAATTGAAGAGGGCAATATCGGATTAATGCGAGCCGTAGAGAAATTTGACCCTGAACTGGGTTACCGTTTCTCGACTTACGCCACCTGGTGGATCCGGCAGACCATTGAGCGGGCCTTGATGAATCAAACCCGTACTATTCGTTTGCCAGTCCATGTGGTCAAGGAACTCAATGTCTATGTTCGAGCCTCGCGAAAGTTGGCTCAGCGTCTCGACCACACACCCACACCTGAAGAAATTGCCGAGGAAGTCGACAAGCCAGTTGCCGATGTCTTGAAGATTCTCAGCCTCAGTGAGCGAATTTCATCCATTGATATTCCGGTTGCAGAGAATGAGAAAAGTCTGGTCGAGACAATTTCTGCCGGTGGCTCGTTCAGTCCGGAGCTGCAAATAGAGGGTGAAGACCTGTCGTCGGCGCTCAACGAATGGTTGGCTCAGCTTCCAGAGAAGCAGCGGGAAGTGCTAGTTAGGCGTTTTGGGTTGTTACATCATCAGGAAGAGACCCTTGAGCAGGTTGGTCTGGAAATCGGTTTAACCCGTGAGCGGGTGCGGCAGATTCAGGTCGATGCCCTGCGACGTT
The DNA here is from genome assembly GCA_029238255.1 of Porticoccaceae bacterium. Classification (GTDB taxonomy): domain Bacteria; phylum Pseudomonadota; class Gammaproteobacteria; order Pseudomonadales; family Porticoccaceae; genus HTCC2207. The sequence continues at coordinate 3,362 of JAQWGK010000023.1, read as the reverse complement.
TACGTGATGTATTGCGTAAGCATGGTTTAAATGGTGATGTGTTATTCGAAGAGCTCGAAGAGGCCTAGCTGTTTACAGGCATGCCTATATTTGTAGGCTGCATAGATGATCAAAAATTGGAGTTATAAAAAAACCCAGCCTAGGCTGGGTTTTTTTATTCTTACTACCAACTGGATATTACTCAGCCAGGTAGCGCTCGCGAGAAGAGATAACTTCAGCGCGTGCAGATTCTGCATCTTCCCAACCGTCAACTTTTACCCACTTACCTGGCTCAAGAGCCTTGTAGTTTTCAAAGTAGTGAACGATCTGGTTGAGCAGCAGTTCAGGTAGATCAGCGATCTCTTGAACGTGGTCATAGATTTTAGTCAGCTTTGTGTGAGGAACAGCGAGAAGCTTTGCATCGATACCTGACTCATCGCTCATCTTTAGTACGCCAACAACACGGCTGCGAATAACTGCGCCCGGCACTACTGGGTAAGGTGATACTACCAATACGTCCAGTGGGTCACCGTCTTCTGACAGAGTCTGGGGTACATAGCCGTAGTTGGCTGGGTAGAACATTGGCGTAGCAACAAAACGGTCAACAAAAATAGCATCGCTGTCTTTATCTACTTCGTATTTGATGGGATCGTGATTGGCTGGAATTTCGATAATCACATTAATATCGTTGGGCAGGTCTTTACCGGCCGGAATGTCGTTGTAGCTCATGATTTTAAATCCGTCAGAGTTTGTAGTGAATTTGGTGCAAGAGAGTGCATCGTAAATTTGTGGCGCGGATTATAGCGACTTGATGAAAAATTGACCAGTCTGGGTGCTATTAAAAATTTAGGCTCTGACAGCCGACTTGAGGTCGGGGTGCAGTTTGGGCTGCACCCCGATGCTTTAGTTACTCCAGTCGGAAGGTGATGGGGATACTTAATTCAAAGAATTCGGCGCTGATCTGCTCTGGTAATTCGGGGAATGGCGCCGCTTTTTCCACCGCCTTTAGGGCGGCTCGGTTAAGGCTGCTGTATTTCGACGCCTGAGTGGTCAGAATACTTTGCAGTTCACCCGATCTGCCAATTTGTACGGCAACACGAACAGTTCCCTGCTGATTTTTTGACACTGCCCGGCTCGGGTAGGAGATATTCTGATAGATTTTTTGCACTACCAACGGTGTGTAGTCGCGCTGTGCCAGTGCTTCAGCAATATTGAAATCAATGTCTTCTTCATCCTTATCAACGGCTGATTGTTCTGCGACCGTATTTTCAGTGGCTGCCAGTTCTTGAGTCGTCTCTTTTTCACCCTTACCTTCAGCCCCCGCTTCCATGGCCGTTACTTCTTTAACCGCTACTAATTTGGCCTCATCTGCAGAGGGTTTTTCTACCTCAGCGACTTTATCCTCGGAGATCGTTTTTGGCGCGGGTTCCTCTATGGCTATTGGCGGTAACGTTGGTTGTGCGGCAATAACTTCTGGTGCTGTTACAGCTGCTGGCTTTGGCTGAGGCTTTATTGTTGGTTGGGGTTTTGGTGGCGGAGCAATCCAGGATGCAGCCAGAGCCACTCGCTCTTTATCCGGACTAAGGCTTTCCAGCAGATTTCGCGCTTCCCTGTTGCGCTGATTACCCAGAATCTGTTCTTTAAAGCTGGTGCTGGGAGGGATGGCGCCAATCCAGGTGCGTAGCAACAGGCCAAATACTTCTCCAGATAGATCAGGGATTAACTCGGTGCCATTAAAGCGCATCGATGTTCCCTGCTGGGGTGAAAAAATATACTCCAGTACATCGCCTTTTTTAGGGGCGGATTTGGGAGCCTGCATCAGAGCAATCAACTCTTCCGCCGAATCAGAGAAGTTTTCACGGCTATTGTTGATTGAAATACTCTGCATCCACAGATTGACCCAGCGACGCTTGGAGTAGTTGTTGAGCATACGGACTTCCATACGCTTATCGCTCTCCATGGTCTGGATAACTTGCGGGTTGTTATGGGCGGTTTCGGTATACAGCGCCGCAACAAATTGATCTTTACCCAGGTCTGAGTAAATGGTGCTGCCATTGAGAATAAGCTCGGCATTGACGCCAGAGGAAAGCGTCGAAATGCCCAGAATTGTAAGGCCGGTGAGGTATGCGCGTCCTTGACTGAAAAATCCTTTACCCAGCTTATGCTTAACTATTTTCCCTAACCTTTTCCTTAACCTTTTCCCTAACATGGTCCCTAGTCCTTTTTTTCGATCTAACAGGCTTTGTGTCATCCCATTGTCATCATGGCAATTACCAGTTCAAGTTGAGTGCTATAAAATGCCAAATAGTGCGCCTTTTACTGTTATATTTTGCCACTGGCATCACAGTTGAGTGGCGAGAATCTCTAGTACTTCCAGAGAATATAAGTTCTGTTTCAGCTGAAAAACCTTACCGAGTGCACTACTTTTAATTGGGCGAAAGAGGTTTTTTGGTTTGCAGATAGATTTTTGGTTCTAACATTAAATGATTAGCGCAAGTAAACTAGGCTGATGAATAAATCGTATCTAATCGATTGTGAAAGTATAAATAATGGGTGGTATCTTTGAATAGAAATGTGCGTGTTTCCCTAATTCTAGCTGCGGCTATTTTCCTCTGGTTATTTAGTGGTTTATTTCTCTCTCCGACAACTGATGGCAATGCCGAAAAATCTGTTGATTCGAATCTAACTGCTATCGAAGCGACTTGGTTAGAGGTTGAGAAATTTAGCCCAAGATTATCCCTGCGAGCTAAGACTGAGGCGAGCCGGGTGGTCAATGTAAAAGCTCAGGTAGGGGGGCGAATTATCGCTGTCCCTGTGGAAGAGGGCGCCCAGGTTGTGGCCGGTGACACGCTGTGCAAAATTGATGCGGAAGACCGTGCCCAGAGAATCCAGCACGCCACAGCGGCACTGGCTCAGGCGAAGATCGAGTACGACGGCGCCCTGCGGCTTAAGCAGAGCGGTTATCAGTCTGAGTTGGCGATCGCTCAAGCCAAAACCCGACTTGAGGCAGCGCGAGTCACCGTTGAGCGCAGCGGTTTGGATGTTGAGAACTTGTCGATAAAAGCGCCGTTTGATGGAATTATTGAACGTCGTCCGGTTGAGATAGGGGACTTTGTGCAGCCCGGCCAGCTCTGTGCCCAGATCGTTGAGCTAGATCCGTTAAAAATAACTGCAGTTATCACCGAGAGTGAAATCAGTAAGGTTTCTCTGGGCAGCGATGCCCGAGTAACGCTGGTCAATGGTGATCTGTTAAATGGAAAAATTACCTATCTCTCTCATCAGGCCGATCCTGTTACCCGCAGCTATCGAGTTGAGGCGACGGTGCAAAACCCGCAGCTGAAGTTCCTTGCCGGTATGTCTGGTCGTCTGGAGGTGGAGAGCCA
>JAQWGK010000064.1 GCA_029238255.1 Porticoccaceae bacterium | reverse complement strand
CAGCACAGAGAACAACGGTGGCTTTATCCAGTTCCGCACCTCTATTGCCAAAGGCACCACCGCAACAGCCACTGGTGTGGTTTTTAAGGTTCGCGGCAACAGTCAGCAGTATTATATTCACCTGCGCAGCTCAGGAACCCTACTGCCCTGGCAGTACTATCAAGGCAGCTTTGAAGTTACCGACCAGTGGCAGACTATTAAACTGCCCTTAACTGATTTTGTTCCCTCAGGTAAATGGATTCGCAGCAAGATAAAACCCAGCTCGATCCGCAGTATTGGTGTAGTTGCCTTTGGTCGCGATCACAGCGCCGATATTCAAATCTCAGAGATAGGTTTTTATTAACTAGCCGCTCTCAACACTGCCTTTACCTTCTTTTTCAATACCTGAATATAGTCAAAATATATTCAGCGTATATATCTATTGATTATGCCCTGAGGCAAGTAATCAGGTTGACGTATATATTTATACAACGGTAACCGGTGCAGGGAAATGGCAGAAATCAATCAGCTACCTGTTCAGGAAACTGCTCTTCAGGATACTGAGCAATTTTCTGAGACAGAAAGTATTCTTAGCCTTTTAGAGGCTTCCAGGAAAATCTCGCAGTATTCAACGACTCTTATTAAAGAAATTCCTCCTAGTTCCGAAGTCGAGTTTGGTTATTATGCTGAACTATCTGAAGCTCGGAATATTGAGGAATTTGAACAAAAAATAGGTAAGGCTATTAGAGCACTGGGATTTGACGAGTTTTCATATTTTAGAGCTACAGGTGGTAGTGGGGATCCGCAAAGATTAGTAACGATTTCTCAAGAAATGATTAAGAATTACTATTCCGAGCAGTTTTATCTTTACGATTTGATACTGCCTTATGCGACCACAAATACCTTGCCAGTTTTTCAGTCAACATTTCACAGCTATATAGATAAAGCTCCTTTTGATATAGAAATAACTCGTCGGATGAAAGCTATATACAGCCTCAACAAAGCATATGGTTACTACTGGGTGACCGGTTACGGTACCGGCGGAACCTTTTCCGGAGTGGCGAAGGTGTTAAAAGAACAGCGTCCGGAGACTAAGATTATTCTTAGTGAGCCTATTAATGCTCAGCTAATTGACAGTGGTACTGCGCAGGAACGCACCGCAGATGGTTCACCTTCCGGCAGTCATCCGGCATTTCAGCCGCATATGATTCAGGGTTGGACGCCAGATTTTATTCCTCAGGTTCTTCAGGAATCTATAGATGCCAAGCGCTTTGATCAGCTGATACCGGTTGCTGCGGAGGATGGTATTGAGGCATCCAGAATGCTCGCTCGAAAAGAGGGTATCTTTACCGGTATATCTGGTGGATCTACCTTTGCGATTGCTCTGGATATTGCCCGAAATGCTGCGCCCGGTACGGTGATTCTCTGTATGTTGCCGGACACTGGTGAGCGGTACCTGTCTTCACCACTGTTTGAGGATGTGGCTGAGGATATGAATGCCGATGAGCTGGCGCTGTCGGAATCAACGCCGGGCTTTCATTTAAACGAATAAGCGGCTTTTCTCTGGGCTGTTTATGGGCTCAGGGCTGTTTATGGGCTCAGGGCTGTCTACTTGCTCAGGGCTGTTCCTGACGCTTGGCAAAGGCTTCGAGCTGCTCTTCGGTTGCCGGTGGTTGGTGTTGTTCCTTCCACTGGCTGTAGGGCATACCGTAAATAGCTTCGCGAGCTTGATCATGACTCATTTCCATATCCCGCTCTTCGGCGGCGGCAAGATACCATTTACTTAAGCAGTTGCGACAAAAACCGGCCAGAATCATCAGGTCGATATTTTGCACATCTTTATTGTTATCTAAATGCTCAAGTAGTTTGCGAAATGCTGCTGCTTCAAGTTCGGTGGAGGTTGTCATAGGGCTCTCATCGGTTGTAATACAAAATGGCTTAATCAAAAAAGCTGAACGGTGGCTACAGCGGGTTAAACCGCTTGCTCTAATTCTACCCTAGCAACCGCGCTGATATACTATATCCCCAACTTTATTCCCAAACTTATTCTTAAAATAAGGAAACAATTTATGAAACCTGATCCCTCTTCACTGGATGCCATGCCCGGGATTGACGATGGGGCCTATATGCTCGATGGGGTTATAAAAACGGTTGCAGGCGAGACCTCTAAAATGCTCCGGGATCAGATGAAAATTTATGCCAACAACCGCTTTATGTTTGCATTTTTTGACGATCTGACTAATAAGATTGATGCAGCTACGGGCTATGCGGTCTGGGTTGATGGTGTTTTAACCGAAACCCCAATTGCCAATCAGGACGGGCCTGTTAAGGGTTTGAACTTTGAGATTGCTCTTAATTCCACTGCTATTGGCTTTACTCAAATTGTTAGAGATATGCCCGCTGAATCTGGCGGCACCTATGATCTGGATGAGGTATGGAAAACCCTGTCCACGGAGAAAGGCCCCTTTGATGGTTTGTGGAAGTTGCAGGCAAGAGACACCGAAGCATCTGATTGCTCTAATTTTACCGAGATGAAGTTAATTGGCGGCGGACATTATATTTTCTTTCAGGGCTTTGACTGTAAGGGCGATAGGGTTAAGCACTTTGGCTTTGGTTCATTGCAGACTGATCAGTCGGGCAGGGCTTCCGAAACAGGGTTGACCAGTACTATTGAAGGTTATGGGGGGGAGGAGCATCTGGTTGATATAAAGCTGGTCGACGATGAGCATATGACTCAGGTATTTATGCTCGACGGCGTTGAGGTTGTGCAGTCTTATATTCGAGTCTAGATTGCATATATAAGCTGCTATCTAATAAGGCCTCGTTATTTTGCGGGGCTTTTTTTTTGCGTTTAATTAAACAGTGTTCGGTTTTAGATTTGGCGGCCAAAAGCTATGACTGGATAGAGATTGGTCTACAGTTAGAGGGTATGGGGTTGGGATGTGGGCGCGGTGTTGGAGCCCTTCATAGCCGTGCCTTGGTTACCATTAAAAAACCTTTTTGGACATTAATAGATATGGAATATCTGACTCGAATTCTATTTAGCCACACAGATAGAAGCCGCAATTAGTATGGAAGCCCCACTGCCGACCAATGAAAAGCAGCGGCTAGAAGCCCTGCGCAGTCTTGATCTGCTTGATAGCAAAGCGGAATCGGAGTTTGACGAACTGACGGCACTGGCTGCCCAGATATGTAACGTTCCGGTTGCGCTGGTCTCTCTTGTCGATGAAAACCGCCAGTGGTTTAAATCCAAAGTTGGACTTGAGGTCGATGAAACCAGCAGAGAAGTGGCTTTTTGCGCCCATAGTATTCTTAACCCTGAACAGATTATGGAAATTCCAGATGCTCATCTGGATAAGCGTTTCGCAGATAATCCGCTGGTAACAGAAGACCCTAAAATTAGATTTTATGCCGGTGCGCCTCTCACTACGTCCAGCGGTCATACCCTTGGAACTCTCTGTGTTCTCGATTACAACCCGCGGTCTTTAACCGATTCCCAAAAGACCGCTCTGGATATGCTGCGTCTGCTAACTGTTCAGCAGATAGAGTTGCGTCATGGTTACAAAACACTGAAAAGCTCTCAGGGAATGCTGTCGGTTAAAAATAGCCAGTTAAAAACGGAGGTAGAGGAGACCGCTATCTCTCTGGAGCAGGAGGTGGGATTGCGGGTTGAGTCAGAAATACTCTCACGGCGCATTCTGGATATGGCTCTGGATGGGGTTATCTCTGTGGATCAGGCGGGCAAGGTGATCTACTGGAATCCCAAAGCCGAGCTTATCTTTGGCTACTCTGCTCGCTATGCTCAGGGTGCAAGTTTGCTCGATCTGGTTGTTGAGCCCCGCGAGCACAATGCTATCCAAGCCCGTTTAAATGAGTTTCTCAATCAGGGCATAAAAAGTATCAAACCCGATCGCTTTGAAATGATGGCGGTGCGTTTCGATGGGCAAAGAATTCCTATCGAGGTTGCGGTAATCGCTTTACAGCGATACGGGGAGTATGTGTTCACTGGCTTTGTGCGGGACCTGACAGAAAAAAATAAATATCTTGAGGAGCTGCGGGTCTCTGCGATCACCTTCAATAGTCAGGAGGGGATAATTATTACCGATGGCGAGAATAAGATTCTGCGGGTTAACAAGGCCTTTGGCGAGATCACTGGCTACTCTTCGGAGGATGTTGTTGGCACCAGTCCAGAGTTACTGCGCTCGGATCAGCAGGATAAAAGTTTCTATGCCGCTATCTGGAAAGCTGTGGAAGAGCATGATGGTTGGGAGGGTGAAGTCTGGGGCCGGCGGAAAAATGGCGATGGCGTTCCGCTGCACCTGACTATTACCGCTATTAAGGATGCGCAGGGTCTGGCGAGCAATTATGTGTTGGCTTTCTCCGACATCACCAGAAATAAAAAGGATGCGGATGAGATTTATAATCTGGCATTTTTTGATCCGCTGACCGGCTTACCAAATAGACGACTGCTGATGGATCGGCTATTTCAGGCGGTGGCTAATAGTCGACGCACCGACCAAAAAGCAGCTCTACTATTTCTTGATCTGGATAATTTTAAAAGTCTTAACGATACCCTGGGTCATGACTTTGGCGATCTCCTGCTAAAGCAAACTGCACAGCGGTTAAAGCATAGCCTGCGCGCTGAAGACACAGTGGCGCGTATTGGTGGTGATGAGTTCGTTATTATTCTGCAAAATCTCGGCGAGGAGGGCCTTGATGCCCCGGCTCAAACTGAAGCGGTGGCCAATAAAATTTTGGCGGCGCTCAATCAGCCCTATTCGCTGCATGATCACGAGTGTTTTAGCAGTGCGAGTATTGGCGCAACTCTCTTTGAAAGCAGTGCTGTAGAAGTCGATGAGTTGCTTAGGCAGGCGGATATTGCGATGTATCAGGCAAAAAAATCCGGACGCAATATGTTGCGGTTTTTTGATCCGCAGATGCAGGAGAATATTACTCAGCGTGCCAATCTGGAAAATGCTCTACACAATGCCGTTGAGAAAAAGCAGTTCCAACTCTACTACCAACTTCAGGTTGATAATAAGAATCAGCCGATCGGTGCAGAGGCTTTGATCCGCTGGCAACATCCGGTGCTGGGGACTGTGCCACCACAGGACTTTATTCCGCTGGCTGAAGATTCGGGTTTGATTGTTCCTATAGGTCGCTGGGTAATAGAGACCGCCTGCGAGCAGATTAGATGCTGGCAGGATAATCCGCGCACCGCTGATTTAACGGTTGCGGTAAATATTAGTCCGCGACAGTTTTATCAGGCCAATTTTGTCGATGAGGTGCTGGAGTGTTTGGCTGAAACGGGTATTGATTCCGGAGCCTTAAAGCTGGAGTTGACTGAAGGTCTTATTTTGGATGATGTCAATGAAGCTATTGTGAAAATGAATGAGCTGCGGCGGGCGGGGGTGCATTTCTCCCTGGATGATTTTGGCACTGGCTACTCTTCACTGTCTTACCTGACCCAGCTGCCCCTGTCACAGCTGAAAATTGATCAGTCGTTTGTGCGCAATATTGGGGTTAATGATAGCGATAGCATTATTATTAAGACCATTATTGGGATGTCGAAAAGTTTGGGTTTTGAGGTGGTTGCGGAGGGGGTGGAGTCGCAGCATCAGTATGATTTTCTTGAAGCGCTGGGCTGTCAGTTATTTCAGGGGTATCTGTTTAGTCGGCCGGTTACGGTTGGGGAGTTTGAGGGGTTGTTATAGAGTGTAGCTCGGTTGAAAGCAGCTGTTAGAAGAGAGATAAAACTGACCATGAGTCGCCGATTATAGAAAGCTACGGGTGGTTTATTCTGCTAATATGGGCTGGTCGCTGCCCTAAGCTATATACTTGTCTGATAGGTGCGTACGACTTAATACATTCGGTTCGCCTGATACTCCTGCAGTCGATTTAGACTGTTTTCCTCAAGGCCAAAGCTTAGTTCTGAGTCTAGGCTCACAGCGCCCAAACCAACATATGAGAATCCCCTTGTCACAATACGATTTTGCCAGTTTAGATCTAAACCCCGCCTTAGTTAATAACCTTGCAAGCCTTGGTTACAAAGAGATGACGCCGATTCAGGCGCAAGCACTACCCTCTGTTTTAGCAAATAAAGACCTTATCGCCAAGGCCAAAACGGGCTCAGGTAAAACCGCAACCTTTGCTCTAGGGTTGTTGAATAAACTTGATGTGAAGCGTTTTCGTGTGCAAACCTTAGTGTTGTGCCCAACCCGCGAGTTGGCTGACCAGGTGGCGCTAGAAATACGCAAGCTGGCCCGTGGTATTCATAATATTAAGGTGCTCACTCTTTGTGGTGGCGTGGCCTTTGGGCCTCAGAAGGGCTCTTTGGAACATGGTGCGCATATTATTGTGGGCACTCCTGGGCGGGTTGAAGAACACCTGCAAAAAGGCAATCTCAACCTCGATAACCTGACGACTTTAGTATTGGACGAAGCGGATAGAATGTTGGATATGGGTTTTCAACAAGCCATAGATGATATTGTTGGTTATATGCCTAAGCAGCGGCAAACGATGTTGTTTAGCGCCACTTATCCTGAAAAAATCGAAGAAACTGCTCAGCGAATTATGCAATCTCCAGTGACTGTAGAAGTGCAGGATAGTCACAGCAACCAGAGTATTGTCGAAACCCTTTATCAGGTAGAAAATAATGAGTCCCGCGTAGAGGCGGTTAGGCTTTTGTTACAAGCGCACCAGCCAGAGACCACACTGATTTTTTGTAATACTAAGATTGAAACTGATCAGGTTGCCAATAAGTTACGTGCCGTGGGTTACGAAGCGTTGGCCTTGCATGGCGATTTAGAGCAAAAAGACAGGGACCAGACTTTAGTCTGTTTTGCCAATCGCAGTGTATCGGTGCTAGTCGCCACCGATGTGGCAGCTCGCGGTTTAGATATTGAATCTCTGGATTTGGTGATCAATTATCAAATTGCCCACGAGTTAGAAGTTCACACGCATCGCATTGGCCGCACGGGTCGTGCGGGCGCTCAGGGCATTGCCTGCAGCTTGTATACGCAAAAAGAAAATTACAAAATTCGCTTGTTAGAAGATTATTTAGAACAAAAGTTTGAGCGTGGTGACTTGCCCCATATGCGCTTATTGCGTGAGCCGGTTTTTTATCCGCCGATGGTGACCCTTCATATTGCTGGTGGTAAAAAGCAGAAGCTTAGAGCGGGGGATATTGTCGGTGCCTTGACGGGTGTTGATGGTATTCCGGGTTCAGAGATTGGCAGAATACAGGTGGGCGATCACTGGGCCTATGTTGCTGTGGCCAATGAGCATGGGAAGGCTGCGTTTAAAAAGCTCAATGAGGGGAAGCTTAAGGGGCGTAGTTTTAAAATTAGGCGGTTGCGTGGTTAGTTGCGGTGGGTTTTTTCGTCACTTCGTTCTGCTGGAATGATAAAAAAATTGTCATCCTGAGCGAAGCCGAAGGGTCTCAGCGGGAATCAAGGGATTCTTTATATACGTTCAGAATGAAGATAAAAAAGGCTTTGTTCATTTAAGCTCTATCATTGTCGAGCACGGGTTCTTATTAGGTTTATAACAAAAAGATTGTCATCCTGAGCGAAGTCGAAGGATCTAAGCGATAATCAAGAGGTTCTTCACATAGGTTCGAACCAAATACTCCGGGTGCACCATACTAAAAACCCCCAGCCGGAATGTGGTGGTTTTGTTGTGTTATGGAGAGGGGTGCAGGCTTGGTCGGGATTGATCATTAACGCTCTGCGTTAATGACCCTTCGGGCTGCGTCGCTTTGCTCCTAGTCCCAAATGCATACGCATTTGGTCGAACGGGGGTTCGATCCAAATACTCCGGGTGCACCATACTAAAAACCCCCAGCCGGAGGCTGAGGGTTTTTAGTATGGTGCACCCGGAGGGATTCGAACCCCCGACCAAGTGGTTCGAAGCCACCTACTCTATCCAGCTGAGCTACGGGTGCGCTAAAGCGCTAGGGATATATCTGGGTTTTCTCTGGTATCTAGAGTTTAGACTAACGCTCTAAATACTGTAATTTGTCTGGTGTGCCATCCCACTCTGCTGCATCTGGTGCGGGATCTTTTTGTTCGGTGATATTTGGCCATACGTCGGCGAGTTCGGCATTCAGTTCGAGGAATACTTCCTGACCTGCTGGAATTTCGTCTTCGGCGTAGATTGCACCGGCGGGACATTCTGGTTCACAAAGTGCGCAGTCGATACATTCGTCAGGGTGAATTACGAGGAAGTTTGGTCCTTCGTAAAAACAGTCTACAGGGCATACTTCTACACAGTCTGTGTATTTGCATTTAATGCAGTTGTCTCCAACGATAAAGGTCATTTTGTAGTCTCTTTTAAGTGTTCGTGAGCAGAATTGCGCGGCATTATAACAGCTTGAATTGACCTGTGAATGCCTAGTTGGAGTTTTTTGCTGACTGGGTGCCAGCTTGTTGCTGGATGATTGTTAGTTTCGCGCCGAGTCAAATGCCTAAAGTAACTTTTTTAGCTCGTATAAAAGATCGAGGGCATCCCGGGGTGATAGCTCATCCGGCTTTAGCTGTTCCATGCGCTGCAGCAGAAGCGGGTTAACCGATGGCAGGAATAGTTCGCTTTGGCTGGGTTCTGAGTTTGCTGGGGTTGTTTTCCCTGAGGCGCTAATGTCCGAGGCGCTTTTTTCGGGGGTAATAACCGCGTGGCTTCCCGCTTCTAATAGAGCCAGTTCCTGACGGGCGAGTTCGACAACCGGTTTCGGGATGCCGGCTAATTTGGCGACCTGTATGCCGTAGCTCTTGTTGGCGGGCCCTTCCTGAATACTGTGCAGGAAGACAATATTCTCGTTGTACTCGGTGGCGCCCAGATGCACATTGATCGCGCCGGGGACTTTTTCCGGCAGTGAGGTCAGTTCAAAATAATGTGTCGCAAACAGGGTAAATGCCTGTACTTTTTCTGCCAGATGAAAGGCGCAGGCCCAGGCCAAAGAGAGTCCATCAAAGGTGCTGGTGCCGCGTCCGACTTCATCCATTAATACCAGACTGCGATCGCTGGCATTATGGAGGATATTGGCGGTCTCGGTCATCTCGACCATAAAGGTTGAGCGTCCCCCGGCGAGATCATCAGAGGAACCGATACGGGTAAAGATACGGTCTACCAGACCAATGCTGGCTGAGGCGGCGGGTACAAAGCTGCCTATTTGAGCGAGCAGGACGATTAGGGCGGCCTGACGCATATAGGTCGATTTACCACCCATATTGGGGCCGGTAATAACCAGCATTTTGCGCTCTGCATTCATCTGCAGGTCATTGGCCACAAACGGCTGATCAGAAACCTTTTCTACCACTGGATGGCGTCCGCCCTCAATACTGATACCGGGCTGTTCGAGAAGTTCTGGTTGACAGAAGTTTAAACTCTGGGCGCGTTCGGCGAGAGTAGATAAAACATCCAGTTCGGAAATTGCGGCGGAACAGTTCTGTAGCGCTTCGAGGCTTTCGTTAAGTCGTTCCAGCAGCTCTTCATAGAGAAATTTCTCCCGTGCTAGCGAGCGGCTTTTAGCGCTTAGGGCTTTGTCTTCGAAGGTTTTCAACTCTGGAGTAATAAACCGCTCGGCATTTTTCAGAGTCTGGCGGCGGATATATTCCACCGGCGCGTTATCGCTCTGGCCGCGAGAGATTTCAATATAGTAGCCATGCACACGGTTGTAGCCGACTTTTAGGGTGGCGATGCCGGTGCGGGCTTTTTCACGCTCTTCGAGTTCAAGCAGGAAGTCGCCTGCATTGGTATTGAGGGCGCGGAGTTCGTCGAGTTCACTGTCGTAACCATCGGCTATAACGCCACCATCGCGAATAACCACTGGGGGATTTTCCTGAATAGCGCTGGCCAGCAGTTCCACCAGATCCGGCAGCGGTTTGGCGGCGCTGGCCAGTTTAGCCAGATGATCGACCGGTGCCTGAGCCAGTGCAGTTTCTAACTGTGGTAGCACGGCGAGGGATTCATGCAGGCGAGTAAGGTCTCTTGGGCGCGCTGAGCGCAGTGCCACTCGAGTGAGGATGCGCTCCATATCGCCAACCTGCTTTAAATACTCGTGCAGGGTTTCGTAGAGATAGTTGCCCTGCAGGGCGGCAATCGTTTGCTGTCGGGCTTGCAGAGTGGGTAAATGTTGTAGCGGGCGGTTTAGCCAGCGGCGTAAGAGACGGCTGGCCATATTGGTCGCGGTATTGTCGAGTACATCGAAGAGGGTATTTTCCTGACCGCCGGTCAGATTGATATCCAGTTCAAGATTTCTGCGGCTCGAGGCATCCAGTGAAACGGTCTCGTCGCGATTTTCCGTGTTGATACTGCGAATATGCGGCAGGGCACCGCGCTGAGTATCCTTGGCATACTGCAGCAGACAGCCTGCGGCGCTAATTGCCAGCGGCAGATGGTCACAGCCAAAGCCACTGAGATCGCGGGTGCCGAACTGTTTGTTGAGTAGTCGCTGGGCGCTGTCCAACTCAAATTCCCAGATATGGCGACGGCGTACACCGGGGCGATTGGTCAGGAAATCGTTGTCTGGCAGTTCTTCCGAAATAAGAATTTCAACCGGATTTAAGCGCTGCAGTTCGCTGATTAATTCCTCTTCACTGGGTAGCTCGAGGAGCATAAATCGACCGCTGCTCATATCCAGCGTGGCAAGACCTATATTGGCATTGCTAGCATCAAAGTGAACCGCCAGAAGGAGATTGTCGCGGCGCGCATCGAGCAGTGCTTCGTCGCTGATGGTACCCGGTGTAATTACCCGCATAACCTGACGTTCAACCGGGCCTTTGCTGGTTTCGGGGTCGCCGACCTGCTCGCAGATCGCTACGGATAGACCCTGTTTAACCAACTTGGCGAGATAGCCCTCGGCGGCGTGATAGGGAACGCCGCACATGGGAATAGGATTGCTGCCAGTTTTGCCTCTGGCGGTCAGGGTGATATCGAGAATTTGACTGGCGCGTTTGGCATCGTCAAAGAACAGCTCGTAAAAGTCGCCCATTCGATAGAACACTATATCGTTGGGGTGTTCTGCCTTAATACGTAAATACTGCTGCATCATGGGTGTGTGAACTGGGGCACTGGCTTTGGCTGTTGTGCTCATTAAACGACGGCTCTTTATATGTATGACTTAACTAATTGTTGGGTTTTACAAGGGCAAGAATTCTATCAGAGCGGAGGCTAAATCACAGCGGCAACATTTAAAATCATAAAAAGCTATAGCCACAGTTAAAACGAAGATACACTTTCCCTATGTATAACGAAATCTATCATCTTTCCGAACAGTTGGGCAGGGCACTGGAGCAAAAAAATGCCACAGTGACCAGCGCTGAATCCTGTACCGGTGGCGGAGTGGCGCAGGCAATTACCGCTGTTGCCGGAAGCTCTGGTTGGTTTAATCGCAGCTTTGTGACCTATGCCAACAGTGCCAAGCAGGAGATGCTTGGTGTTGAGGTGGCGTTGCTTGAGGAGCATGGGGCGGTTTCTGAACCAGTAGTTTTAGCTATGGTTAAGGGCGCGGCGCGACTGGCCAGCGCAGATTACGCGGTGGCGATTAGTGGTATTGCCGGACCCGGTGGCGGCAGTGCTGACAAGCCAGTGGGCACAGTATGGTTTGCCTGGCTGAGTCCGGATCGGGTAATTGCCCGTAAATATCATCTGTCTGGGGATCGCAATTTAGTCCGCGAGCAAGCGGTGAAAATTTCTCTGCAAGAACTCTTGCATCAGGTTACTGGATGTAATACTGTATAACCATACAGCAACTGATCAAGTAACCAGTAGTTAGAGATCATAACAATATTTATAACGAGGACAGAATAATGGATGCCAATAAATCAAAAGCACTAGAAGCCGCGCTTGGTCAGATCGAACGACAGTTTGGTAAGGGCACAGTAATGCGCATGGGTGAGGGCACCCGTCAGGCAGTTCCCGCTATATCTACGGGTTCACTGGGTTTGGATATTGCGTTGGGAATTGGCGGTCTGCCAAAGGGCCGCGTGGTTGAGATCTACGGGCCAGAATCCTCAGGTAAAACAACGCTGACACTGCAGGTGATTGCCGAGGCACAGAAAGCCGGTGGCACCTGTGCCTTTGTTGATGCGGAACACGCTCTCGATCCTGTCTATGCAGAGAAGCTCGGTGTGGTGGTTGATGACCTGATTGTTTCACAGCCAGATACGGGTGAGCAGGCATTGGAAGTAACGGATATGTTGGTTCGTTCAGGAGCCTGTGACGTGCTGGTTGTTGACTCGGTAGCGGCACTGACACCACGTGCTGAGATTGAAGGCGAGATGGGTGATCACCACGTTGGTCTGCAGGCGCGTTTGATGTCTCAGGCGCTGCGTAAACTGACCGGTAATATTAAGACAGCAAACTGTCTGGTTATCTTTATTAACCAGATTCGTATGAAGATTGGCGTAATGTTTGGTAACCCTGAAACGACTACTGGTGGTAATGCGCTTAAATTTTACTCTTCTGTGCGTCTGGATATTCGACGTATTGGTGCGGTTAAAAACGGCGATGAAATTGTCGGTAATGAAACCCGCGTTAAAGTAGTCAAAAACAAAGTAGCACCACCCTTTAAGCAGACTGAATTCCAGATTCTTTACGGTCAGGGCATTAATCGCAATGGTGAATTGGTCGACCTGGGTGTTAAGCACGGGCTTATCGATAAGTCCGGTGCTTGGTACGCCTACAAAGGTAGTAAGATTGGTCAGGGTAAAGCCAATGTGGGTATTTACCTTACCGAAAATCCAGAAGTTGCTGCTGAAATTGAAGCCTTTATTCGCTCAAAAGAACTCGGTGGCGAAGCGCCAAAGGAAGAGTCAGCTGGTGATGTAGCAAAGTAATTTGCTCTAAAAGGCTTTTAGTTGGTTTTTAGGCTGATTTAAGCACCATAAAAAGCGCCTTTTGGCGCTTTTTATCTATAAAGGGGTTAACGATATTGGTTTATGGCTCAAAGCTAGAAGCAAGAGGCTAGTAGCAAGAGGCTAGTAATAAGAGGCTAGTAGTAAGAGCTCACCAATAAATAAGAGACGCAGGTTTATGTTGCAAGACCCAACAGAAATCACTCCAGCGAAAATTCGAATAGCGGCGATGGATTTACTGACCGGCAGGGAGTATTCCCGTGCCGAGCTGGCGACCAAACTCAATAAACGTTTTGATTCCCACGACTCTATAGATCAGGTCCTAGTGCAGATTGCTGAGGAGGGTCTGCAGTCGGATAAGCGCTTTGCTGAAGCATTTATACGTTCGCGTATCTACCGCGGTCATGGTCTTAGCCGAATCCGTCAGGATATCCGTCAGAAAGGGGTCGCCGATGAGTTGGTTGCGGTGGCGCTGGAAGAGGCTGATATTGATTGGTATGCGTTGGCTAAGGATGTAGCTGAGCGAAAATTTGGGCTGGGCAAATCTGAAGATTATGGTTTAGAGGATAAGAATGATTATTCACTAGAGCAGTCAAAAGCCAGAAGAGAAAAAGCTCAGAAAGAAAAAGCCAGACAAATGCGCTTTATGCAGTATCGCGGATTTAGTTATGACCAGATCAAATATGCTCTGGATTCATCAGCAGACTCAGATGATTTCGATAACTAGATAGCTCGACCTTCCAATTCAAAGAGTCTATTAGAGGTAACTGTTAAATAGCTTTACCAGTCGCGGCTCAATCCAACTGTGGGCAGCAAGATTTAGAATAAACCCGCAATGTCCTCCAAATGCCTGTATATCAATATTCAATTGTTCGGGACAGTTGATTCTCTGAATATCTGCCACTGGAATAATCGGATCATCCTGCGAGGCAATAAGGTGCGCCGGAACTGCAAGGTTGGCAAGGCGATCTCCGGTAAGTGCATAGGATGCAAAGTAACTGTTTATATCGTCGAAGGGCGTATATTTGGTAATAAACAGATTATTCATATCATTGATTGAGCGGGCACTGTCCAGGGCCTCTGCGAAATCATATTCAGGAAAATGCTTAAGTTTCTTCTTTAGGGAATTACTCCAGCGATAGAAGAAATACTTCTCATAGAAAAACACCGTCTGATCCAGAGCGACCATAGCGTTTACTGGATCCACTGGCGGACAGATACCTACAGTTGAATCCAGATTTAGCCTTTGACCATGGTCTGCCGCTATTCGTAGGGCAAAGTTTGCCCCCAGTGAAAAGCCGCAAAGGAAAGTTTTTTGGTAGCTGTATTGCCGGTTAAAGTCTGCGATCGCGCCGGCTACTTCGTCGGTCAGGGTTGAGTTAAAAATGCCCTGATTGAGGTGCTGGGTATCCCCATGGTCGCGAAGATTGAGTCGCAACACGTCAAAACCCTGCTTAAGAAGATAATTGGCGGTGGTGACCTGATAGGCTGATTTGCTCGAACCCTCCCAGCCATGGATCAAAATAATCACTGCATTATTGGGTCTCGGGCTGCGGTCATACTCTGCTGCGAGCCTGGTTCCATCCTCTGCGGTGAGTATCATAGATTCACTATTCAGACGCTGAACCAAGCGCTTGGCGCGGATTTTTCTCGGCCCGACACTATTGAGAATACTCTGTATATGAGGATTTTTTAGTAGCCGGGGTGGGGTAAATGCGTCGGGTGCAGTCATATTGTATAGAGGGTTAATTATTTTTATTGATGAGGGTGATTTTTATACTAATATTTTTTGTACTAAGATTTTAATATTAGTTCCTTAAAGGTTGAAGGGTCAATGTTTTCTACTGTTGAGGGATCACGTCATCTGTGTATCAGGGAGATCAAGATGAAGATAACCAATTTTACAGGGTCTGTACTAGTTTTTTTAATGTCAGTTTTACTATTTTCCGGTCAGGGTCTTGCGCAGCAGGCGGACAATGCCAGTGCGTCCACTACTGGTTCTACTACTGCTTCCAATATAGATAATACATCCAAAGTTGAAAGCTTGGCGGATAAGCTTAAATCCTTGGAAGAAGAGGTGAATCCCGCGGCTTGGAATATTCGCAATGGTTGTGTACCCTTAAATCGAATTAAACGTATCAAGTTTATGGATGATCAGACTGCGTTGATGTCTGTAAGAAATAGAGATTCTGGCAAGAAAAAGATTATCTTGAAACTTAAGCGCGAGTGCCCCGGCATTAAACGTAATGGCTATATTCACTATGCCAGCGGTCTTAAGCTCTGTGCCGGATTTGATCGATTTAGTGTAATGGGTTCTTCAGGTTTTAGCTGTCGAATTGCCTCTCTGGAACCCTATGTAAATATTGAAGAGCCAGCGACTGAAAGGGGTTTGGATTAAGTCCCTTTTTGAGGCTCTAAAAGTGATTGTTTAGGGCCTTTAATGATTTCAATAAAACGCACAGTAAACCGCTCCATTGACCTATTCCATAAACTGGCTTCGGTGGGTGTTTTTGTGGCCGTCAGTTTTTTCTCAGCCAGCATATTTGCTGCTACTGAATCTGCGATTGTCTGGCAGGGCAGTTGGCAGCAGGGCGGGCTTTTACTGGGTCAGATTAAACCTGACTACCATATCAGTGTTGCCGGTGAGCCAATAAAGACCACAGCAGATGGACGTTTTCTGTTTGGCCTCGGGCGCAATGCTCAGGGCTCTTCGACTTTTCTTGTCAGCGGCCCCAATGGCACTGTTGTAGAAGAGCATTACCCTGTTGTTACAAGGGATTTCAAAATACAGCGTATTGAGGGTGTTCCTCAGAGTACGGTTACGCCACCGGCTGAACAGTTACAGAGAATTAAATCTGATTCGGCGCTGGTTCGTGAGGCGCGCCGTGAAGTTACTGATAAAACCGATTTTATCGAAGGTTTTGTAAAGCCTTTACAGGGGCCAAAAACCGGTGTCTATGGCAGTCAGCGATTTTATAACGGTGTGCCGAAAAGTCCCCACTATGGCGTCGATTACGCTGCACCCACAGGTACTGAAGTCAAAGCGCCGGCGGCGGGTATAGTCCGTCTGGCTCACCGAGATCTTTTTTACTCTGGTGGCACGCTGATAATCGACCATGGCCATGGTCTGAGTTCAAGTTTTCTCCATCTTAGCGATATCCTTGTCACTGAGGGCAGCCGCGTTGAGCGGGGTGACGCAATTGCCAAAGTGGGTGCAACCGGTCGGGCAACAGGCCCCCATTTGGATTGGCGGATGAATTGGCGTAATGTCCGTGTTGATCCAGAGTTGGTTCTTCAGGCTTTTCCTGCTCAGTAGTTCTTTCGCCTTTCTTCAATCATTAACAGCGATATCTTCCTCAGACCATGGCGGTTTTTGCGGATTTTGCGTACACTAACGCGGTTTTGAAACGGACGGTTATCGTGGACAAAAAACTTTTAAGTATATTGGTTTGCCCTG
>JAQWGK010000062.1 GCA_029238255.1 Porticoccaceae bacterium | reverse complement strand
GTTTGCCCTGATTGTTACAGTCCCGCGCCGAATAGAAACTTTACAGAGAAAAGTTAATGGAATTTACCGACGTTGTTAAAGCGCGACATTCATACCGCGGATTTTTACCCAAAGCGGTTGATGAGAGAACCTTAAAAGAAGTCTTTGAATTGGCTAGCTGGGCGCCCTCCAACTGCAATGTGCAGCCCTGGCATGTGCATGTGTTGTCTGGTGAGGCCTGTGATCGAATGCGGGAAAAAATGAAAGCTGCGGCACTGGAAGGGGGTGAGGGAAATCCTGATTTCCCCTGGAAGGGTAAGTTTAGCGGCGACTACAAACAGCGTCAGATCTGTTCGGCACTTGGTCTCTGGGAGTACCAGGGTGTTACACGCCAGGACCGAGAGAAGCGCGCCTGGTCATGGATGCGCAACTTTGAATTTTTTGATGCACCCCATGTGGCATTTGTTTTTGTCACCGATGAATTTCCCGAGACTGTGCGTCTTGCTGCCGATGTGGGAATGTATGCCCAGACCCTAATGCTATCTCTTGCCAATGCCGGAATAGGGTCCTGCCCCCAGACATCCATTAGCTGTTTCCCCGATTTGGTTCGCGAAGAACTGGCTGTGGAGAGTCACTTTAAATTATTGATGGGACTGTCATTTGGCTATATAGATAAATCTGATGCTGCCAATAACTTCCGCACTGACCGCGCGGCTCTGGAAGAGACAACGGTGTTTCATAGCTAGGCCGCCTGCACACGATTGCGGCCTCTGGCTTTGGCGCGGTAGAGTGCCTTGTCAGCTTTTTTCAGTACCTGATCAAACTGCCCGCTGTTATCGCTGCTAGCAACTCCGATGCTAACGGTCAGGCGCAGATCACCGTTGCGACGACTGGCACCACGGCGTTTTTCACCCTGTTTTGAGGCTCTGGGGCGATGTTTTTTATCTCGAATAACCATATCGTAATTAGCAATGGCCTGACGAATATTCTCCAGCGTATCTATGACTTCCTGTCGGGATTTTCCTTTAAAAAGCAGACAGAACTCCTCACCGCCATAGCGAAAAGGCTTTGCTCCATCTGCAGTTTTACGCAGCAATCCAGCAATAACTCTGAGCGCCTGATCACCCAGGTCGTGGCCGTACTGATCATTGATCTTTTTAAAATAATCCGCATCCACCATTGCCACCGAGTAACTGCCGCGGAGATTTTTGGCGCTCTGTTTTAGTGCCCGGCGGTTACCTATCTGGGTGAGTTCATCGCGATAACCAATAGTCAGCAAGCTGATAATCAAATTAATACTTAGCAGCACCCCAATAGCGGAAAACATAAAGGCCGAAATATGGCTTAGGTGGATCCAGCCAAAGGTACTGTAGGTAATCAGCGTGCAGCCAAGCAGAGAGCTTTCCAAGGTCTGTTGGCGGTAAATGCAGAGACCCAGACAGACTCCAAAAACGATAAGGTAGAGCGCGCTGGAGGCGGCTGATAGATGGCTAAAAACCGGATTGCCAAGTGCTTGCTGTGCCGAGGCAAAAAACAGCTGGCTATCAAAGGCCATGATTCGCGCGAGCAGAATAATAATCACCGGCGCCAGAGCAATTGCCGCTAGTCCCAGTGGCTGTCGATAGCTCTGTTCCGGCAGAAAGGCATAGGCAAATATCAGGCAGGGTAATAGGAGGTTGAGAAGATAATATATCTGTCCGGCAGGCTGAGTTTCCAGTGGCACCTGCAGTTGAGTTTGAACTAGCCAGTAAGCACAGAGCATACAGAGGCTAATTCCGGCCTCCACAGCGTGCTCACTCAACAGCGCTAACAGCGCACTCAGGGCGAGTAAGATATAGGGAAGGTTGAGAAGCAGGAAGGTCAGATCTTCAGTGGGGTTGTTGAGGCCATGGCTGATAAACCAGTTGCGCAATATCAGCGCTGCTGCAAAGCAGACAGCGGGTATAGCCAGGCGCACAAAAATAGGAGACATGGATTGCGGGATTCCTTCCTTATGGACTGCTGTACTCCCTTTATAGTAGCAAAGCTTGCCGCGATCGCCACAGTGGATGCCTTCTACCCGTAGAGAATTTGCGCCACCCCGGCAACACTGGCGGTTAATAGCACACCACCGAGGATTTGATAGAAGCGGGCATTGCTCTGCTGCAATAGCTGCTGATGAAAACGCAGGCCAATAAAATGGCCAATAGCGGCAAAGGGCAGCAGCCAGAGTGCCGCGGCAAATTGCAGATCGACACCGGCATAGGCAAAGGCCGCTAACTTGATGCTGACCAGTACCGTCCAGAGTACAAATAGGGTATTGCGAAACTCATGGGATTTTATATGGCGCATGGCCACGGCTATAACCAGTGGCCCGCCAATTAGCGAGGTGCCGCTGATATAGGCTCCAAGAACCAAAAATAGAATATCCAGTAGTCGACTATTGCTGGTAAGCGGGCGACCGATAATATAGGTCATTGAGTAGGCACCGATTAAAACGAAAATAATGCAGTTCATTAAATCCGACGGCAGTATCAGCAGGCCAATAACCCCAGCTAATTTGGGGATAATCATAATCAGCAGCGCGTAGCGTACAAAGCGCCAGTTAACGGTCGGTAGCGGTTGCTGATCGGTTTTATCTAATGACTGCTTTGAGGTACCTATTTTCGGTAGCAGGGTCAGCGAGGCAAAAAATAATAAATGTATAGAGATAATCGGTAGAAAAAACAGCGGGTCATTGTGAATCAGCAATAAAAATGGGATGGTAAACAGCGCCCCGCCAAAGCCGAGTCCGGAGCGAACAAAGCCGCTCCATATAAACACCAGAACAATAAGCAGGTATTGCTGCCAGACAAGCTCCATCAGTTGTCGCAGCTAGCGCAGCCACCACAGTCACCGTTGCCATTAACACGACCCTGGGAGACTTCTTCCTCCGTGGCGGCGCGGATATTGAGAATCTCTACATCAAAGTGAAGGTTCTTACCCGCCAGTGGATGGTTCATATCGACATCCGCATTAAATTTTCCGACCTTGATAATAGTCCCCGGTTTTACACCGTTGTCAGTATTTACATTAATGCTCTGGCCAGCGCTTAACCGGCCTTCATGTTTGAGATATTTGGTTGGAATACGCTGAGTATTATTTACATTGCGCAGCCCATAGCCCTCTGCAGGCATTACCATAAAGCTGCGTTTTTCACCCACTTCAGCGTCCTTAATCGCCAACTCAAAGCCGCGAATCATCTGACGATGTCCGTGCAGATAAACCATTGGTTCATCATTGCCGTAAGTTTTATCGAGAATTGCTTCATTATCATCTTTAAGCTGATAGTGAAGGGTGATAACGTGGTTGTGGCTGACCTGCATAGTCTGTTCCTGATGGCGGTAAATGACAGGCCGGCGATTTTACCCTAAGTGGACACTGGGTACATAAATCAATTGCGTCCTTCTGCTTCAGGAACGTCACCCCAGCGCAGGCTGGGGCTAGTTTAAGATCGAGAAAATATAGAAAGATGGTTAAAACAAGAGGAACCTCAGCCATGTCATCGGCCCGCAACCACAATAGACCCAACGGACAACAGGCCGACCCACAGTCAGATGATCAAGACCAGTTTGGCGCAATGTTTGGTGACGATGTTGAGCCTTTAAAGGGCAAAGGTGCCGCCTTTGTTCCCAAATCTGCTGAGGTAACTCCCGGTGTAATAGCCCGTCGCAAAGCCGCGCAGTTGGAAATGCAGGCCGATGGCAACTTCCTCGATCCCGACAGTATTATCACTCAGGTCGCAGCGCTGGATCCCCTCGAATTTTCCCGTCCCGGTGTTCAGCACGGGGTCTATAAAAATCTGCGCATGGGTAAATATGAAATTCAATCGCGGCTTGACCTGCATCGCCACAATGTTGAGCAGGCGCGCACGGCACTTTGGCGTTTTGTTGATGACTGTCAAAAACATGGGGTGCGCTGTGCTTTGATTACTCATGGTAAAGGTGAGGGTCGCGAACGCCCGGCAATCCTGAAGAGCTGTGTTAATCACTGGCTGAAACAGTTTGATCAGGTGCTCGCCTTTCACACCGCACAGAAGCATCACGGTGGTCTAGGTGCAACCTATGTGTTGGTTAAGAAAAGCAGCGCTGCGCGCCAGAATACCAGTGAAAAACTTGAGCAGGCGCGCCGTACCAAGCGTTAATCTGCAACTCTGTTATCCAGTTCTCTAGCTATAAATTAAAAGCCCGCTACAGGGCTTTTTTTGTAAGCGCTGTATATGATCCTTTTGCCGATATAGGGCGTAACAACAGAAGAATAAAGGCAATGGGGCCAACGGATGAATCTAATTCTTAATTTTGGTGTTTTTCATATAGGCTGGTTAGCCTGTGTGATCGGTGCTGCCAGCAATATGTCGCTGCTGGGTTCATCCATCGCTATCCTTTTGATTGCACTACACCTCTACAGAGTTACTGACTTCCGCGCAGAGCTATATCTGGTTTTGGCCGCTGCGGCCATTGGGTTTTCTTGGGAAACCCTGCTGTTATCTCAGCACTGGCTGGCCTATGCTGGAACCTCTGCTCTAGGTAGCAGCCTGGCACCCTACTGGCTGGTGGTTATGTGGGCATTATTTGCAACTACTATTAACGTCTCTATGGCTTGGATGAAGGGCCGCTGGCTGTTGGCTGTCGTTATGGGCGCGGTGTTTGGCCCGATGGCATTTATTGCCGGAGAAAAGCTCGGCGCCGTTGAATTTATTGATAACCAGCGCGCATTAATTGCACTTTCCTTGGGTTGGGCAATACTTATGCCCCTAATCCTCTGGGTAGCAGAAAGAATCAATGGCTATGGCCAAATTGAGGGAGAAGCTCAATGAGTTTATTACTTAGCATTAATCTGGAGCTAATGTTGCAGGCACTGCCGGTACTGCTTCTGATAGGGGGCACCACCTGGCTTATCAGTCTGGCTATTGATGATGTCAGCATAGTCGACTATATCTGGTCGCTGCTGTCACTGGCAGCTGCAGCTACCTATGCCTACCATACGGGTATAGAGAGCACTGTCAGCTTGGTGCTGTTGCTGATGGTCACTGTCTGGGCGCTTAGGTTGACTTACTTTTTGATGAAGCGTGGTCGCAACCAGCCTGAAGATCGTCGCTATCAGGTTATCCGCAAGCGCAATTCTCCAAATTTTGGCCTTAAAAGCCTCTATTTGATCTTTATATTCCAGAGCCTTATCGCTTGGATTATCAGTATTATCTTTGTTCCTGTATTCGATGCCGGTGCGACCGCGGCAACTGCCCTTAGCTGGAGTTTCTGGCACAGTGCCGGTGTGGCTCTATGGCTGTTTGGTTTTATATTTGAAAGCGTTGCCGACAACCAGTTGCACGCTTTTAACAACAAGGTAGTACAGGATAGAAAAACTCTGAATACCGGGCTCTGGCATTACTGCCGTCACCCCAATTATTTCGGCGAGTTTTGTATCTGGTGGGCATGGTTTATCTTTGCGATTCCAACCGCTTCTGTTTGGATTTTAGTGGCTCCGCTAGTGATGACCTTTTTGCTGATGAAGTTCTCCGGTGTTGGCAATATGGAGAATGGCATTACCTCACGCAGACCTGATTATCAGGCCTATATAGACTCCACCAATACCTTCTTCCCCTGGAAGCCACGTAAGATAGTGGCCGTGCAAACGTAGTGGTTGGGCAAATCCATGGATTGGAGAAGCAACATGATTAGGACTTTAACTGGTGTACTTTTACTGCTGTTAATCCAGAGTAGTTCTGCACTGGAAACGCCGATTGAGACGGTTGAAAAAAATCTCGATTTCAAAGTGTTTATCAACGATCGAGAAGTTGGTAGTCACAAATTTCGCCTGCTTCAGCAGGGTGAAAATCTTCAGGTCTCCTCGACCATGCATCTGGACTTTAAGGTGCTAATGATCAAAAAAATAAAATACCTCCATCAGGCCGAAGAAGTTTGGCAGGGGGGCTGTCTGGTCTCCTTAAAAAGCCAAACCCAAAAGCAGGGCAAAACTATCACTGTTAACGCGACCTCTGGTGCCAATGGTTTGGTCGTGACAAATGCAGAGGGTTCTCAGGCTATTGATGGCTGTGCCAGAGGTTTTGCCTACTGGAATCCTCAGTTGCTCGAAGCGGATTTTCTTCTCAATGCTGAATCCGGTCAGTATCTTCCCGTTGAGATCAGCAGCAGCCTATCTGAGCAGAGCAATATTACCCATATGCTTATCGCTGGCCCCGAGGCCGATGTGCGCTTGCAATACGATGCGGCGGGTAACTGGCTGTCGCTGGAATCAAAGTTGCAGATCGGTGGCTTAATTCGCTATCAGCGGATTTTTGAAGCGCTTTCACCCCACACAGGACATTGATAATGAAAAACTTAAAGCTAACCGTTTTGGCACCATTGTTTTTTCTACTGGCAAGCTGCAATTCCCAGCCACCTATGGCAACGGTTGAATATGTGGATATCGAGCGCTTTATGGGTGACTGGTATGTGATCGCCAATATTCCCACCTTTGTAGAGAAGGGCGCACACAATCCCATTGAGTCCTACCGACTGGATACTGATGGCACTATTGCCACTACCTTTACCTTTAATGCCGATGGGTTTGATGGGGAGAAAAAAACCTATCAGCCCCGCGGTTTTATCAAAAATGCCCAGACCAATGCCGAGTGGGGTATGCAATTTATATGGCCAATTAAAGCGGACTATCGCATTGTCTATCTGGATGATGAGTACCAATACACGATAATTGGTCGCAACAATCGCGACTATGTGTGGATAATGGCCCGCAGCCCGCAAATACCGGCGCATATTTATGTAGAATTAGAGAACTTTGTCACCGCGCTCGGATACAATTCTGAGATGTTGGAAAAAGCCCCGCACCAGATGGCTGACATTCAATAAAAGAAATATAAAAATAACAAAAATAGAAGTACAAGTGAAAATATGAAAATTGCAGTTATTGGCACAGGAATCTCCGGTAATGTCGCCGCTTACCATCTCAATAAAGAGCACGAGATCACTGTATTTGAGGCCAATAATTATATTGGCGGTCACACCCACACCCACGATATAGAATCCAATGGTAAAACCTATAAAGTCGACTCAGGCTTTATTGTTTTTAATCACAAAACCTATCCCAATTTTATAAAGTTACTGGCCGAGCTAGGCGTAGAAGAACAGCTGTCCACCATGAGCTTTGGTATTAAGTGCGAGAAGACCGGTCTGGAATATATGGGTTCAACCCTAAACAGCCTGTTTGCCCAGCGTCGCAATTTATTGCGTCCCTCGTTCTGGAAGATGATTTTTGAGATTCTGCGCTTTAATAAAGAAGCCAGCGCACTGGTCACCGAGGATATCGACGATATTACCCTTGGAGAATATCTGCAGCGCGGTAACTAC
The DNA here is from genome assembly GCA_029238255.1 of Porticoccaceae bacterium. Classification (GTDB taxonomy): domain Bacteria; phylum Pseudomonadota; class Gammaproteobacteria; order Pseudomonadales; family Porticoccaceae; genus HTCC2207. Next base: position 26,408 of record JAQWGK010000062.1, on the reverse strand, counting down.
AGCCAGAACTTTATTGATCTGTATTTAATCCCTATGGCTGCCGCTGTGTGGTCGGCGGATCTGCAAATAATGTATCAGTTCCCAGCCCGTTACCTTATTCGCTTCTTTCAGAATCACGGTCTGCTCAGTGTTAATGATCGCCCCGACTGGTACGTGATTAAAGGTGGCTCAAAAACCTATGCCAGTGCCTTAACCGCCTCCTTTAAAGACAGGATTAGACTCTCTACGCCAGTTAAAAAAGTCCAGCGCACAGAGACCGGTGTGGTAATTACCAGCGCTGCTGGCGAAGAGCATTTTGATGCGGTATTTATTGCCAGTCACAGTGATCAGGCACTGGCTATGTTGGCCGATCCCAGTGAAGCGGAACAGCAGGTGTTGGGCGCAATAACCTATCAGGATAACGAAGTGCTGTTGCATACAGATGAGTCGGTTATGCCCCTGCGCAAGCTTGCATGGGCGGCTTGGAATTACCATCTGCTTGAGGGCGAGCAGGGTCGGGTTCCGGTCACTTACAATATGAATATTCTGCAGGGCTTTGAGTGCCCGGAGCAATTTTGCGTAACTTTAAATAACAGTGACGCAATTGATCCGAGTAAAGTATTAAAGCGCATGAATTATCAGCATCCGGTATACACGCCAGAGTCGGTCGCCGCACAGGCGCGACAGGCGGAGATCAATACTGCCCGCACTTTTTACTGTGGTGCCTACTGGCGTTACGGTTTTCATGAGGACGGTGTGGTCAGTGCGCTGGATGCGCTGGAGCATTTTAAAAATAGCTTTCAATAGCGGGCTTTCATTAACGGGCTTTTTCAATAACAGGCTTTCGATAAGAGGCAGTAGGTAGTATGAAATCAGGCATTCACAGTCGACTCTACGCTGGCACCATCGGCCACTGTCGACATATGCCGGCAGTGAACAGGTTTCGCTATCAACTATTTATGCTCTACCTAGATCTCGATGAGGTCGACAGCCTGTTTGATAAATACTGGCTGTGGTCCAGTAAACGACTCAATTTTGCCTGGTTTAATCGCGCCGATCACAGCGGCGATTCAGAGCAACCACTAGCAGACTCTATACGGGAACTGGTCAGTGAGAAAACCGGCAGCAGACCCAGTGGCCCCATTCGCCTGCTAACCAATCTGCGCTATCTATTCTATAAATCCAATCCAGTCAGCTTTTACTACTGTTTTAACGCCGATGATGAAACTATCCACAGCATAGTGGCGGAAGTGACCAATACCCCCTGGGGAGAGCGTTACTGTTATGTGCTGGGTGAAAACGAGAAAGATACGCCCGAGATTGAAGGTGCCAACCTCTATTACCGCACCGATAAGCGATTTACCGTATCGCCCTTTATGCCTATGGATATGTACTATAAGTTTGAGTTTTCATTGCCAACTGAGCAGTTAAAGGTAAGAATGCAGAATCATCGTCAAGGACAGAGAGTCTTTGATGTTGAGCTTGATATGCTAGCTCAGCCTATAACCTCGGCAACTCTGGCAAAGCAGTTGTTTAAACTGCCCTTGATGACCGCAAAGGTAACAGCAGCAATTTATTGGCAGGCCTTAAAAATCTGGTTGAAGCGGGTTCCATTTTTAGGCCATGGTGGCGACTATCAACAAAAATAATAACAAGAGAGAGTTCTAACGTGAGCACAGATATTTCCCAAAAAATCACCTCGAGTCGACCGCGCTGGATTGACCAGTTTGCACGCAAAGGCGTGATGGCGCGATTTGAAAAGATCAGCTACGGACAGATACGTATTACCGATAGTCGCGGTGAGATGATTTTTGGTCAGCCCGTCAGCGATGGGGAACTGTGCGTCGATATCAAAGTGATCGAACCGCGTTTCTACTCCGATCTCGCTTTTGGTGGCTCTGTTGCCGCCGGCGAGTCTTATATGCAAGGTTGCTGGACCTGCAGCGACCTGACAGCGCTGGTTCGTATTATGGTGCGCAACCGCCATGTGCTAGATGCTGTTGAAGGCAGCCTCTCCAAACTTAAAGCACCGCTGCTGCGCATCGGTCACTGGTTAAATCGCAATACCCAGAGCGGCAGTCGCCGCAATATTGAAGCTCATTACGATCTGGGTAACGAGATGTTTGAGTTATTTCTCGACCCGACAATGATGTATTCAAGCGCCTACTATCCCCGGCCTGAATCCACCCTTGAAGAGGCTTCAGTCGGCAAGCTCAAACGTATCTGTGACAAGTTACAACTCAATAGTGACGACCATGTGATTGAGATCGGCACTGGCTGGGGTGGTTTTGCTATCTATGCCGCCACCCACTATGGCTGCAGAGTAACCACCACCACTATCTCTAAAGAGCAGCATGCGATGGCCGCCAGTCGAGTTGCCGCCGCTGGCCTTGAAGATAAGATTACACTGCTGATGGAAGACTATCGCGACCTCAGCGGTCAGTACGATAAGTTGGTTTCAATTGAGATGATCGAGGCAGTAGGGCACCAGTATCTGGATACCTACTTTGCCAAGTGCAGCTCACTGCTTAAGCCTGAAGGCATTATGCTGATTCAGGCGATTACCATTGCCGATCAGTACTATGATCAGGCTATTAATTCGGTGGATTTTATTCAGAAATTTATTTTCCCCGGTGGATTTATTCCCTCGGTCAGTGCTATTGCTGACTCGGTAAAAAAGGCCACCGATATGCGTCTGTTTCATCTCGAAGATATTGGCCCGCACTATGCCACCACACTGCAACACTGGCGCGAACGCTTTTTTGACAATATCGAACAGGTTAAAGCGCTGGGTTACTCAGACCAGTTTATTCGTATGTGGGAGTTCTATCTCTGTTACAGCGAAGGTGGTTTTCTCGAGCGCGCGCTGGGTGATGCCCATTTGGTGCTTATCAAACCGGAAAACCGCATTGATTGGCGGGGATCTCTCTAATATCCGTCATCATGCTAACCAAGGAACGCTGCAGCAAGTAAGTAGGGTTGGCACCATCTCCCCTAACGGAGCGCTGTAGCAGGCCTGTAGCCTCTATTTAGCCTTTCGATAGAACAGCGTAAATCCCTTGTACCAGCTTATGTAACTGCTTATCCGTAGTGATATAGGGCGGCATTACATAGACCAATTTTCCAAAGGGTCGCACCCATATTCCCTCGGCGACAAATTGCTTCTGAATCTCAGCCAGAGTCACTGGCTGTTTCATTTCAATCACACCTATAGCGCCTAAAACGCGAGTTTCAGCAACATTCTCCAGAGCCTCAAAAGGTGCTAGTTCGGTTTTTAATGTGCCTTCAATACGCTGAATATTGGCTTGCCAATCACTGCTAAGCAACAGATCAATACTGGCGTTGGCCACTGCGCAGGCGAGGGGGTTGCCCATAAAGGTCGGGCCGTGCATAAAGCAGCCAGCTTCACCATTGCAGATACCGTTGCTGACTTTTTCGCTGCACAGGGTGGCGGCAAGGGTCATATAGCCACCGGTAATCGCTTTGCCCAGACACATAATATCCGGAGAAATACCCGCCCATTCGCAGCCAAATAACTTGCCGCTGCGGCCAAAGCCCGTGGCGATTTCATCGGCGATCAACAGCACATTGTGCTGGTCGCAGAGTTCCCGCACGCGCTTGAGATAATCTGGTGAGTAGAAGCGCATACCTCCAGCCCCCTGAACTATGGGCTCTAGAATCACTGCCGCCAGCTGATCTTTTTTGTCGCTAATCATTGTGGCAAATTCGGCGATATCCTGTTCGTCCCAAGGCTCATGAATAGCGGTCTGCGGGGCCGGTGCAAAGTACTGTTTGGCAACCACCTGATCGAACATATGATGCATACCAGTGACTGGGTCGCAGACCGACATGGCGGCAAAAGTATCGCCATGGTAGCCACTGCGCAGACTGAGTAGTCGGTTTTTATTTGGCTGTCCCTGGGAAATCCAATACTGGAAGGCCATTTTAATCGCCACCTCTACGGCGACTGAGCCAGAGTCGGAGAGAAATACCTTATCCAGTCCCGATGGGGTGATTTCGACCAGCTTTGCGCAGAGATCAACTGCCGGGGCATGGGTTATGCCGCCAAACATCACATGACTGAACTTATCGATCTGGTTTTTTGCCGCAGCATTAAGCACCGGATGATTGTAACCATGGATCGCACACCACCAGGAGGCCATGCCATCGATGAGCTCGGTGCCATCCGCTAATTTCAGGTAGACACCCTCAGCAGATACCACCTCGTAGGCGGGAATTGGTGCGGTCAGGGAGGAATAGGGGTGCCAGACAAAACGCTGATCATTTTGCATAAGTTGTGACTGGGATTGGTCGATTTTGGTGATGCTGTTCAAAGTTCTGATGACTCCAAATTGATTGCCTGGGAGGGCAGTGTTACCAAGACAACCTGTTTAAAATTTTTCTTTAAAAGCAATGCCCAAACGGAGTTTATATGCGCGCTTTCAAGTTGTTTTCTGTGGTAATCCTTACGGCTACTTTTGCCCTTACATTCGCCTCGACCGCTGTTGCCAGTCTCGATACTCAGTCCTGGCCGATCTGGAACAAGAGCAATGAATCCAATCCGGCCATTATAGATCATTCAGTCTTTGATGGCTTTTTAAAAACCTACGTGGTGACCAACCACCCCTCTGGCATTAATCGTTTTCGCTATGGCGATGTCAGTCGCAGAGATGGCAAGCAACTCAAGGCCTATATCAAACAGATGACCTCTATAGATCCCCGTGACTATCCAAGGCGTGAGCAGAAGGCCTACTGGTTAAATCTTTACAATGCACTGACCATTCAGGGTCTATTAAAAAATTACCCCCTTAAATCGGTGAGGGCAAGCAAATTAAATACGCGGGTCAAAGTCGCGGGGATCAAACTTAGCCGAGCGGATATAGGCGATCGTATATTGCGTCCCCTATGGCATGACTACAAAGTTATTTTTGGACTCAGCTGTGCCACTGTCGGCTGTCCAGCGATTCAGGCCAAAGCTTTTACGGTGGCTAATATGGATGCTCTGTTAAGGCAGTCTGCGCGAGAGTTTATTAATCATCCCCGAGGTCTGGTTGTGAGTCGACAGGAGATGCGGGTATCAAAGATTTTTGACTGGTACCGCGAGGATTTTGGTGCTGACGATAAACGCTTATTAAAGTTATTTGCCCACTACGCCGATGATAAAAAGGCCCTTTATATTCTCGGTTTTAGTGGTGATATTGAATTTAACTATGATGCACGACCGAATTCTCCTGAGACGGTTTGGCCGTTGTAGGGGTGGAGCACTGAGCCTGAGATACTGGCCTACGCCAGTATGACGAAAGAATCCCCCGTCATCCCAGCGTATGCTGGGACCTCCATCCGATTACTCATATCCATTAAGGAGGAACCTGATGGAGATCCTTCACTGCGTTCAGGATGACAGCTGGAAAGTTCAGGATGACAGCGAAAGTGTTCAGGATGGCAAAAAAACCACCGTCATCCCGACAGAGCGCAGCGACGAGGGATCTCCATCAGGTTACTCATATTGTAATCGTCTAACAAAACTGTAACTGCCCCTTGGTGAAAACGACACTGTGCAATTACAATAGCCGGCTTTTAAGCAACCGCGAACAGAGCCCAAGATGTCGATTCGAAAAAATCAGCTAGAAGCCAATAAACTGCAAAAGCGCCTGCGTCGCAATGTGGGGCAGGCTATTGCCGATTACAATATGATCGAAGAGGGCGACCGGATTATGGTCTGTATGTCCGGCGGCAAAGATTCCTATGCCATGCTGGATATACTGCTTAATCTGCAAGCCAGTGCGCCGATCAAATTTGATCTGGTGGCGGTCAATATGGATCAAAAGCAGCCGGGCTTTCCCGAGCATGTTCTTCCCCAGTATTTGGATACTCTGGGAATCGAATATCATATTCTGGAAAAAGATACCTACAGCATTGTGACTAGCAAGATTCCCGAAGGCAAAACCTATTGCAGTCTTTGCTCTCGTTTGCGTCGCGGAACCCTCTACGGTTTTGCCGAGCAGATTGGCTGTACCAAAGTTGCTCTGGGTCATCACCGCGATGATATTGTTGAGACGCTATTTTTAAATATGTTCCATCAGGCAAAGCTCAAGGCAATGCCGCCCAAGCTGCTCTCCGACGATAAGAAAAATATTATTATTCGGCCGCTGGCTTACTGCCGCGAGTCGGATCTGATCGCTCTGGCAGAGTTAAAGCAGTTCCCGATTATTCCCTGCAATCTCTGTGGTTCTCAGGAAGGCTTGCAGCGCAATGTGGTCAAGCAGATGTTGGTGGATTGGGAGCGTCAGTTCCCCGGCCGCATCGATCAGATTTTTGGCGCAGTCCAGAATATCTCTCCCTCGCAGTTGGCGGACACCGATCTGTTTGATTTTGAAACCTTGAAAATTGAACGAGAAGATATTGATATGTCCGCTATCAAGGCAATTAATCTGTAATTTTTATAGCTGCCCCTCGCCTTATTAGTCATAGGGATTGAGACAGGCATCACCATTCTATTGAGGTCTTTTTCCTATAATCCTGAAGTCTATTTCGAGGTGGGGAAAATAGTGCATCGTATAAAAATTCATCAGGGTAAGGTCGCAACACTAAATGTGGATGCGATCGTCAATCCATTAATTGGCAAAGATTCTTTTGATCGACAGAAAAGTCATAAAGAATCCAGTGATAAAACCAACCCAAATCAGTTCCAGTCACAAAACTCTCTTATCGGAGAGATTCGTATTGTTCCCGCATCTGCGGATAGCCCCAATGCGGTTATTGAGGTTATTGGCCCGCTGTGGCGCGGCGGCGACTATCAGGAAGAAGAGCAGTTGGCCTCCTGCTATAGAAAGGCCATGGATATGGCTAAGAAGCAGAACTTTCGGATTATAGCCTTTACCCCAATTAGCGGCGGTGCAAAGGGGTTTCCCGCCAACCGTGCGACTAAGATTGCCGTTCAGCAGGTGGACTCTGCACTGCGTAAAAACCCATTGATGGAGTGGGTGATTTTTTGCTGTTCCGATCCGGTAACCACCGCCCTCTATCGAACTCAGGTGGGGCGGTAGTTGGTGTTGATAAGCGCCTGATAATTACAACAGCAGCGCTTTGGCTTTGATACAGCGATTATTGTTTTGCTGTGATTCCCGCAGTCCATTAACCAGCAACTGGTTAAGTTGTTTGGAACTGTTTAAATAGTTGTCGACAAACTGATTCCACTGCTCCGAACAGAGATAGGCACTGCCCACAACTCGAGAAGCCAAATAATCTCGTATTCTAGGGTCAAGGCTGCTGTCTTCGTTAATCAGTCGCTGTACGACCAGTTCGGTCTGTTCTCTGGTGGTCTGGCGATCTCGAATATCAAATAAAGTGCCTGCCATGGCCTTGCGGTTGGCGAGACTTTTATCGCTATTGGAGTCGAGCACCTGTTGGATAATATTGAGCTTTTGATTTTTATCGGCAATCTTTGTTTTTACTGACAGGTAGCGTAATTTACCCCGCGCGGAACTATAACTGGCCAGTTCAGTTTCAATTATTTTTTCAATATTCGGGTAATAATTACTGGCCAAGATCGACAGTATTGACCAGCGGCTACGCTGATCCAGTGGCCAGCTAAAGGCCCTGTTGTTTTCTAGCCACAGGGCAGCAGTCTGAAGTTGCTCTGGAAGGTGGATCGCACTCTTGTAGAGATCAAACCAGATTTGAAACTCATCACCGCCCAGACCAGAGGGCTGTTGGTTATTAGTCGGCTGCTTAGAAGATTGTTCGATCAGTGACAGGCGCTGATCGGCAAGCTCAACTATCTGTGATGAAAGCTTGGCTAATAATTGATCGAACTGACCCTGATCGTTCATGCGCTCTATCCAGCGATGGGTGTTGGCAAGAGAGTTGGCAATTTCATCAATCATCTGGTTGTTAGTTTCCAGACGCACATGTTTAAGGGCTATTTGGCTGTGCTCGGTTACGGGGTATTCACCATCCATAGCCCCGTCCCAAAGCGCCAGCCAGAATAGGGCGCTGGCCACTGGATCATCAATCCCAGAGAGGTGTTTAGCCAAGGTATCTCGAGTCTGGGTATCCAGATTGACCTTGATATAGGCATAGTCGCCAATATTGGGTAGTACCAGTGCCGGGCAGGGCTGACCAGTGGCAGCTTCAACTGGGGTTCTTTTCCCCTCTATTGTGACCGGTAAAATAGTGGGTTGTTGAAGCTTTTGATCTTTTAGGGGGTAGAGCCCAACCTGCAGTTTGTGGGTTCGCAGTAATGCACTATTGTGGCTGCCACTCTGAATTAAATGCAGAGATTCAACCTGCCCATTGCTGCACTGCAGCTCTGAGGAGACACGGTTAACACCGATGGTTTTAATCCATTGATCAGCCCACTGGTTTATATTCACGGTCTTATTGTCCGCAGCGGCGTGGGCAAGTTCATCGAGCAGATCTTGAAATCTGGTGTTCTGATAGGCGTATTTCTTCATATAGCTCTGCAGGCCGCTACGGAAGATATCTTCGCCAATATAGTATCTTAGCTGGCGCAGCACCGAACCGCCCTTGGCGTAGGTAATACCGTCGATAGAGGCCATTACCAGATCGGTGTGTTTAATCTCCCCTTTGATTGGGTGGGAGGTAATATATTCATCATCCCGGTATCCCCAGGTCTTTCGCTGCAATAGAAATTCCAGCCAGGGTTGATCAAAGTTCTCGTAGCTCTCGAGAGCAAAATAACTGGCAATTTCGGCAAAGCTTTCGTTGAGCCAGATATCATCCCACCAATCCATGGTCACCAGATTGCCAAACCACATATGGGCCTGCTCGTGGAGAATCGCATTGGTGAGAAAGGATTTCTCGCCGATACTGCGGCTGCCGGGAATACAGCAGTAACGATCGGAGAAAGTCACGGCGCCGACATTTTCCATGGCACCAGAATTAAAGTCAGGCACGGCGATCTGATCGTATTTTCCGAACGGATAGTCGATACCAAAAAAGTCATTAAAGAAGGCAAAGCCATGGCGGGTGGCGGCATTCCATTCTTCCACTGGCACATACTGCGCATTGGACTGACGGGAGAAAAGACGCAGAGCAATTCCCTGATAATCCCCTAAATCAAAGCTGGCATAGTTACCGGCATGCACTGGCATAATATAGCTGCTGATTGGCAGTGTGGGCGGAAATTGCCAGACAGCGCGGTCAGCATTTTTAGTGATTGAAGTTTCGCGATTGGCGCTGATCACTTGCCATGTTGCCGGGGCATCGACGCTCAGGGTAAATTTGGCTTTGAGATTGGGCTGGTCGAATATTGGAAAGATGCGGTTGGCGTCGTAGGGTTCGAGGTCGCTATAGGTGTAGACGCGGTCGTCGATCGGATCTTTAAAGTAATAGAGTCCGGCGCCATCTTTGCTGTAGGGATGGCTGTAGTTAATCTCTATACGGTTGTTGCCAGCTACCAGCTGCTGTTCGGCAATACTGATAAAGAAACCATTGTATTGATAGTCGCTAACTTTCCCATTGATACTGATCTGGTTGATGCTGCCATTGGTAAAGTCGATGGTCAGATCGCTGCCCTGGGGCTTGAAATCAAAGTCGAGGATATTACTGCCGCTAAAGTCGGTGCCCTGAGCATTTAACCTGAGGTGAATCTGGTAGCTGGGATTGCTGACCTGCTGCTTGCGCAGTTCTGCGCTGGCTTGGTTCAGCCCCCGCTCTGCTGGCCTTATATGACTGCCGCTATTGAGATTATTGTTACAGCTGCTGATCAGGAAACTGAGAAGGATTAAAGTCGACAGACGCATCAGGGGTAGTCCTATGGTTATTTCAGTTGGGACGTTTAACTGGCTGCCGGCATCAAGGGTTACATTTTTTCCATAACTTCAATACCCAGCAGGTCGAGTCCCTGAGCTATAGCTTCTGATGTCTGCTTGCTAAGTTGCAGGCGGCTGTTTTTCGTCGCTTCGTCAATCTCATCTTTGAGGATTGGGCAGTGCTCGTAAAAGGACATAAAGGCACTGGCCAGTTCATAGACATAGTTGCAGAGAATATGCGGATAACCTTCGCTGGCAACCTGATCAATAATTTCTTCAAACTGAAGCAGTTTCATCGCCAGTGCTTTTTCCTGTGGCTCAACAATATTGATTTCGGCCTTAAAGCTCTGCGGATCTATCTGCGCTTTGCGGAAGATACTGCGAATACGCGTGTAGGCGTACTGCAGGTAGGGGGCGGTGTTGCCTTCGAAAGACATCATGGCGTCCCAGTCAAAAATATAGTCGTTGGTGCGGGTTTTACTCAGGTCGGCATATTTGATGGCGCCTATACCGACTTTGCGGGCGATAATTTTTATTGCGTCGTCGCTGAGGTCGGTGTTTTTATCGCGCAATAGTTGCTCGGCACGTTCAACCGCTTCAACCAACAGGTCGGCCAGTTTTACGGTGCCGCCACTGCGCGTTTTAAAGGGTCTGCCATCTTTGCCCATCATGGTGCCGAACGGGTGGTGTTCAAGACCGACGGTTTCAGGTGCATAGCCAGCTTTGCGAGCGGCGGCGAACACCTGTTTCATATGCAGTGATTGGCGTGCGTCGATATAGAAGAGTATACGGTCGGCTTCGAGCGTATTAACCCGGTAGCGCATGGCCGCCAGATCGGAGGTGGCGTAGAGGAAACCGCCGCCGGATTTCTGCACAATCATTACCGAGGGGTCGCCATTTTTATCGGCCAGCTCTTCGAGAAACACAACTTTGGCGCCGTCGCTCTCTACAGCCAGTCCCTTGTTAGTCAGATCGTCGAGAACATTTTGCAGATCATCGTTGTAAGCGCTCTCGGGCATAATATGGGCTTCGTTGAGGCCAACATTAAGCTGCTTATATATGTCCAGATTGTGCGCCACTGAGACCTGAATAAACTTCTGCCAGAGAGTGCGACAGTGCTGATCCCCAGACTGAAGCTTAACCACATAGGCTCGGGCGGTGTCGGCAAACTCGGGGTCTTCATCAAAATGCTTTTTTGATTGCTGGTAAAACACTTCGAGATCATTGAGGGCCAGCTCGGCCTGTTCGCCTTCGCTAAGTTGCAGTTCCAGTTCGGCGATTAACATTCCAAACTGTGTGCCCCAGTCGCCCATATGATTTTGGCGAACAACCTTATGTCCCTGATACTCCAGTACTCGTGCCACTGCATCGCCAATAATGGTCGAGCGCAGATGACCGACGTGCATTTCTTTGGCGAGGTTGGGGGAGGAGTAGTCCACGACGATGGTCTGCGGATTGTTATTGCTCGATTTTGGTGCGTTATCGGCAACCGCGCTGGCGAGAAATTTACTGCTCAGATAAATATTAATAAATCCGGGGCCGGCGATTTCCAGTTTGTCAGCGATGCCCTCAAGGTCGAGGTTTTCTAAAATTTTTGTCGCCAGATCGCGAGGATTGGTCTTTAAACGTTTCGCGGCGCCCATGGCACCGTTAGCCTGATAATCACCAAATTGCGGTTTGCCGCTAAGGGCCAGAGCTGGAGAGCATTCGTTAGGGATTCCTGCGGCCTGCATGGCGGCGGAGAAACGCTGGTTGAGAAGCTCTTTGATTCGCATGGTGATGGTTGTCCTTGAAATTAGGCTTAAATAAGAGTGCGGATTGTAGATTTACTGGTACTGAAAGCAAAGCCATACTTGGAAAAAAATCCGCTTATTGATATAGTTTTGGGCTATGGCCTAAAAACGGCCTTTTATATTTATAAAATCACTGATTATCTTGGAATACTAATGGAATCAACACTTGTTACACAGGGCTTGGACTTAATGCTTTATGGTATGGGCACGGTTTTTGCTTTTCTTACCCTGTTGGTTGGTATTACTACTCTGATGTCATCGGTTGTCAATAAACTGGTTGTTGAGACTGAATTGGCTCCTGCTGCTCCCGTGCTAACTAGCACTCCGCAGGCTGTTGAGCCAAGAATTGCCAAGGTGATACAGGCTGCAATAGACCAGCATCGTAAATAGTTAAAAATAATAACTTCACTGGAATTTACTAAACGGACATGAATATGCCCTCGAAAACTGCCGCCCTAGGCATTACAGAAGTAGTATTGCGCGACGCCCATCAATCACTGTTTGCAACCCGTATGCGGATTGACGACATGCTGCCGATTGCAGCAAAACTCGATGAGATCGGTTACTGGTCTATGGAGTCCTGGGGTGGCGCTACATTTGATTCCTGTATTCGTTTTCTCGGCGAAGATCCCTGGGATCGTATCCGCGAGATTAAAAAAGCCATGCCAAATACCCCGCAGCAGATGCTTTTCCGTGGTCAGAATATTCTAGGCTACCGTCACTATGCGGATGATGTGGTCGAGAAGTTTGTCGAGCGCGCTGCTATCAACGGTATTGATGTGTTCCGTGTTTTCGATGCGATGAACGATATGCGCAACCTAACCACTGCACTGCGTGCGGTCAAACAGGTTGGCAAGCACGCCCAGGGCACAATCTCTTACACCGTGAGCCCGGTTCACACTATTGATCGCTGGGTTGATCTGGGTCGTCAGCTTGAAGATGCCGGCGCGGACTCTATCTGTATTAAAGATATGGCCGGTCTGCTGACTCCCTATGCCGGCTTTGAGCTGGTGACTAAATTAAAAGCTGCGGTATCTATTCCGCTGCAGTTGCACTGTCATGCAACAACCGGACTCTCTACAAGCACCATTCTGAAGTGCGTGGAAGCTGGTATCGATAATGTGGATACCGCTATCTCGTCAATGTCGATGACCTATGGTCACTCGGCGACTGAGTCAGTGGTCTCAATCTTTAAAGGCACCGAGCGTGATTCCGGCTTAAATATTAATAAGCTTGAAGAGATTGCCGCTTACTTTAGAGAAGTACGTAAAAAATATTCCGAGTTCGAAGGTTCACTGCGCGGTGTAGATTCACGGATTCTGGTGGCTCAGGTTCCCGGTGGTATGTTGACCAATATGGAATCTCAGTTGCGCCAGCAGGGCGCGGAAGATCGTCTCGATGATGTACTTGCCGAAATCCCCAAGGTTCGTGAAGACCTCGGTTTTATCCCGCTGGTAACCCCAACCTCCCAGATTGTTGGCAGCCAGGCGGTATTGAATGTATTGACCGGTGAGCGTTATAAGTCGATCACCAAAGAGACTTCTGGCGTCTTGCGTGGAGAGTACGGTGCCACACCGGCGCCAGTTAATGTTGAGTTACAGTCGCGAGTTTTGGATGAGGGCGAAGAGGCGATTACCTGTCGCCCAGCCGATAACCTCGAGCCAGAACTTGAAGCTCTGACCTTGGAGCTAGAGGGTTTGTCCGCTGAACATGGCTTTGAGCTGTGCAGTGGTGAAGGGCAGGTTGACGATGTACTGACCTATTCTCTGTTCCCTCAGGTTGGACTCAAGTTTTTACAGAATAAAAATAACCCGGATGCCTTTGAGCCTGTGCCTACCGGCAAGTCCAAAGTGCAGACCAATGATGCCGGTGAAGAGATTTACACGGTTGAGGTTGAGGGTCGCTCCTACACCGTTGCCGTCACCGATGGTGGTGACGTTAGCGCGATTGCCGGTGCCGGCAATGCTGCCAGCGCCGCACCGAGCGCCGCTGCCGCTACTGGCGGTGAGCCAATTGTTGCGCCACTGGCAGGTACAGTGGTGAAGATGCTGGTTCAGCCCGGTCAGCAGGTTGCTGAAGGTGAAAGTATTGCGATTCTCGAAGCCATGAAGATGGAGACTTCGGTAAGTGCGCCAGCGGCGGGTCAAATTGTTGAAGTAAGAGCGAAAAACGGCGACAGCGTGAAAGTCGGTGATGTTTTGGTAACCCTGGCTTAAGGAGTCGCTGAGTATGGAAAATTTAATCAGTTTATGGGCCAGTTCTGGCCTTGCCCAGATGCAACTCGGTCAGATGATTATGATGACTGTGGGTCTGGTTCTGCTGTTTTTGGCTATCAGCAAAGGTTTTGAACCGCTGCTTTTGGTGCCAATTGGCTTTGGTACAATTTTGGTCAATATTCCCGGAGCTGGCTTTGAGGCAGCGCCAATCTATGATGCCATGGGTCATATGGAGAGCCCCGGCGGGCTGCTCTATTATATCTATCACGCCGGTATTGAAACTGGCCTGTTTCCATTGATTATCTTTATGGGTGTTGGCTCGATGACCGATTTTGGTCCACTGCTAGCTAACCCCAAGACTCTGCTGCTAGGTGCTGCTGCTCAGGTCGGTATCTTTACGACCGTTATCGGCGCTGTTGCACTGGGGCACTTTGGTATCCTCGATTTCAGTATTCGCGAAGCGGCTTCGATCGGTATTATCGGTGGTGCCGATGGTCCAACGGCTATTTTTGTGACCAGTAAGTTAGCCCCGGATCTACTCGGCGCAATTGCGGTGGCGGCCTATTCCTATATGGCTCTGGTGCCAATTATTCAGCCACCGATTATGCGTGCACTGACCACGCCGGCGGAGCGAGAAATTAAGATGGAACAGCTGCGTCCAGTGACCAAAGCTGAGCGCATTGTATTTCCTCTAGCGCTACTGGTTCTGGTTGCCTTTCTGCTTCCCGATGCGGCGCCATTACTCGGCATGTTCTGTTTCGGTAATTTGATGCGCGAATGTGGTGTGGTCAATCGTCTAAGCGATACGACGCAAAATGCGCTGATCAATATTGTCACTATCTTCCTCGGTTTGGGTGTGGGTTCAAAGATGAGTGCCGAAAAGTTCCTCAACCCGGAAACTATGGGTATTCTGGCGCTGGGTGCGGTGGCTTTCTGTATTGGTACTGCCTCTGGCGTGTTGATGGCCAAGCTGATGAACACCATGGCCAAACACAAGGTCAACCCGCTGATCGGCGCGGCAGGGGTGTCTGCTGTCCCTATGGCGGCGCGAGTTGCCAATAAGGTCGGACTGGATGCAAATCCACAAAACTTCCTGCTAATGCATGCCATGGGTCCCAATGTTGCTGGTGTAATCGGCTCTGCGGTCGCCGCTGGTGTGATGATTAATCTTGTCAGTGGTATGTAAGATGGGGCCCGTTGAGCGCTCCATTACCGATAAGCTCAGTGCTTTTTTTGAGGCACAATTTCTTCAGGTCACCAATGAGAGTTTTATGCATTCGGTGCCTGAAGGGTCGGAGAGTCACTTTAAGTTGGTAATTGTCTGTGATCAGTTTCAGGGTCAGCGTTTAGTTCAGCGCCATCAGTCAATTTATCGACTGTTAGCGGAAGATCTGGCCGGCCCAATTCACGCTCTGGCGCTGCATACTTACACCATTTCAGAATGGGCTGAGAAGAATGCTGTTGCCCCCGAATCCCCTAACTGTCTTGGCGGCAGCAAGGCAAAATAGTCCCCCTCGTCAGGCTCCAATTGCACTAAAGTTCCGGTTTAACGGGCATTTCATCGCTCAAACGTTGAACAATTAACCAATTCACCGCATATAAGTGGCTGTTCGCCGTAAAGTTCTGGTTCTGTCTACTCAGGCACGGGACAATCGGGGTTCGAGCATGTCTAAAAATAAAGCTCAAAAATAGAATATCAAATTAATCCAGGGGGATTTATGCGTTCGCAAGTAACGACTGGCGTTGCTGGTTTTTTCCAAGCTAATCATTTCGGTGCAGTTTCGGCACTTTTATTTTCAATAATTCTGTCGGCCTGTAGTGGTGGATACGATAATCCAGATTCAAATGATTATGTATCACCATCTCTTACAGAAGTTACAGTGCAGGATGCTGATGCACCTCTGCGTAACGATGTGGTTCTTGGTGGTACCTTCCAAATTAATATTACTGCTGATGAAGCGATTATTGCTCCAACAGTAATGATTAATGGCATGGCTGCAGATTCAGTCAAAGGTGCAGGCACCTCTTGGACAGCCTCACGAGTAATGACAGAAGGCGATGCCGACGGTGTTGTTACTTTTAGCATCTCTTATGTGGATCTAAATACTAATCCTGGCGCTGATGTTTCAGCCACTACGGATGAGAGCGCTATCTATTACTGTGCCGAGGGTTGTGGCACGGGCAATGGTGGTGGTTCTACCGATGGCGGATCTTCAGACGGTGGTTCGTCTGACGGCGGATCTAGCGATGGCGGTTCTTCCGATGGCGGTTCTACAGACGGTGGTTCTACTCCAGCTGCTGCTATTGAAATGGTTGAAGGTTTTGGTGGCGCGCTGGTTGATGGCAATACCTATACCTTCCCCGCAGGTTCAGAAGTTTGGGCCGGTTTTGCCAATCTGAATGAAGATGTCTATCCCTTTAGCTTTGCTGGTGGCGGTTCAATTACCTTTACTGCAGCTGTTCCTAATGGTGGAAGTGATACTAGCGTTTACTTCCGATTTGAACGCCTACCTCACCCGGATGTTGAACCATCCTTTAACCTTGAAGCGGTTGTGATCAGTGGTGAAGCTGAACAGCAGTACACGCTGTCTATTCCTGCTCAGGATTCTGCCAATACCTACTCATCATTCCTGATGTATGTGGTTGAGCAAGATTCTCCGGTAATGGTAAAAGATATTGTTGTGACTGATGATAACGGCACCACAGGCGGCACCGATGGTGGAACTACTGATGGCGGTTCATCTGACGGCGGAAGCACTGATGGTGGAACTACTGATGGTGGAAGCACTGACGGTAGCAGCAGCGCTGGTAATGTTGAAATGATTTAAGGCTTTGGTGGTGCACTGGTTGACGGCACTACCTTTACCTACCCAGCAGGCTCAGAAGTATGGGCTGGCTTTGCTAACCTGAATGAAGATATTTATCCGTTCACCTTTGCCAACGGCGGTTCAGTGACCTTTACTGCAGCTGTTCCTAATGGTGGTACTGATACTAGCGTTTACTTCCGCTTTGAGCGTCTGCCTCATCCGGATGTTGATCCGTCCTTTAACCTTGATGCGGTTGTGATCAGCGGTGAAGCTGAACAGCAGTACACAGTGACTATCCCTGCTCAGGATTCTGCCAATACCTACTCATCATTCCTGATGTATGTGGTTGAGCAAGATTCTCCAGTGATGGTAAAAGACATTGTTGTCACTGATGACGGTGGCAGCACAGATGGCGGTACCGGTGGTGGTTCTAGCGATGGCGGTACTACTGACGGTGGCACTACTGATGGCGGAACTACCGATGGTGGTTCAACCGACGGCGGCACTACTGATGGTGGAAGCACTGACGGTAGCACTAGCGCTGGCCCTGTTGAAATGATCGAAGGTTTTGGTGGTGCACTGGTTGAAGATAACCTGTTTACCTACCCTGCAGGTGCAGAAGTATGGGCTGGTTACGCCAACCTTAACTTTGACCTTTATCCGTTTACCTTTGTTAACGGTGGCACTATTACCTTTACTGCAGCGGTTCCAAATGGTGGCACTGATACCAGCGTCTACTTCCGCTTTGAGCGTCTGCCTCACCCGGATGTTGATCCATCCTTTAACCTTGATGCGGTTGTAATCAGCGGTGAAGCTGAACTGGAATATACCGTAACCATTCCTGCTCAGGATTCGGCAAATACCTACTCATCGTTCCTGATGTATGTGGTTGAGCAAGATTCTCCAGTGATGGTAAAAGATATTGTTGTCACTGATGACAGTGGCAGCACCGATGGTGATCGTGTTGCAGGTGGCGGTTCTACTGACGGTGGCACTACCGATGGCGGATCTACTGACGGTGGCACTACCGACGGCGGTTCTACTGATGGCGGCGCTACCGATGGCGCTACCGACGGTGGTACTGACGAAGAGCCTTCTGATGTTGTTGATATGACTGGGTCTTTTGGTGGTGCAGCGCTTGCGGCTAGCACCTATAGCTTCCCTGCAGGGTCAGAAGTATGGGCCGGCTTTGCTAACCTCAATACTGATGTGTATCCGTTTACCTTTGTCAATCCTGGCAGCATTACCTTTACAGCTGCAATTCCAGCTGACGGCGTTGCGACCAATATCTACTTCCGCTTTGAGCGTCTACCTCATCCGGATGTTGAGCCATCGTTCAATCTGGATTATGTCCTGATCAGTGGTGAAGCAGAGACTGAATATACGGTCGCTATTCCTGCCCAGGATTCAGCCAATACCTACGAGTCTTTCCTGATGTACGTGGTTGAGAATGATTCACCGGTGATGGTTAAAGATATTGTTGTCACCCATGACGGTGGTAGCACTGGTCTTCCTGAAGAAGCTACTTATGAAGCGCCTACAAGCCCCGGCATTGAGGTTCTTAACGAAGCAGCTGTTACTACTGAGTGGGGCGGTAATGCTTCTATGAGCTTTGCAGCCTGTGGTACCTGTGATGAAATTACTCAGGCGACAGTTGCTGATGATCAGCGCGGAGATGTTTTACAGATCTCCTATTCTGATAATGCCGGCCACGCGGTACTAGTTATTGAAAACACTGATACATCAGTAGATGTGTCTGCTTTTACTGAGCTCTCATTCGATATAAAAATTCTGAATATAGACGCGGGTGTTGGTTTTAACTTAATCACTAAGTCTGCTGGCAGTAATCATCCTCCTGTTGATGTCACTCCAACTGATAGTGAATTTTGGCAGACCTTTACAGTGCCAGTGACTGCGTTCGGTGGAGTTGATTTAACGGCTGTAACTGCTCCGTTTATTCTCTTTCCAGATGTCAATCAAGGCGCAGGTCTTGTCTACCAGATTGACGATGTTCGCTGGCAGTAAATTGCACGCTTATCGTGTTTGAAAGATTTTATTTCACCCGACGCTCTTATAGCGATCGGGTGAAATTATAAAAAAAGATTAAATTATTAGTTTAGCTACGGGGAAGAGATAACAATGTATAAATTTAAAAATATTTCTCGGTCAACTCTCGCGCTTTCAGTCGCGTTGTCGGGTCTTACATCCGGCTACGTTTCTGCGCAAGAGGAGCGGGCCGCTGAAGCGCTTGACGAGGTTATTGTTACAGCAACAAAACGTGAGACATCACTGATGGAGACAGCGATCGCTGTATCTGCATTCTCACAGGAAGCAATCGATGATGCCGGTGTTAAAAACCTGCTTGATATCGGTGATATGGTTCCAAATATGCAAATCGCACTGTCACCTAGTGACTCCGGTGTTCAGGTAGTCGTTCGTGGTCTGTCTTCGAACAACTTCACTGAAATTGGTGACCCTACGGTTGCTATGCACTTTGACGGACTCTACTCACCACGCCCACAGGCTGGTCTGGCTCTTATGTATGACGTAGAGCGTGTAGAAATCAGCCGTGGCCCACAGGGCACACTGTTTGGTCGTAACTCGACTGCTGGTAGCGTTAACGTAATCAGTGCTCGTCCTAACTTTGATCAGCAGGAAGGTAAGATCGAAGTTGAGATTGGCAAGTACAACCAGCAAGCGGTTAAAGGTTGGTTTAACCAGCCAATTAACAATGAAATCGCCATGCGCGCTAGCTTCTTTGTCGATCAGGCTGACAGCTGGTACAACCAGATGCCAGACACATTCGACCTCGAATGGGACGTCAATGGTGATGGAACTATTGGTTCCGGCGATATCGCCGCTGATGGTATTCCCAATGTTGACCAGCGTCGTCTGAAAAAGGATGCTGATGGCAATCCTCTGCCTTTCAGTGCAAGCGAATCCTATGGTTCTGTCGATCGTAAAGGTGCCCGTCTGGGTATGCGCTTCGAGCCAAATAACGATATCAGCCTCGATCTGGTTGCAGACTACTTTCAAGATAACTCACCTGGCACGCTCGGTCTAAAGGACTGTGCTAAAGCTGAGGGTACCTTCTTTGAATGTGACCACGATCAGTGGGACGTTAATGTAAACGTTCCCGGCAAGATGGATATGAACATGGTTGGTATTCGTGGTGTCCTGACTTGGGATATTAACGAAGATGTTCTCTTTGAAGGTCGTCTTGGATTCTCTCGTCAGCAGCGTTCACAGGAGCACGATGCGTCTGTTGTATACGCTGATCCAGATCACCCAGCTTACGGCCTTATGCGTACCTGGTGGTCAGCTGGTGCAGCTCCAGTAGGTTGTGAAGGCGGTAACGGTACTATGGTTGAATGTCCAAACCTGGTAAACGACCTGGCATTGCTTCAGTCTCTGGGCTACGAAGATAATGCTATGCAGCCATTTAACGATCTTTCGTTGACGACTAACTACTCAGACTACCGATCTGTGGTTGCAGAATTGCAGCTGAAGTCGACTTCTGATTCTGACTTACAGTGGATCACTGGCCTGTTTATGATGCAGGAAAACAACGAAATCCGTTTTGATGTTGAAGACGCTTTCTGTTGTGGCATCGTCTTGCCACTGGCTCAGTCATTTGTTCAGCCTGAGCGTATTGTTGAGTCAGCTGCGGTATTTGCCCAGTTTGATTACAAGGTCAACGAAAAGCTTAATACTACATTCGGCGCTCGCTATACCTATGATGCCAAAGAAGATATTGGTGGTAGAAACTACATCACTGCTGGCTACCGTCAGCCAAATATCGGTCTCTACGATCCCGCTTTTGTTCCCGGCGTAAGTGGCCCTTCATTTGATTATGAAGCATGGACAAAATTCGGTATCCAGACTTCCGCCGCTGATCTCTATCAGTCGGACGTTTTGACTACTGATATGGGTACTCTGGGCGATGGTTTCCTTGAGCGTCTGCAGTATTCAGATAACAGCCACAAAGGTGATTGGAGCAAGGTTACCTGGAAAGTTGGTTTCGACTATCTGGTAAGTGACGACATCTTTGTCTACGGCTCAATCGGTACTGGCTACAAGTCCGGTGGTTTCGGCGACGCCGTTGATATCTGTGACTGTAATATCGTTGATACTTTCGACTACGATCCAGAAGAAAACATTACTTATGAACTGGGTATCAAGAGCACTTGGCTCGACGGTCGCCTGAATATTCTGGGTAACATCTTTATGCTGGATAACACCAACCTGCAGGATACTTTCTATGCAATCGTTGGCTTCAGTGGCGAAGAGATCGCAGTTCCTGACACTTATATCGATACTGAAAACCGTCAGGTTGACTGTTCAAATCAGGAAGTCGTTGAGCTTGCTGAAGGCGAAGAAGCACCAGACCCCGTTCAGTGTGTTGTTGTAGGTCGTGATATCGGTACTCTGATTACTCAGAATATTGGTAAGACCCGTAACATCGGTGCTGAGATTGAATTTGATTGGGCCCCTTACTACGGTGGCCGAGTTACTGGTTGGGTTGCATGGTTGGATTCTGAAATCCGTGATCTCGAAGATGTACAGGACGGTTGGTACTGTCTTGAGAGAGCACTTCTGGGTCTGACTAACTGTCCTGAAAGAACCGTTAACGCTAATGGTGATGAGGGTCGTTGGACCAGCTTTGTAGGCAATGCTATGCCATGGTCTCCAAAGTACTCAGCTACTGTTAACTACGAGCACAACTGGTTCCTGAGCAATGGTCTGCGTCTAAGCCCCTATATCTCGGTTAACTGGACTGATGAAATGTTCTTTGACAAGGGTAACTTCGATGAGGGTGCTCTGCACTCGGGTCAAGCAGCAGTTGCTACTGGCAGCTTCGCTCTGCGTCTGATCAATGAAGAAGACCGCTGGGCGTTTGAAGCCTATGTACGCAACGTAAGCAACGAACTTGTTCGTAACTGGGCCGATCGTGGTCCTGGCTTTATGCGCGGTTCGTTCTACAAGCCACGTCACTACGGCTTGAAGTTCAACATGGCGTTCTAAGTTACAAAAAGTATTATGAAAGCAGTGTAGGTAAAACGAAAAATGCCCTTTGTAAAAAGGGCATTTTTTTTGCCTGTAAAAAGGCGATAGATAGAAGGGAGCAGAGTGGTGGTTAGTCGCGACCGCCGATTGCCAGAATAAACTTTTCAGTTTTCCACGGCTCATAGATCCTGCGGGTAATAATTTCCGCCCCAAGCTCAGCAACACAGCGTTCAGCTAAATCCCAAAATGGCGGTCTGCCCGGATCGGCAATTAATATCTGCTCGGTTCCGGCACTGCGTGCCAGAGCAATTAGGTCAAAAAGGGGGGAGGTCATTTCATCCCAAAAACAGATATCGGTACCCATCAGCGTATGATAGTTCGCCAATTCACTTTTTTGTAGAGATTGAAAACTGCGAGCGGTAAATTCAATGAAACAGTGATTAATCTCAGCCTGTAAGTTGAGATAGGGCTGTACCTTTTCATCTATATCCAGACCGGTGACCTGAGCCTGATAGTTTTTTGCCAGATAAATCCCCGCCAGACCCCATCCACAGCCTATATCCAATACCTTAGCTCGCTCGGGAATTTCCCAGCTGCTGAGATAATCCATCAGTACAAAGCTTGAACGCCAGACTTTATTGCCATGGGCACTGTGGCCCTGTTGCTGGCGTTTTAACTGTCGTACCCCGGGATGGCTAGAGCGCAGTGCATTTATTCCCATAAAGGAAATTAAATGTTTATCTAATGGCTGTGGTTTTTTCATAGAGATAATAGATGCTTTGATTGCTGCTATTGGGTTGTTGTGTGGGAAGTATTCAGTATTAAACAACAAAATTCTATCAATAAATAACTGCCTTACTCCCCTTGTTATAGGTTGTGAGATTAATGGTTTAACCCGCTCTGGTATTTATCTAAGGGGTTTCCTCGAGAAACCTTGCTGTTATACTGCCGTCGATCCCTCGTAAAGCACCCAATAAACAGCACTGAACTCAAAGCCAACTATAAAATCCTATGAATAAAACTAAAGTATCGGCCCCGCTAACCAAGTTGTATCAAGACAATGATATGCAGTTCTTGCTGTTGCAGTTTGTGGGTTGGTTTAGTCTCTCGCTGATAACTTATTTTAGTTTAACCCTGTGGTACAACCAGCAGAGCTTTGACTATATTGCCCATACAGTGATTCAGTCACTGATTGGTATTATTGTCTCCTGGCCTCTGCGACCTGTATTTCACCGGGTGTGGAATAAAAATCCTTTCCCGCGTTTATTTCTCTCGCTGGCTGCAGTACTGATCTGCTCTGTTATATGGTCGGTGATGCGGGTCGCGGTATTTATGTGGATGACCGGTGAGACCGAAGTATGGAGCGATTTTGGTGGCTGGTTATTTGCCTCGATCATTATCTTTCTGTGTTGGGCAGCCTTCTATCATGGTATTAAGTATTACCAACTGCTGCAAAGTGAGCACGCAACACTGCTGACCATTGAGGCCGAAAATAAAGAGGAACAGCTTAAGCGCAGCAGGGCAGAGACCATAGCCCATGAGGCGCAGCTAAAGATGTTGCGCTATCAGCTCAATCCGCACTTTCTGTTTAATACCCTCAATGCCATTGCCTCATTGGTACAGGGAAAACATTCGGATAACGCCAATACTATGATTGTTCAATTGAGCAACTTCCTGCGTTATTCTCTGGAGAGTGATCCTATTCAGCGAGTCAGTCTCGCCGAAGAATTAGCCGCTCTGCGCCTCTACCTGAATATTGAACAGACCCGATTTGGTGAGCGTCTGCAGCTAAATTTTGATATTGATGAAGCGGCAAACGAGGTAAAGGTGCCCAGTCTGCTTTTACAGCCATTAGTCGAGAATGCGATTAAATACGCAATTGCGCCTATGGAAAATGGCGGTGAAATTGGTATTCTGGCAAAACTTGATGGCGATTATCTTATGGTTGAAGTCAGTGACACCGGCCCTGGGGTATTGATGTCGAAGAACGACAAGGCCGCTGGTGTTGGTATTGGCTTGAAAAATACCATTGATCGACTGGATACTTTTTATGGTGATCGCTATGTTTTTCAATTAGGCACTAGCGATTTGGGCGGCTTGAAGATATTTATTCGCCTGCCTTTGGAAAAACAATCCGCTGAAAGTCGGGCGCAGCAGGGCTATAGTGAATAAGGCTGTAATGAATAGATCAGAAATATTTAATAATAACCATGGACTGTTATGTCAAAACTGAGAACTCTGCTGGTTGATGATGAGTCGCTGGCGCTGAACTTATTGCGTTCTATCGTCAGCCAGATTGATGATATTGAAATTATTGGCGAATGCAAAAATGGTCGCGAAGCCATAGAGTCCACTATGCTGTTGGCGCCGGACCTTATCTTTCTCGATATTCAGATGCCCAACGTCAATGGTTTTGAAGTGGTTAAGGCGTTGCAGTCGGATATTATGCCGATGGTGATTTTTGCCACGGCCTACAATCAGTACGCCATTGATGCCTTTGATCTTCACGCCGTTGATTACCTGCTTAAACCCTTTGATCCAGAGCGTGTTTTAAGGGCTGTACAGCGCGCAGTAGAAAGGCATAAATCCCAGCAAGATGGTCTTAAAACGCCTCTTATTGGCGCTATTGACGATATAGCTGTGCGTCTGGATAAGGATCAGCCAAACTCCGAAGAGCCGGTTGAAAGCGAAGAAAATCTCCCTGAGGGAATGAAGCGCAAGCTGTTGATTCGCGATTCTGGTGTGGTCAAAGTGATTCCTTTTGACGATATAGACTGGGTCGATGCTGCCGGTGATTATATGTGTGTTCACGCGTTGGGTGAAACCCATATTGTGCGCAGTACCTTACGTGAATTGTTAAAGAAACTGGATGATAAATTGTTTGTTCGCATTCACCGTTCAACCGTGGTCAATATTGCTCGGGTAGTCTCTATTTCATCGATCCAGAAGGGCGGAAGTCTGCTCCATCTGGCTGAGGGTCAAACCCTTAAAGTCAGTAGAAATTATCGGGAATCTACTCGCAAGTTATTTCAGTAACCTTATTTTTTGCGATTAATATGTTTAATTCCTATTTTTAATCTCCCATTTATCTCACTAATTTCCCTTTAATCTCAGTTTGTAAGCTAGTGGTCGCATCTGACCTTCCTCCAAGTCCACTCTCGTGAAAAGATTTAGCTATAAAGTAGTTTGCAAAGCAGCTTATTAGGTTGCTAGTAAAGATCGTTCTTCGGAGGAACTCCGAAATTTAAAGATCGATCTTTTTAGAATAAAAAACTACCGATAGATTCTAATTACCCAATATCACTATTTAAGTTAAGCCTAAAGGGCTGCTTTTCAAGTCGCGGTAATTTTGGTTCAAAGAGGGTGGCTCCGGACCATTGGCGTAACGCCAAGCGTACAAGAATCTTATTGAGAATAATTACTAACCAATAACCGTGCATTATTATGTCGAAGCTGAGAACTCTGCTCGTTGATGACGAGCCACTTGCCCGTGACCTGTTGCGTTCTATCGCCACTGAAATAGCTGATATTGATATTATTGGCGAGTGCAAGAATGGTCGCGAAGCTATAGATTCTGCAATGTCTATGGCACCGGATCTGATTTTTCTCGATATTATGATGCCCCAGGTCAATGGGTTTGAAGTGGTTAAGGCACTGCAGTCTGATGCCATGCCGATGGTAATTTTTGCTACAGCTTATAACCAATACGCCGTTGATGCTTTCGATATGCATGCAGTTGACTACCTGCTTAAACCCTTTGATCCAGAGCGTATTTCAGTTGCAGTGCAGCGCGCTGTAGAGCGTAAAAGAGTCCAGCAGGAGGTGTTAAAAGCCCCGCTGATTGGTGCCATTAATGATATTGCGATTCGTTTGGATAAAGACCAATCTGGTTCTGTGGATTCGGGTGATGGGCAAGAGAATCTTGCCGAAGAGCAGCCCGAGCGACTCAAGAGAAAATTGCTAATTCGTGATTCTGGGACAGTGAAGCTTATTCCCTTCGAAGATATAGATTGGATTGATGCCGCTGGGGATTACATGTGTATTCACGCGCTTGGTGAAACCCATATTATGCGCAGTACGCTACTCGACCTACAGAAGAAACTCGATGACAATCTATTTGTTCGTATCCATCGCTCCACCGTGGTTAATATCACCAGAGTGGTCTCAACATCATTAAGCCAGAAGCGCGGCAGCCTTGTTCATCTATCTGACGGTCAAACTCTCAAAGTAAGCAGAAATCATCGCGAATCTACCCGTAAATTGTTTCAGTAATCCCTGTTACCCCCTTTACCGCAGTCTAGCAACTAGTGGTCGCATCTGACCTTCCAACAGGCTCCCTGCCGTGAAAAAATGGTGCCATTACTGATTGTTAATAATATTTTGGGTCTGAGTGCCCAGCATAGATCAATAAAAACAAATGGATGACAATTTAAGCGGCAATAACAGCGTTGTTCTATCACCGAGCTAATGCTCAACGTTGATTTTATATTGCTGTGATTTTTAAGTTAAGGGGAAAGATGTGCTAGTTAAAAAATGGTCTCAAACACTGAACCTGTTTGTGAAATCAGTTGCGTTGGTTTCTTTTGTATTGCCGTCTATGGCTTTATCTCAAGAGTCTGCCGAAGCAATAGAGTCACGCATTACAGCTATTATTGAAAAGATGACTGTAGATCAAAAAGTTGGTCAGATGGTTCAGCCTGAGATTCAGGAAATTTCTTATTCAGAAGTTAAAAGATATCACATTGGCTCTGTCCTCAATGGCGGCGGCTCATTCCCTGATGAAGAAAAAGATTCATCCATCGCTGATTGGTTAGAGATGGCTGACAAGTA
>JAQWGK010000055.1 GCA_029238255.1 Porticoccaceae bacterium | reverse complement strand
GGTATTGCTGATGTATTAGATTTTTACCCCTTTGATGCATCAAAAAGTAAATCGGTAATTTGGGGTGAGGCTGTGTGGAAAATGACAGAATGGAGGCCCTCATCGAATCCGATAAAATGGGCTGAGACAACTTGGAGCGAATAAAAATGAAAAAAAAGAGTATTTTTTTATGCCTAACTTTACTCGGCACCTCAATGGCCTCTACATCGGAGTTAACCATTCCCAATCAATTTTCGGATGGGCAGGTGACGAGTGCTAGCCAGATGAACGAAAATTTTGAATCTGTAAGAAGCGCGGTTAATGCAATTAATTCCCAAATAAATTCTTCAAGCAATTCGGAAGCATCATATTCAACAGTATCTCGGTCCGTTTTTGTGGGATTTTCTCAAGGAAAAGTTAATGGCGGGCAAGGAATCTTCGCTATGCAGCAAAAATGCGCCACTGTAGTTGTTGGAAGCCACGTTTGCACTATTAATGAAATTATTACTTCTCCCTATAATGCAAATATTTACTCTTCCTTACCAGAGGAAGGTAAAGCTTGGACACTTGATGCAAGTGATACTGGCGAGGTATATAAATTTCAAAGTTGTTCAGATTGGAGCCTTAGTAGCTCACCTTTTGGTTCAAGACGTGCAATCACAAACTTAGGATTTGTTGTTGAGGGATCTTGTAGTGAAGAATTGCATGTTGCCTGCTGTAAGTAAGCTTAATTATCTTTGCTGATTTTCTGGGCCGCAGGTATGTATAACCAAGGGAGGAATATCACATATTTCGGGCTCTTCCTCCCTCCATCCTGCCCTGCACTTCAGGTAAAAGATAATTGCTCGTAAGGAGCCTTTTTCAACCTCTTTCATTAGCGCATTGCTCACTTTCGCAGTTGCTTTTGCCCTCCCTTTCCGGAGGGCTGTGTCAAATGTCTCATTGTCTGCCTTGCGGCGGCTCAGTGTGGAACGTGAAATACCCAGAGAATCAGCAATTTGCTGCTCAGTGAGGCCAAGAGCGGCTAAATCTTCGATAGATTGGATGTCTATTTTTTTTGTATTTGCCATGATTCTTTGTACGTGATTGACAGTATCTATTATACGCGGAATAAGATATGAAAAAACGGTATTTATGACGGTATATATATTTTATATAAAAAGTAAATCTATATAAAACATTAGCTTACACATTATATTCAAGTCCGGCCTTGGGCACCAACTCAAAGACCAGTATTTTTTACTGGCAATCAAAAAGCTCCGCCAGTCGGGGCTTTTTTTGTGTCTAAAAAAAGCCATATAAATGACATCAGTTTGCCATCCAAGCTTCATTTTTGTGTCACTTCATTGTCATTGGAACAGACTATTTTCACCGGACTAAATTTTTAGTCTTTTGGGGAAGATAATGAAGAAGTTAAATTTGTGTTTGGCACTACTTACCGCTTCCAGCGTTATGGCGATATCTGCTGTAGCTCAGGATGCATCATCAATTGAAGAAGTCACGGTAGTGGGAAGCAAGGCTACACTGATCTCTGCTATAGAAAAACAGCGTGAATCCAATAACCTGATCTCTGTTGTAGATTCCGATGCAATGGGCAGCTTCGCTGATACCACTGCTGCTGAAGCAATCCGCAGACTGCCCGGTATCTCTATCGAAAACGATCAGTCAGAAGGCCGTTACGTCACCATTCGTGGCTTGAGTTCAGACCTTAACTCAATCGCTGTCAATGGTGCATCCATGGTGGCACCGGAAAATGGTCGCAGCGTTATGCTCGACGGCCTGCCCACAGAACTGCTCGATTCCATTACAGTGGCCAAGTCGCTGACCCCTGAAATGGATTCGGATTCAATTGGTGGACGTGTTGATTTCAACACCAAGAAGCCATCAGAGTTGGAAGACCGACTGCTAAAGCTTAAAGCACAGAACAACTTTAACGAGTACGCTGCAGAAAAGCTCAATCCAAAGCTGGCCCTGACCTATGGCGATAAGA
This sequence comes from Porticoccaceae bacterium, assembly GCA_029238255.1. Taxonomy (GTDB): domain Bacteria; phylum Pseudomonadota; class Gammaproteobacteria; order Pseudomonadales; family Porticoccaceae; genus HTCC2207. The sequence goes on along the minus strand of JAQWGK010000055.1, from coordinate 15,292 downwards.
TCAATGACCAGGCTGCCCACGTGATTGGCCTGACCTACTCGAGCAAGGACATTGTTGCCTTTAACAATGAGACCGGTTTTGGCTGGGAAGATGGCGCAATGAATGACGACTACGAAATGCGCTACTACGAGCTGACCAGAGAGCGTTTCGGTGTGACTTACGATGTGGATTTCACCTTCGGTGATGACCGTCTGTTTGCCAACCTGTTCTGGAACCAGTACGACGATTCCGAGCTGCGTTGGAAAGATGAGTACGGCGATATTGGCGACCAGGTGATCTCAACATCAGCGGATGGCATGGTTGTTAATGAGATCAAGCACGATGCTGAAACCCGTGTGCGTGAAGAGACCCGTACCATTGCCGCTTTCAATCTGGGCTATGAGACTATGGCTTCCGGTTGGGCAATCGATACTATGGCCAGCTACTCTTTTGCTGAAGAAGATGACAGCAACAACGCTGAAGCCAACTTCCGAACCAAGTACAGAAATGATGGCAAGATCACCACCATCAACTGGGCAGACCCCCAGCGTCCTTTCCTGACACCTGCTGATAACTCTCTCTATGATCCTGCGGAAATGGGTTTTGATTCTTTTGAGAGCACTGCAAATGTTTCCAAGGACTCGGAAGTTGCCTTTGTTTTCAACGCTGAAAAAGAGTTCGATATTGGTGTTGTTAAAGCCGGTGTCAAAGCCAAGAGCCGTGAGAAAGATGTCGATGATTACATCATTGTCTACGATGGCTGGGGCGACAATACTCTGGCAGATATGAATCCACAGACAAATTCTGACTGGTTCTTTGCCAACCAGACCTTTAGCCAGCAGGCTGATCCAGATATGGTTTGGGCTATAAGAGATCTAGTTTCAGAGATGGATCTGGATTTTGAAGATGACAGCAGCCGTGACTTCACAACCACTGAAGATATCTTTGCCGCCTATGTTCAGAACACTTACCAGTGGGAAAAAGGTGTAGTGATTGCCGGTGTACGTTATGAAAATACCTCTGTTGATTCACAGGCATATGACGCTGCAACCCTTGAACAGACCACTGCTTCAAGTGATCACTCATTCTTTGCACCCAGTGTAAATGTTAAGTACTTCTTCAACGACCAGCTTCAATTGCGTGCAGCAATTTGGAAAGGCCTGTCACGTCCTGGCTTTAAGAAAACTGCGCCAAAATTGGATGTTGATTATGACGACGGTGGTGCCACCATCAGTGGTTCAGCGGGTAACCCACTGCTGAAGCCCTATGAAGCGGTTAACTACGATCTGTCTCTGGAGTTCTACGGTGAAGGCATGACTTTCCTTAGCGCCGGCCTGTTCAGAAAAGATATCAAGAACGCCATTTATCCAACGCTTCAGGAGAATGCCACCATTATGGGTATCAACTTTAATGACGGTGTTGAAACCTGGATTAACGCTGATGATTCGACGGTTAATGGTTTTGAACTGAATGGCCAGTACGGTTGGGAAAACGGCATGTACGTTACAGCCAATATTACCCTGACCGATGGCGAGAGCACTTTCGCCTACGAAGACGACCAGACGTTCACTACTCCGTTTAGAAAACTGGCAGATGAAGCAGCCAATGTCAGTATCGGTTACGACAAGGGACCATGGGATGTTCGTCTTGCGGCCAACTACCGCAGCGAATACCTCGATTGGCTGGCCGACGAAAATGAAGGTATCGATGATGTCAGTGAAAACAATATGCGCTGGGTTGATGCCCACCTGCAGGTTGACCTGACAGCCAAGTACAAAGTCAGTTCAGCAGTTGAGGTCAAATTCGAAGCCGTCAATTTGGGCAACCGCCCTGAATACTACTACTGGGGTAATGATTCACAGCTTTCCCAGTACGATATTTACGGTAAGAACTACTCACTGGGTATGACTTACAACTTCTAAATCTATGATCTTGAATTCAGGATTTAAGATACCTCCCCGGCAGGGTATTACCTGCCGGGGTTTTTATTTATCCCAATAAAGGAATTGAAATTGCGTAAATCAAAACTGCTGGTTGAACAAAGAATTTTCCAGCCAAAGGCATTTATGGCGCTGGCCATATCCAGTCTGTTATTTCTCGGCGGCTGCAGCGACCCGCTTGAAGTATCAGCGCTCTATGAGACTCCCCAGGTTATCTCGCCAGACGATGCGGCTGATGATCCGGCTATCTGGTTGAATCAGGCCGTTCCGGAACATTCGATAATTTTGGGTACAGATAAGAAGAGTGGTGTCTATGCCTATAATCTGCAGGGCGAACAAATCGGTTACACCGAGCTGGGCAAGATCAATAATATCGATACCCGCAGTTTGGACTCCGACACTTATATACTAGCTTCAAACCGTACAGACCAGACTGTCGATCTGTGGCGTTTTGCTGATTTGGCAATTGCTGAAGCTGCCGCCAAAAGTGATTTCTCACTGCCCCTCGAACGCAGTATCCAGGGCCAGTCAGAGATCAATATCTACGGTGCCTGTATGGGGCTGGACAAGACATTTGGATTGCTGGCATTTATCACTGAAGATGAGGGTCCCCGTGTTGAGGTATGGCAGTATGTGAATAACAGCCTCAAGCTGATCCACACCTTTAATAATGGCGGTGAGTCTGAGGGCTGCGTCTATGATGATGAAAACCGCACCCTGTTTATTTCAGAGGAAGAGGTTAACGGTGTCCTGCGGGCCTATCAGTTGACAGATGTTCTGGATTTTTCCTCGCCTGTGGTTATAGATTCCCGCAAAGGTAATATCGGCGGTGATCCCGAGGGCGTTACCCTCTACAAAACCTCTTCTAGCGAGGGCTATCTGATACTCTCCTCTCAGGGAGATTCCAAATTTAATCTCTACAGCCGCACTGCACCCTATAATTATCTGGGCAGCTTCAGGGTTGCTGATGGGGAAGCAGTCGACGGTGTCACTATTACCGATGGTATTGCGGCTATTAACTACCCGTTAAATCAGGATTTTCCAGAGGGACTTCTGGTGGTTCAGGATAATGACAATACCCGTGAGGGTGATCTTCTTCGCCAGAATTTCAAACTGATTTCATTCTCTGAAGTGATTGCTGCTTTACAGCTAAGGTAGGCTGCACAAAACAAGCAGCAGAACAAGAAGTAGTAGGAGAAACAGTACAAGTCAAAACAGCAAAAGCAGCTGGGTCAGAAGGACTTAGCTGCTTTTTGCATAGGTCAGGTTCTGGTAGAGGGTTGTAACAGTTATGAAGAGAAGTGCTCTGTCTTGGTAGCATCCCAGAGTTGGGATGAGATATGGGCAATTGACTGGTTTCTGCCTGAAACGATCCAATCGACCAGATACTGAGCCACATCGGGATAGGTGACTTTGCTACTGGCTGAGGACGCCAGCCATTTTGCAGTTGCGCTAATATCCAAGGCAGACATACTGGATCCAAGGTTGAGACGCTCCAGTGCTATGGCATTGGATTGCTGTTCCATCTGCTGGGCAACCGGTTTTACCAGCAGCTTCTTGCCGAGCTGAAGAGCTTCACTGGGCAACTCAAAGCCCGCATTGCAAATCACCGCCTCGGCACGGTGCAGATCCTCTTGGAAACCGATCCTGGATGGCGGGCGCAAGCTGATATTACCCCTCTCACTGTGAGTGGCATCCGGGTGGTAGACAATAAATTTATAGTCGGCAAAGCTGCCGAGAAATTGAGCAATACTGTCGAGGTTTTCAAAGGGTAAATAAACCAGGTTTAAACCCTTTTCGATACTGCACTCAAAGTGTTCAACGGGTGCGATTGGCGGCAGCACCGGGCAGTCGAATTGATCCCAGTGCAATCCCAGAGCTATATCCGCTGGGGCCAGGTTGTTCATTACCCAGCGATGCACTGGTGTTGTGCGGCACATGGGAACTCTGCTGAAGGTAAAAGCATACTGGTGGCCGAGGCCTATCACCTTTATCCCGGCCCGCTTTCCGGCTCGGGCAGTGATGGGTTCGTAGTCGCTGATTACCAGATCATAGCTGCTTGTATCCAGTTCGGCGGTATCCCTGAGTAACTGAAAAAGGTTATTTTTAACAATGGTTTTTGACCAGATAACCCTGCCAGAGCCGGTGGCGAATGTAATACCGCGCCTGACCTGAAAATCACCAAAAGCCTGCATATCAAATAGCTCTTCCCGGGGGCGGCCGGAAAACAGGAAATCAACCTGGATATCAGTTTTTGCAAAGGCTGTGGCCATAGCGCGGGCGCGAGTTATATGGCCATTACCAGTGGCCTGGACACCGTAGAGTATTTTCATAGGATCAGTGTAAGGGCGATCTGGGCACAGCTAAAGCCGAGTATGGCTCCGGCAAATGTATCGGATGGGAAATGCACGCCGAGGCAAACTCTCGAGCAGCCGACCATGGCCGCCCAGATATAGATATAGGGTGCGGTTGCCGGAAAGCAGGTGGTCAGCACGGTAGCCACCAAGAACGCAGCTGATGTATGCCCGGAGGGAAAGCTGAACTGGTCGCCGGGGATAACCATCCCCTTGATATCTGGCAGGCAGTCTGAGGGACGGTTGCGTTTAAAACCCTCCTTTAAAATTTTGTAGAGCGGGCGCTCGATAGCAAAGGCGGCGAGCATCGCCAGACCAAATTGGTATTCATGGTTAGTGCCCATAAACAGCATGGCCAGTAGGATCAGCGGATACAAATAACCGTCGGCGGTTGTGGAGATAACTCGGCCAAAAACGGCAAGCTGGGGAAATAATTCCCTGGTCAGCAGCCAGCGCAGTGCGCGGATATCAAGGCTGCTGAGTCGCTGGATCAATGTATTTTTTTCGATTTCCATAGTAAAACCATAGCTAGCTTTTATGACAGTCAGGTTTAGCTAATATGAAATTTTTATGTCAGTTAACCCTGTGATTATTCGCCCAGGTATCGCTGTCGACGACTTTCTTTAAGCTGCTCTATATCCACCACAATTAACCCATCGATACAGAGAGCGAAATCCGGATCTATATTAAAAGCCACAAACTCAACACCACCGGGCTCGCAGAGTTCGCTGTACTGTTTATAGAGTGTTGGAACACTCAGGTTCATTGCCGTTAATCGCTCCTTAAGCAGGGTGAATTCACTTTGGTAATCCTGGCCTGGGAACAGCTTGTTAAGCGCTTCTGTGCGCTGTGGGGTGATAATGTAGGGCAGCCGCGGGACTGCGTAACAATCTGTTGGCGGAAAGTGGGTGCTGTAAAAGTGCACCAGCATTTCCATCGCCTGTGGTGGGAAACTGTTGGACAGGGTAACCGGACCAAACAGATACCTGTATTCAGGGTTTGCACGCAGGAAGGCACCAATGCCATACCATAGATAGTCTAGGCTTCTGCGACCCCAGTATCTGGGTTGGACAAAGCTGCGGCCAAGCTCAATGCCCTGTTGCAGTTTCTCCTGCATTGCCGGTTGCAGATCGAATAGGGTTGAGCTGTAGAGCTGCGATGAGTGGCTGCTAAGATCAATCTGATCCGTGGGGTGGAATCTGTAGGCCCCGGCAATCTCCAGTTCATCCTCATCCCAGAGAATCAGCTGGTGATAGTGATGGTCATAGATATCGTTATCCCGGCGCAGACCTGTACCCTCACCGACAGCGCGAAAGGCAATCTCTCTCAGTCGACCGATTTCCCGCATAATGCAGCAGTCCGCACTCTCATCAATGCTGCCCTGATAGAGGTAGATATGTTTATTATCTTTGGTCATGCCCAATAACTGGCAGTTGCGAATATCCCGGCGCAGGCTGGCACGGTTTTCCGGGGTGGCAATGGCAGAGCTGGTTGGCAAAATCCCTTTTCTGTCTTTACCAATAGCGTAGAGATGACGACGGAACAGGCTGCTCTGTTCATTGATCGACAGGGGCAGTTTGGAATAGTCCTGATAGCTGATTGGATTGCCGATTCGGATATCCACACAGTTGTGGTTTTGTTTGAACATCTCACGCACCAGCCAGATGGTTGACAGCGGTCGTGCCAATACCGACAGGGCGTAGAAAAACATGGAATTTCGGGCATTGATAAACAGTGGGATAATCGGCGACCCAGTTTTACTGGCAAAGCGCAAAAAGCCGTTGCGCCAGCGGGTGTCGCGAATACCTTTTGCCCCCAGTCTCGATACCTCTCCCGCCGGAAAGATAATCAGTGCGCCCTCTTTTTGCAGGTGGTCAGTGATGGCGTGCAGGGAATCCCTGGCGGTTTTGCCGTTCATATTGTCCACCGGTAGCAGCACTGGTTGCAGGGGTTTGATTGCCATCAGCAGATCATTGGCCACAACCCGGACATCTGGGCGTACCTCGCGCATAAGCTTTAACAGTGCCAAACCATCCAGTGAGCCGATAGGGTGGTTGGCGACAATAACCACACGCCCTTGGCGGGGAATTTTCTCGCGCTCTGTTTCACGCACAGTGAATGAAAAGTCAAAGAACTCGAGAACCTGCTCGGCAAATTCAAAGCCCTTTAAGTGGGGGTATTGGGACTCAAAATATTTGAACTGCCGTTCGTTGAACAGCAGTCTTAACAGCTGGGTCAGCCGCTTGTAGAGACGCGGTCGCCGCGCGCAAAAATTCGGGTAGTTGTCGAGAAGAAATGAATCAACGTCAAGCATACGGAATTGGCCATATTTTTGTAATTTGTTGCCATTGTGCTAAACAAAAATGACTCTTTTCTGACCGCTGGATGACGTTGTTATGTCAGATTTTTGTCGCTAGTCGGATTTCTCTTCGTTGCTCTTATTATTTTTTTTGCGATTGATAAGATAGAGTGCGAGGAAAAGTGATCCCCAGCCAAGAAAGGTAATAATAACTTCAGGTGTCGACATGGAAGATAGCTCTCAATATTTCTGTGGTGATTGAAGTGGGGAGAATAGCAACTGCTCAGTTGTTAGTGAATGGGGAATAGAAAGTTAATCAAAATTAGATGAAAAAACTTATATAAGAAGCGATTACAATAGTCGCCTTATTTAATAAGCACTCTATAAAAGGCAGCAAAAATGTTTGCAGGAAAAATTATCGCTGGATTAATCGGCTTTTCGGCACTGGGCCCGCTGGGCCTGTTAATCGGCCTCTATGTGGGGCACCAGTTTGATAAAGGGCTGGGCGGTTTACGTCCGATGTCGGCGCAGCAGCAGGAACAGGTTCGCGATTCCTACTTTCAAACTGTTTTTAGTTTGCTGGGTAATCTGGCCAAGGCCGATGGCCGAATATCTCAGGCAGAGATAGCCCTTGCTGAAGCACTGATGGGTAAAATGGGTCTCAGTAGCGCTCATCGCATAAGAGCTATCGAGCTATTTAAAGGCGGTGCAAAAAGTGATTTTTCGGTAGATAAAACCCTCGACAGTTTTATGGCGCTCTGTGGGCGCCATAATAACCTCAAGCGTTCGCTGCTCAATGATTTGATCTCTCTGGCCATTGCCGATGGCGAACTGCATCAGGCCGAACAGGATTTGCTGCGGGCAATAGCCGGTCGACTCGGCTTTTCTGCCGCGCTCTTTGATCAATTTATAGCGATGATTAAGGCTCAGGCCCAATTTAAGGATTCCAGTGGCGGCGGTGGCAGTTATAGAGCTCAGACTTCTGCGACCCAACTCAGCGCTGCCTATACGGCACTGGGTGTTGAACAGTCCAGTTCGGATAGTCAAATTAAGCGTGCCTACCGAAAATTGATCAGTGAGAATCACCCGGATAAGCTGATTGGGCAGGGTATGCCGGAAGATATGGTCAAGCTAGCTACCGAGCGAACTCAGGAGATTCAGACTGCCTACGATTTGATTGTTAGCAGCCGAAAATAAAAGTGTCCTGATTGTCCGAGTTTTGTTGACCTAGGGGTGCCCTCTACCTATAATGCGCGTCCTCTCAAGGGAGGGCGGTTTAAAGATTAACCGTTGTGTCGGTGCGGGATGGAGCAGTCTGGTAGCTCGTCGGGCTCATAACCCGAAGGTCGTTGGTTCAAATCCAGCTCCCGCTACCAATTTCTATTTATATATATTTATTCAAATAGAAGAAGCCGATACATTCTTGCTTTTGTAAGTCCCAGTTTTATTGACTATGCTTGCACAAGCTCGGTGGGTGAATGGAATCTCGCTGTCAATGATGTGACAGTTTCCACTACAAAATTCGCGTCGGGTCCGGCGCAAATCGAGGAGCCCCATTTTGGGGCTTTTCTTTAGATGTTAATAAATGGGCCTCTGGCCCATTTTTTGTTTGTCAGGAGATGCCAATGGCTGCGGCCGACAGCAAATTGCGCGAGTTACTAAAGCCGGTAGTCGAGGCGTTAAACTGTGAGCTCTGGGGTTTAGAGCTACAGTCAGGTGGCAAGCGCAAATTATTGCGAATCTATATAGATAGTGAAGATGGTATCGGTGTCGAGGATTGCGAGCGTGTCAGCAGACAGTCCAGCAGTATTCTCGATGTTGAAGATGTCATCAGTGGCGAGTATGTTTTAGAAGTTTCATCGCCTGGTATGGATCGACCTCTCTACGAGCTCGCTCAATACGAGAAATATAAAGGTGAAGATATCTCGCTTAAATTGCGCTTTCCCTATGATGGGCGACGCAATTTTAAAGGTCGTCTGGGCGGTATTGATGGCGATGAAATCGTTTTGGTGGTTGCAGATACTGAGTATCTGTTTCCAATTGAAGGAATCGATAAGGCCAATGTGGTGCCGAGATTCTGAGGCATGTGAGGTTTGAACAATGAGTAAAGAAATTTTAATGGTTGCTGAAGCCGTATCCAATGAAAAGGGTGTGGATCAAGAGATCATCTTTCAGGCGATTGAACAGGCATTGGCTACAGCGACTAAAAAGCGCTACGAAGAGGGTGCCAATATTCGCGTGGTAATCGATCGTCAATCTGGCGATTACGATTCATACCGCTGGTGGGATGTTGTCGCTGACGACGTTATGGCCGAGTTAGGTACTCAGTTCACTACCGAAGAAGCTCATGAGAAAGATCCCACATTAGCCGTTGGCGATACCTATGAAGAAACTGTAGAGAATATTGCCTTTGGCCGTATTGCTGCACAGACTGCCAAGCAGGTTATTGTTCAGAAGGTTAGAGACGCAGAGCGCGAACTGATTGTTAACCGCTTCCGTCACCGCATTGGTGAAATGCTTAACGGTACTGTTAAGAAAGTGACTCGCGACCATATTATTGTCGATTTTGGCGAAAATGCTGAAGGTTTGCTGCCCCGCGAAGAATTGGTGGGTAGAGAGATTTTCCGTATTAACGATCGCACCCGAGTGATTTTAACCAGCATCCGTGAAGAGACTCGCGGACCGCAGCTGTTAATCTCTCGTGCAGCACCAGAAATGCTGGTTCAGCTTTTCCAGATCGAAGTACCGGAAATTTCTGAAGGCATTATTGAAATTAAAGGTGCAGCTCGCGATCCCGGCCAGCGCGCCAAGATTGCAGTGAAGAGCAAAGATGCTCGCATCGACCCCGTGGGTGCCTGTGTAGGTATGCGCGGTGCACGTGTTCAGGCCGTTTCTAACGATTTGGATGACGAGCGTATTGATATTATTCTGTGGGACGATAACCCAGCCCAGCTAGTGATCAACGCCATGGCACCGGCGGAAGTAGAGTCGATTGTTGTCGATGAAGACAGCCACTCTATGGATGTTGCAGTTAACGAAGAAAACCTCGCTCAGGCGATTGGTAAAGGCGGTCAAAATGTTCGTCTGGCCTCTGAGTTGACCGGTTGGACTATCAATGTGATGACCCTTGATGAAGCTAAAGAAAAGCAGCATGAAGAATCATCGAGCTTTATCGGCAGCCTGATGACGGCGCTGGATATTGAAGAAGATATTGCGATTGTCCTGGTTGAAGAGGGTTTCACCAGTCTCGAAGAAGTTGCCTATGTGCCACTGGAAGAGATGAGTGAAATTGAAGGATTCGACGAAGATATCGCTGAAGAATTGCGCGCTCGCGCAAAGGATGCCCTGTTAACTCAGGCATTGGCGAGTGAAGAGCAGTTGGCTAACGTTGCACCAGCAGAAGATCTGCTGACAATGGACGGCATGAACGACGCTCTGGCAAATACTCTTGCAGGTAAGGGTATTGTCACCATGGAAGATTTGGCTGAGCAGGCCGTAGACGATCTAATGGAAGTAGATGGAATGGATGAAGAGACCGCTGCGTCATTAATTATGACCGCGCGTGCACCATGGTTTGCGGACCAGGGTGAATAATTAATCGGGGTGTAATAGAGGACAACCGATGGCTCAAGTTACAGTAAGTGAACTGGCAAAAACCGTAGGCGCATCTGTCGATCGTTTGCTTTTGCAAATGAAAGAAGCAGGCCTAAACCATACAACTGAAGATGCTGCGGTATCTGATGAAGAGAAGCAGACTCTGCTGGCCTATTTAAAAGGCCTGCATGGAGAGAGTGCTCGCGAGCCGAAAAAGATAACCTTGCGACGTAAAACACTCAGCACCTTGAAATCAGGTAATCGTAAAACGGTTAATATCGAAGTTCGTAAGAAGAGAACTTATGTTAAGCGCAGCGAAGAAGAGATCAAGGCTCAGGCTGAAGCAGAAGAGCAGGCTCGCACAGAAGTGCCGACCCCTGAAGTTGCTTCATCGCCGGTTGATGATGTCGAATTAAAGCGTCAGGCGGCTACTGAAGCACGTCGTAAAGCTGAGACTGATGCCAAGAATAAAGTTGAAGAAGATGCGCAGAAGCTAGCCGAACAGGCTGAAGAAGAAGCGCGTAAAGCTGCGGAAGCAGTTGCAGCCGCTCAGGCCGAAGAAGCTAAAAAGCTTGCCAAGCCAGCACCAGGTGGGGTTGCTCCAAAGGCTGCACCCAAGCCTGCTCCTGCCAGTGAGCCAGTGCACGAAAAAGGCCGTCGCCACGGCAAGCCAGTTGACGACGAAGATAAGGTCGGCAAAAAGGCTAAGAAACCTGCGGGCAAAGGCGGCAAGAAAAAAGGGCGCATGGGTCTGGCTGATATGGATGATTCGTCGAGAAAGACGCCTCGTCTTCGTTCGGGCAATGCAGCACCGCTAAAAGTGGACAATAAGCACACCTTCCAAAAGCCGACTGAAAAGAAAGTTTTGGAAGTACAGATTCCTGAAGAGCTTTCAGTAGCTGACCTGGCACAGCTGATGCTGACCAAGTCAGGTGTGGTTGTTAAGCAGCTGATGAAAATGGGTGTAATGGCTTCGATCAATGAAGTGATTGATCAAGAGACCGCTTTCCTGGTGGTTGAAGAGCTTGGTCATACGCCTGTTGCAGCCAGCACTGAAACCGTTGAAGACGAACTGGCCAAACAGTTTGAAGAGCTTAAGAGCGAAGGCGTTGAAGAAGCGAGAGCGCCGATTGTTACTGTAATGGGTCACGTTGACCACGGTAAGACTTCGCTGCTCGATTATATTAGAAAATCCCGTGTTGCCTCTGGCGAAGCCGGTGGTATTACCCAGCATATTGGTGCCTACCACGTAGATACGCCAAAGGGCATGGTGACGTTCCTCGATACCCCTGGTCACGCAGCGTTTACCGCTATGCGTGCTCGCGGCGCACAGAGTACCGATGTGGTTATTCTGGTGGTTGCAGCAGACGATGGTGTTATGCCACAGACTGAAGAAGCTGTTCAGCATGCTCGCGCAGCCGGCGTACCTCTGGTTATCGCAATCAACAAGATGGATAAAGAGGGTGCCGATCCAGAGCGCGTGATCAATGAATTGGCCGCCAAAGATGTTATCCCTGAAGAGTGGGGCGGCGACACGCAGTTTATTAAAGTATCGGCGCATACCGGTGACGGTATTGATGAGCTGCTCGAAGCTGTACTGCTTCAGTCAGAGCTGCTTGAGCTAACCGCGCCAATCGATGTTCCGGCTCGTGGTGTGATTGTTGAGTCTCGTGTTGATAAGGGCCGTGGTGTTGTTGCCACTGCACTGGTTCAGCAGGGAACTCTGCGCAAAGGTGACTTTATGCTCGCCGGTGAGAGCGTTGGTAAGATTCGCGCCATGACCGACGAAGCGAAAAAGCCCGCTGCCGAAGCTGGCCCGTCGATCCCTGTAGAGATACTGGGTCTTGATGAAGCGCCAAATGCCGGTGATGAATTCTTTGTGGTTGCCGATGAGCGCAGAGCCAAAGAAATTGCCGAGGTGCGTCAGACTAAAGCTCGTCAGGAGCGTATGTCACGACAGCAGGCCGCCAAGTTGGAAAATATGTTTACCGACATGGGTGCAGATCAGGTCAGCAAGCTCAACCTGATTGTTAAAACCGATGTTCGCGGTTCTCTGGAAGCGATTAATGCAGCACTTCACGATTTTGCTACTGATGAAGTGGCGGTGGATATTGTTGCCTCTGGTGTCGGTGGTATCACTGAGTCTGATGTCAATCTGGCACTGACTACTGGTGCAATTGTACTTGGCTTTAATGTGCGTGCCGGTGGTACAGCCCGTGCATTGGCAGAGAAAGAACAAATTGAAGTTCGTTACTACAGCGTTATCTACAACCTTCTCGATGAAGTGAAGCAGGCCCTCTCCGGTATGCTGGCACCTGAAACCAAGGAAGAGATTGTCGGTATCGCCGAAGTTCGCGATGTATTCCGCTCACCCAAATTTGGCGCTATTGCCGGCTGTATGGTCACTGAGGGTGTTGTCTATCGCAACAAACCTATCCGTGTTCTGCGCGACGATATTGTTATCTATCAGGGTGAACTGGAATCACTGCGTCGCTTTAAAGACGATGCACAGGACGTTCGCAACGGAATGGAATGTGGTATCGGTGTTAAAGATTACAACGATGTTAAGCCTGGTGACCTGATTGAGGTTTATGATGTCACCCAGGTTAAGCGCTCGCTGTAAGAACTAGAGCTAGAATCTACTATGCCAAGAGAATTTACTCGCGCTGAACGCGTATCGGATGCAGTGCAACAGGAAGTTGCCGTCCTGATACGCGAAGAAGTGCGCGACCCCCGAGTGGGAATGGTCAATATCACCGACGTGGAAATCAGTCGCGATCTTGCCTACGGTAAAATCTTTGTCACCTTTGTTGAAGATCGCGATCAAAAGCAGATCGACGAGGGTATTGATGCGCTAAATGGTGCCTCCGGTTACCTGCGTAAATTATTGGCCGCCAGTATCAAGCTGCGCATAGTGCCAAAATTGACCTTTTACTTTGATGAGAGTGGCCGTCGTGGTCAGCATCTCTCGGCGCTGATTGACCTAGCCGTGTCTAAAGAGTCTGTTTCAAAAGAATCGCCCTCGGACAACGAGGAAAGCTAAGTTTGGCTCGCAGACGCAAACGCGGTCGTTCAGTCAACGGTATTTTCCTGCTCGATAAACCTCTGGGATTATCTTCCAACCACGCATTACAGCGTGTCAGGCGTTTATTTGATGCCAACAAGGCAGGTCATACCGGCGCATTAGATCCACTGGCTACCGGCGTACTGCCCATCTGTCTCGGTGAGGCAACCAAGTTTAGCCAGTATCTCCTCGATTCAGATAAGGGTTATCGCAGCACCTTTTCGCTGGGTGTGCGCACCGAGAGTGGCGACTGCGATGGAGAAGAAGTTTCGCGGGCCGATGCCTCTGGTATCGATCTGCAACAGATCAATCAGGCGGTAGAGACATTTAGAGGTGATATCCAACAGGTTCCCTCAATGTACTCAGCCTTAAAGCACAATGGTCAGCCGCTGTATAAGCTGGCGCGGCAGGGTATAGAGGTAGAGCGCCCGGCACGCAGTATTACCATCTATGACTACCAGATACTGGATTTCCGTCCCGGTGAAATTGCCGAGCTGGATGTTGAAGTACGCTGTAGTAAAGGGACTTATATACGCTGTCTGGCCGATGATTTAGGTCAGCTGCTTGGCTGTGGCGCCCATGTCAGTGCCTTACATCGCACCTTGGCCGGCCCCTTTCATGAAACTGAAACAGTTTCACTGCAAGCTCTTCAGGAGCTGCGGGAAAGTTGCGAGCCAGAGCAGCTGGATCATCTGCTAAAACCCATGGATATCCCTGTTGCAGACCGAATGGCCGTGGAATTGACTGAAACTGTCGCTGAATACTTCCAGATGGGGCAGGAAGTAATCTCAACACAGGCCTTTCGCAATGGACAAGAAGGCGATATAGTGCGCGTCTTTCGCGAAGGCGGTGACTTTCTGGGTGTAGCTACGGTTACCGAAGAAGGCAAAATAGCCCCGAAAAGACTGGTTGTTGAAGGTCAATAGCCCGAAAAATTAAGAGGATCTCTGTTTTAGAGCTCCCAGTTAGGTTGTCTGTAAATATGCGCGGGCATCCTGAATTTTTATTAATTCGCATATTGGAGAAAGTATCATGGCACTGAGTGCAGAAGAAAAAGCAGCTATCGTAGCTGAGCATGCAACTTGTGAAAACGACACAGGTTCCCCTGAAGTCCAGGTTGCACTGCTAACCGTAAACATCAACAAGTTGCAGGACCACTTTGGCGATCACAAGAAAGATCAACATTCACGTCGCGGTCTGATTCGCATGGTTAACCAACGTCGCAAATTGCTCGACTATCTGAAGGGCAAAAATATTGAGCGTTATGGCCAGCTGATCAAGAAGCTTGGTTTACGTCGATAAGTGTTCTCGGTGCGGTCCTCAAAAGGGACCGCATTTGTCTTTCTAGGCTAATGAAAATAAAGCCTGTGATAGTGCGAGCACTAACTAAACTGTCTGACCTTTGACCTAAAAACCGTTGATCGAGTTACTGATACATATCCAGAGGGTGTTTATCAGTAACCCGAGCAGCGTAAAAAGGCTCGAAGCGAAGACGCTAAATGGTAAAAATACCAAGGAAAATTATGACTCCTTTAATTAAAAAGTTTCAATACGGTAATCACACCGTAACTCTGGAAACTGGCCGTATCGCCCGTCAGGCGACTGGTGCAGTTCTATGTTCAATCGATAACACTTCAGTACTCTGTACTGTAGTAGGTGCAAGAGAAGCCAAGCCAGGTATGGACTTCTTCCCACTGGGTGTTCACTACGTTGAGAAAGCTTATGCTGCGGGCAAAATCCCCGGCGGTTTCTTTAAGCGTGAAGGTCGTCCAAACGAAAAAGAGACTCTGACGTCGCGTCTGATTGACCGTCCTATCCGTCCTCTTTTCCCGAACGGCTTTAAAAACGAAGTACAGGTTGTCTGTACTGTTATGTCTGCAGAGAAAAACATCGATCCAGATATCGCAGCAATGATCGGTACTTCTGCGGCACTGTCTATCTCAGGCATTCCTTTTAGCGGCCCAGTTGGCTGTGCCCGCGTTGGTTACACCGACGACCAGGGTTACCTGCTAAACCCAACTTACAGTGAACTTGAAGGTTCTTCACTGGATATGGTTGTAGC
>JAQWGK010000047.1 GCA_029238255.1 Porticoccaceae bacterium | reverse complement strand
CTATTCCCATTGACAATAAAACCAACAGGATAAATATAACCACTGAACTTACTAAATTATAAGTAACAATTCGATAAAGCCAACTCAGGGAAAGCGGGTCTAGAGTCAATTTATTTTGTTCAGTGCTGCCCTTATAGATTGCCAAGTGCTTCAATGCGGACAAGTTATAACCAAACAGGAGCACTATCACCACCAAGCCAAAATAAGATGCCGTATATTGCCAGCTCATAAACGTAATAATTGTAATAGCAGCAAACAGAATATGCTTAAAGTGCCAGGCTCGCAGCACAAAACCGGCGCTGGTCATCAGCCTAGTGTAGGCGTATAAAAGAGGGCCGGTGATAAAGTAAGCCAGCAGTACCGATAGCTGGAGATAAAATGACAACTGTTGAGAAATAGCAGAATGATCTGACAAGAAATATTGATATAAATTGGCCAGGGACTGAACCAGAATAAAAACAGCAAGGACGTATGCAGCGAGGCGGTTTTTACTCGGCGCGGCCAATACCAGTATGGCAACCAATGTGCCAAGACCGGCTACCATAAGCGAGATTAAGGGAAGCAAATCTGCCAGCATTATTTAAGGCAGCCAAGAGCAAATACTTTATACAATAAAAAAGCGTATCCCATGGTCGATCCGGTTGGTTTATGTTTAGTCTAGTTCTATTAAGGTAAGACTGTATTTAAACCAAAAACCACAGCTAAGCATTGTCGCTTTTCTTTTGACTGCCTTTTATTAACAGCTAAGAATATAAAACCTCACCATTAGCAGCCATAGCTCGAAGCTTTTCTGTAGGACGATAGAGCTCACTGAGTTGGGTGTATTTATCCCCACGCTCAACAATCGAACCCAGACCCAGCTCATCCATCCAACGGCAGATTCCACCGTGGAAAACCGGGAAGCCAACACCGTAGATCAACGCCATATCCGCTTCGGAAGGCGACGCCACAATGCCCTCTTCCAGACAGTGAATCATCTCCATTGCCATAGGCAGCATTAAACGATCCTCAATCTCCTGCTGATCAAATAGCTTTGCCGGACCAAACTCTGACTCAAACATTGCCACAACCTCAGGATCAACCAACTTGGCTGGCTTACCCTTTTCATTGAGCTCATATTTGTAATAGCCAAGTCCATTTTTCTGACCCAATCGGCCTGCCTTAAAGATAATATCTGTCGGCCAGTTATCACCCTTACTAAAGCGCTCGGGCAAGCCATTGGTCAGCACGGGATAGCAGTGGTTAATGGTATCTATACCCACCACATCCATAAGATAGGCCGGCCCCATAGGTAGACCCCAGGCCTCCATCACCTTATCGACCTGCTGAAAATCTGCACCCTCGGAAAGCATTATTTCAAGGCCGGATAGCAGCGCGAAAAGCACTCGGTTAACCAAAAAGCCCGGGCAGTCATTAACCACAATAGGCTTCTTGCCCAATGCCAGGGCGTAGGCACTAACAGCGGCTATACATTCATCGGAGGTTTTTTCACCGCGAATAATCTCCACCAGTGGCATCGCGTGCACCGGATTAAAAAAGTGCATACCGCAGAAGTTCTGTGGGCGTTCCAGAGATTCGGCTAAACGGTTAATGGAAATAGTTGAAGTATTGGAGGTAATAAAGGCGCTATCGGCAACCAGTGACTCAACAGCGGGCAATACCTGCTTTTTGACTGCCTCTAACTCTACCACCGCCTCAACAACCATATCGCAATGACTTAGGGCGTTATCCTCAAGAGTAGGTGTTATAGCGCTGAGTATCTTCGCGGCCTTCTCCTCGCTCATCTTGCCGCGGGAGACACGTTTGCCAAGTAGCTTCTTGGCCTCTTTAATGCCCAGATCAAGAGCATCCTGATTAATATCCTTCATTACCACCGGCAAGCCGCGGATGGCATTTTGATAGGCGATACCGCCACCCATAATACCGGCACCAATAACGCTGGGAGATTGAACCGGAGTAAACTTATCGGCCAGAGCGCGGCTACGGTTTTTAGCGAGCTTAACGATATATTGATCACTTAAAAACAGCCCCACCAAGGCTCGCGCCTGCGGTGTTTGGCTTATCTCATAAAAGGCTTCATTCTCTAGACGAAGCGCATCGTCTCGCCCTAATCCAGCGGCACTGGCTATTAACTCAACCGCCTTTAGGGGAGCTGGGAAATAGTTGCCAACTTTGCCAATAATAGCCGCGCTAAAGTTTTCAGCAGTGGCTTTTAATTCAGCTTCTGAAAGGCTAATAGCCGAGGTCTTTTGTAGGCGGCGAGCTCTGTAATCACGGCTGCCATCGGCCAGGTCGGCCAGCATTTTCAGTGACTCAGCGCGAAGATCTTCGGGTTCAACCACCGCATCAACGGCACCAGCAGTAAGCGCCATCTCCGGCTTTTGCTGCTCACCAGAAGCGATCCAGTGAATACCGGCAAACATACCTGCAAGCCTTGGTAGTCGCACAGAGCCACCCCAGCCCGGTAGAATCCCCAGATTGGTTTCCGGGAGACCTACAGCCGCTTTAGAAGAGATAACCCGACAGTCACAGGCGAGACATATCTCAAAGCCACCGCCCAGTGCAAAACCATTAATCGCTGCAACCGTTGGGAAAGGCATATCTTCAATGGCTGAAAAGAGTCCATTGGCATGCTGCGCACCCTCGATAAATTGCTCTTTGCTAGACGAGAACATCTCTTTAAATTCGGTGATATCTGCCCCGACTACAAATACGGATTTACTACTGGTTAGCAGCAGCCCTTTAATATCTGTAGCGGCTTTTAGAATATCAATCGCCTCTCGCAGTTCACCGAGAGTTTCAATATTAAACATATTGACCGAGCCACTCTGATTATCAAAATTGAGTTCGACAAAACCATTTTCTAGCTGCACAAGACTAAGCGTTTTTCCCTGAAACATAGCAGTTCATATCCTCGATAAAAGTTAAATAATTGGCTGATATTCTATCTTGGTTAAAAGCATAGTCTATGTTTTACTGCGACTGAGCGTTTCTGCTTTTTAGCCTTGGATATTCGACTATGAACCTGCGTGAAAAAATGCAACTGGAGCAACAGCACAAAGCCCTTTTTAGACAGGCACAGGGTTATGCCTTTGAATATGCCGATGCTGCCCTGCAACGCAATGTATACCCTTCAGATCAAGCCTTAAGGGATCTTGATCAGTTTATTGAGCAACTGCCCAATGCAACGGGTGATTCCGCCGCTATCCTCGAACAGCTTCATCAATACGGCTCCCCTGCCACCGTTGCCCAAACCGGTGGACGCTATTTTGGCTTTGTAAATGGCGGCATTCTTCTGGTCACACTGGCGACTAAATGGCTAACGGATTTTTGGGATCAGAATACCGCGCTACAGGTGATGTCGCCTATCACCTCCAAACTTGAGGAAGTCTGCGAGCAGTGGTTAAGAGAGCTTCTGGATCTGCCAGACAGCACAGTGGCCGGTTTTGTCAGTGGCACCTCCTCCGCAATATTCTGCGGCTTGGCGGCGGCTCGCTACCGTATTTACAACAACCATCACTGGGACTTTAACCAACAGGGCCATAATGGCGCGCCACCAATTCGCGTTATTGCCGGTCGCCATACCCATGGTGCAGTGGTTAAAGCCATCGGCTTGTTGGGTTTTGGGATCGATAATATTGAATGGGTCGACTGCGATGATCAGGGGCGAATTATTCCCCAGCAGATGCCTGAACTGGACAATAGCTGCATCGTTTTACTGCAGGCTGGCAATGTAAACTCTGGCGCCTTTGATCCCTTTGAAACAATCTGTGATCAGGCCAATGCCGCTGATGCCTGGGTACATATCGACGGCGCCTTTGGACTCTGGGCCGCGGGGACAAAGAGGCTTAAACATCTAACCCCGGGTATGGACAAAGCCCACTCCTGGTCGGTTGATGGTCATAAGACTCTTAATACGCCCTATGATAGCGGCATACTGCTATGCTGCGATAAAGAGGCATTAGTTAGTGCACTTCAGGCTACTGGTGCCTACCTGACCTCCTGTTACAGTGAAAGCCGCGATGGGATGCTCTATACGCCGGAGATGTCACGGCGTGCCAGAGCCATTGAATTATGGGCGGCGCTAAAATATCTCGGCCGTGAGGGTGTCGATGAATTGGTGGTGGGTATGCATCAGCGGGCACAACAGTTTGCCGATCTGCTTAAAAGTGCCGGTTTCGAAATTCTCAACGATGTGGTGTTTAATCAGGTGATTGTTTCACCCTCTGGGGATGATCAGATTACCCAATCAATTCTCGAAGCGATTCAGCAGTCTGGTGAGTGCTGGGTAGGTGGTTCACTCTGGGATGGTAAAAAGGTTATTCGTATTAGCGTCTGCTCGTGGGTAACCTCAGAAGAAGATATTAGCCGTTCTGCTCAGGCTTTTATTCGTGCTCGAGACTCGGTTATCGGGGTTTCTGAAAAATAATCACATCGGCCCCAATAATGGTGGGTGCACTGCCCCACTGCTGCCCCTGGTATTCAAAGCTCTGCTCGGAAAAGAAACTGATATGAGTCGGATCGGTTTTATAGTGCCAGTTGGCAAACTGCTCCACATCACCAGCCAATTTGGTCATTAGCCCCAGATAGCCGCCGGGCTTTAGCATAGCCCACAGTCGCTGCAGCTCGGTAATTGGGCTAGCCAGATGCTCAATCACTTCAGTTGCGGTTATAAAGTCATACTGATTCTTAAATAGACTGCGATTATCTGCATAGTAGAGATCATAGAGAGAAACCCCATGCCCCTGCTCCTCCAGTATTACCGAAAGACAGGGCCCGGGGCCACAGCCAAAATCCAGTCCCTGGCTGTTTGGGGCCAGACACTGCAGTAAAGGATCAGCAAGGCGACTTAGAAATTTTCTATAACCACTGTCATTGGGATTATTCTCATGAAAGTCATACTGAGCTTTCTCATCTTCAGGACTGAGATGGAATGCCGGTGGCACAGCTATCAGCTGGCATTGACTACAGCGAAAGTAATCACGCCGTTGGTCCTTATAGAAATGTTGTCTGTCGCCAGATAAACACAGAGGACAGCGGTCTGAGGTGGAAGTCATTTTTATTATGATTTTAATAAGCTGATTAAGTAGCAGCAGTATGTCAGCAGATGCGCTCTGAATATAGGCTTTCAAAGCCTCAGCTAACCGATAAAAAGCCTATTTTAGAGATTAAAAGGCGAATATCGAAAAAACTCTGCAAGATGTTACGATTTCACATTGACGCAAACGGGGTTGGTCAGTATTATGCGCGCTCTCGAAAGAGACCGCATGGTAAGACATTCGGGGATTAGCGCAGTCTGGTAGCGCGCCTGCTTTGGGAGCAGGATGTCGGGGGTTCGAATCCCTCATCCCCGACCACTTTCCGGCTTGTAA
>JAQWGK010000044.1 GCA_029238255.1 Porticoccaceae bacterium | reverse complement strand
TCGCCGCCGAATACTTCTGCACACACGCGTGTCATCGCTGCAGTCAATGTTGTTTTGCCGTGGTCAACGTGGCCAATTGTGCCTACGTTTACGTGCGGCTTATTTCTTTCAAATTTTTCTTTACCCATCTCAGTATCTCCTCAGCAGGTAGTTCACGTTTAAACCTAAATTTGGTCGCAATACTGCACTAATATTTCATACAGCACGCAAGGCACGCCATCTTATACATCGAATCGCCAGAGTCAACGATCTTTGAGTGTAAATTGCTATATTTTTTGCCATTTCGGTGTTTTTCGGCTACCTAAAGGTCTTATTTTGTAAAAATCATTGTTTTATCGTTATTTTTTTCTCTGTACTCAGCCGAATATCCTGTATACTCGCGCGCGTTTTTAGTCCCTATATAACTAGAATTTTGTAACCGAATTTATAAACGAGCAGACCAATGACTGATTTATCTCACTACAGAAATATTGGTATCTTCGCCCACGTTGATGCGGGCAAGACTACCACTACCGAGCGTATTCTTAAGCTTACCGGCAAGATCCATAAAACCGGTGAAGTACACGACGGCGCAGCTACTACTGACTTTATGGAACAGGAACAGGAGCGCGGCATTACTATTCAGTCGGCAGCAACTACCTGTTACTGGAGAGATCACCGCTTCAACATTATTGATACTCCCGGGCACGTTGACTTCACTGTAGAAGTTTACCGCTCGCTGAAAGTACTCGACGGTGGCGTTGGCGTATTCTGTGGTTCTGGTGGTGTTGAGCCACAGTCAGAGACTAACTGGCGCTATGCCAACGAGTCTGAAGTTGCTCGTATTATCTTTGTTAACAAGCTTGACCGTATGGGCGCTGACTTCCTACGTGTTGTTGGCCAGGTTAAAGATGTACTCGGCGCCAACCCGCTGGTTATGTGTCTACCTATTGGTATCGAAGAAGATTTTGTTGGTCTGGTTGATCTGTTGACTCGCACAGCCTACGTCTGGGATGACTCCGGTCTTCCAGAGAATTTCGAGATTGTCGATATCCCTGCGGATATGGTTGACGATGTTGAAATGTATCGTGAGCAAATGATTGAGACTGCTGTTGAGCAGGACGATGATCTGTTAATGGCTTATATGGAAGGCGAAGAGCCTTCTATGGAAGATATCAAGCGCTGCATCCGTAAGGGTACTATCGCTCTGGACTTCTTCCCCACTTACTGTGGTTCTGCCTTTAAGAACAAAGGTGTTCAGATGGTTCTGGATGCTGTTGTTGACTATCTGCCTTGCCCAACTGATGTTGAGCCACAGCCACTGACGGATGAAGCTGGTGAAGAGACAGGCAACTTTGCGACTGTATCTACCGACGAAACGCTTAAGGCTCTGGCATTTAAGATTATGGATGACCGCTTCGGCGCTCTGACCTTTGTGCGCATCTACTCTGGTGTTCTGAACAAAGGCGACACCATTCTTAACTCTTACACAGGTAAGACTGAGCGTATCGGCCGTATGGTTGAGATGCACGCTGATGACCGCAACGAAATTGACCGCGCTCAGGCCGGTGATATTCTTGCCATCGTTGGTATGAAGAATGTTCAGACGGGTCACACTCTCTGTGATCCGAAAGATCCTGTCACTCTTGAACCAATGATCTTCCCTGAGCCAGTAATCTCGATTGCTGTTAAGCCTAAGGATAAAGGCGGTTCTGAGAAGATGGGTGTTGCGATCGGTAAGATGATTGCTGAAGATCCTTCGTTCCGTGTTGAGACTGATGAAGACTCAGGCGAGACTATTCTTAAAGGTATGGGTGAGCTTCACCTCGATATTAAGGTTGATATCCTTAAGCGTACCTACGGTGTTGAACTGGACGTAGGTCAGCCTCAGGTTGCTTACCGCGAGACCATCACTCTGCCCATCGAAGACAGCTACACGCACAAGAAGCAGTCTGGTGGTTCTGGTCAGTTTGGTAAGATCGATTACCGCATCAAGCCCGGCGAGCCAGGTACAGGTTTTGTATTCAGCTCTTCGGTTGTGGGTGGTAACGTTCCTAAGGAATTCTTCCCAGCAATTGAGAAGGGCTTTAAAGGCATGATGGCAGAGGGCCCACTGGCGGCTTACCCTGTACTGGATGTTGAAGTTGAGCTTTACGACGGTGGTTTCCACGCCGTTGACTCCTCGGCAGTCGCGTTTGAAATCGCTGCTAAAGGCGCTTTCCGACAGTCTATGCCGAAAGCTGGCCCACAGATCATTGAGCCGATCATGAAGGTTGATGTGTACACGCCTGAAGATCACGTTGGTGATGTTATCGGTGACCTGAACCGTCGTCGCGGCATGATCAAGGATCAGGAAGCTGGTGTTACTGGTGTTCGTATTAAAGCAGACGTTCCACTGTCGGAAATGTTTGGTTATATCGGCCACCTGCGTACCATGACTTCTGGTCGCGGCCAGTTCTCTATGGAGTTCTCGCACTACATGCCTTGCCCACAAAATATTTCTACGGAAGTAATTGCAGCGGCTAAGGAACTTAAAGAAGCTAAGTAAGCAGTTTCTTTAAGCGGTATAAAAAAACCCCGCTGGTGCAAACCAGCGGGGTTTTTTATTGTTCGGACTTTCTTACAACACTAGCCGAGGTTTTTAGCCATAATCGCTTCGGCAACATTCTTTGGCGCTTCAGAGTAACGGTCAAACTCCATGGTAAAGGTTGCACGACCCTGAGTCGCCGAGCGCAGATCAGTGGCATAGCCAAACATTTCTGCCAGCGGCACTTCAGCGTCGACCACTTTGCCCATTGGACTCTCTTCCATGCCCAGAATCATACCGCGACGACGGTTCAGGTCACCGACAACATCACCCATATTTTCTTCGGGAGTTACCACTTCAACTTTCATCAGTGGCTCTAGCAATACAGCACCACCGTGATCTTTTAGATCTCTGGTTGCCAGTGAGCCGGCAATTTTAAAGGCCATCTCAGAGGAATCCACATCGTGGTAGGAGCCATCAAATAATGTCGCTTTAATACCTAGCAGCGGATAGCCGGCAAGTACACCGTTCTGCATCTGCTCTTCAATACCTTTTTCTACAGCAGGGATATATTCACGGGGTACAGTGCCACCGACAATCTCATTAATAAATTCGAGACCTTCTGCGCCGGGATCTTCAGCCGGCTCAAATTTCAGACAGACATGGCCATACTGACCGCGACCGCCGGACTGGCGAATAAACTTACCTTCGATTTCACAGTGGTTCTTAATGGTTTCTCTGTAGGCGACCTGCGGCTGACCAATATTGGCTTCAACATCAAACTCGCGACGCATACGATCAACTAGGATATCTAGGTGCAGTTCACCCATACCGGAGATAATGGTCTGGCCACTCTCTTCGTCGGTCTTAACCCTGAACGAGGGATCTTCCTGAGCGAGCTTGCCCAGCGCCACACCCATCTTCTCCTGATCGGCTTTAGTTCGCGGCTCTACAGCAACCGAGATTACCGGCTCGGGAAATTCCATACGCTCGAGAACAATCTTATCGCTCTCCGCACAAAGAGTGTCACCGGTGGTGGTGTCTTTAAGGCCGATAGCTGCGGCAATATCACCGGCCAGGACTTCTTTAATTTCATCGCGGCTATTGGCGTGCATCTGCACCATTCGACCAATGCGCTCGCGCTTCATCTTTACTGAGTTATAGACGGCAGTGCCGCTCTCCAATGTGCCGGAGTAAACACGCATAAAGGTCAGGGTTCCAACAAAGGGGTCGGTGGCAATCTTAAAGGCCAGTGCTGCGAAGGGTGCTTTATCGTCCGCTTCACGGGTACCTTTGTCGCCGCTTTCCAACTCACCTTCGATGGCTTTAACTTCGGTTGGCGACGGCAGATATTCGACCACCGCATCCAACATGGCTTGAACGCCTTTGTTCTTGAAAGCGGAGCCGCCGAGTACGGGGACAATCTCATTGGCCAGTGTACGAATACGCAGACCCTGTTTGATTTCAGCTTCTGTAAGTTCCTCTTCTTCGAGGTACTTATCCATAAACTCTTCGTTGGCTTCGGCGGCAGATTCAATGATAAATTCGTGCATGGCCTGGCATTCATCGAGCATATCTTCAGGGATATCTGCATATTCAAAGCTCATGCCCTGATCTGCTTCACTCCAGTAGATGGCTTTCATCTTGACCAGATCGACGACCCCTTTAAATTCTTCCTCGGCGCCGATAGTTAGCTGCAGCGGCACTGGGACAGCACCGAGTCGCTCGTTGAGCTGCTCGACGACCCTCATATAGTCAGCGCCGGCACGGTCCAGCTTATTGACGAATACCATGCGCGGTACTTCGTATTTATTGGCCTGTCGCCATACGGTCTCGGTCTGCGGCTGCACGCCGGAGGAACCGCAGAGCACAATCACGGCACCGTCGAGTACACGCAGTGAACGCTCGACTTCAATGGTGAAATCTACGTGCCCCGGGGTGTCGATAATATTGACTCGGTGATCTTCAAACTGCGCATCCATTCCCTTCCAGAAACAGGTTGTGGCAGCGGAGGTAATAGTAATACCGCGCTCCTGCTCCTGCTCCATCCAGTCCATCGTTGCTGCACCGTCATGTACCTCACCAATTTTGTGAGACATGCCGGTATAAAACAGCACCCGCTCTGTGGTGGTGGTTTTGCCTGCATCTACGTGGGCGCAGATGCCGATGTTGCGATAACGACTGATGGGGGTCTTGCGTGCCACAATTTTTTTCCTTGTTTTAAAATCGAAAAAAGGCGGCTATTAAAGCCACCTTTTCGCGAAAAGATTAAATAAGTATAACCTTTATTAGAAACGGAAGTGCGAGAACGCCTTGTTGGCTTCTGCCATACGGTGAACATCTTCACGCTTCTTAACTGCCCCACCCTTGCTTTGAACTGCATCAATCAGCTCGCCAGCAAGACGTTGTGGCATTGATTTCTCACCACGATTACGGGCGTATTCAACTAACCAGCGCATTGCCAATGCAGTGCGTCGCGAGGGACGTACTTCTACTGGCACCTGGTAAGTTGCACCACCAACACGACGGGATTTTACTTCCACCATGGGTGCTACGTTTTCGAGTGCTTCTTGAAATACTTCAACTGGGTCTTTTTTCAGACGCTGTTCAACTATATCCAGTGCACCGTAAACAATACGCTCAGCAACAGATTTCTTGCCGCTGACCATAACCATGTTCATAAACTTAGCTAGGGTGATATTACCAAACTTGGGGTCTGGTAGGATGTCACGTTTCGCCGCTACTCTTCTTCTTGGCATCGTTTTGCCCTTCTCTTCAGGTTTCTTCTAGGGATAGGCCCTAGCCTTACTTGGTTGTATTACCGATTGTTACGCAATTCGTCTTTCTAAAATACTAATGCCCTTACTTAGGACGCTTAGTACCATATTTAGAACGACGCTTAGTACGACCGTTTACACCCGCTGTATCCAATGTGCCGCGTACCGTGTGGTAACGAACACCTGGAAGATCTTTTACACGACCTCCGCGAATCAAAACAACACTGTGCTCTTGCAGGTTGTGGCCTTCACCACCAATGTATGAAGTAACTTCAAAACCACTGGTGAGACGAACACGACAAACTTTACGCAATGCTGAGTTTGGCTTCTTGGGAGTAGTTGTGTAAACGCGGGTACATACACCTCGACGCTGCG
Organism: Porticoccaceae bacterium; assembly: GCA_029238255.1. Classification (GTDB taxonomy): domain Bacteria; phylum Pseudomonadota; class Gammaproteobacteria; order Pseudomonadales; family Porticoccaceae; genus HTCC2207. Next base: position 12,548 of record JAQWGK010000044.1, on the reverse strand, counting down.
GACAGGCCTGCAGTGCTGGTACGTCACTTTTACTAACTTTGCGCTTTCTCGGCTTACGAACCAACTGGTTGATCGTTGCCATGCAATTTTTCTCCAAATTTTAAAAATGCCTTCTTATGAAGGCCATACATTCCTTGAATCTCTCTACCAAACTGGCATCAAGACGCAAAAGGGAGCGGCATTCTAATTACCGCACTACAGGGAGTCAAGCGGGGATTCCTTTAACCTACAAGCTACCTAGGATAAGAGGCCCCGCAATCTTCCTTATTCTTCAGCTAAATCTGCACTCAGTGCTTCACTCAGTGCTGCTTCAACATCTGCTGCCGTCATAGATGCTTCGCCAGCTTCATCAGCCATGCGGTCTTTACGACGCTGGGCGTGATAAGCCAGACCGGTTCCCGCAGGAATCAGACGACCAACAACGACGTTCTCTTTCAGGCCGCGCAGTGGATCGGCTTTACCGGTAACTGCCGCTTCAGTGAGCACTCGCGTGGTCTCCTGAAACGATGCTGCCGAGATAAAGCTTTCGGTAGCCAGTGACGCTTTGGTAATACCCAGCAGCTGACGCTCAAACTTAACCGGCTGCAGACCTTCCTGACGCAGACGCTCGTTCTCTTCGAGAACTCGACGGTATTCAATCTGCTCACCGCGAATCATAGTTGCAGAATCACCCATATCGGTGATCTCAACTTTACGCAGCATCTGACGAATAATAACTTCAACGTGCTTGTCATTAATCTTCACACCCTGCAGGCGGTAAACTTCCTGAATCTCGTTGACGATGTACTTGGCCAACTCGCTGATGCCCTTAAGACGCAGGATATCGTGCGGTGTTGGTGGTCCATCAGAGATAACTTCACCCTTCTCGACGTGCTCACCTTCAAACACACCCAGGGTACGCCATTTCGGAATCAACTCTTCGTAATGCATCTTGCCATTTGGCAATGGCTGACCGTCGTCTGGAGTAATAACCAGACGCATCTTGCCTTTGGTCTCTTTACCCAGAGTCACGGTACCGGTGATCTCGGCCAGAATGGCTGGATCTTTCGGCTTACGCGCTTCAAACAGGTCGGCAACACGTGGCAGACCACCGGTAATATCCTTAGTACCGCCAGATTCCTGAGGAATTCTTGCGATAATTTCACCGATATCAATGGTGTCGCCATCGGCAATATTGATACTTGCGTTAGCCGGTAACGGATAGTGGGCTGGAACTGTTGAGTTAGGGAAGATTAACTCTTTACCCTTCTTATCAGTCAGTGTGATCATCGGCTTAAGATCTTTACCCGCCGCTGGACGCTCATTCTGATCGATAACAGAGATACTGGTCAGACCCGTCATATCGTCAGTTTGCTGACGTACGCTCAGACCCTCTTCCATTCCTGAGAAGGCTACCTTACCGGCAACTTCTGTCACGATTGGGTGAGTGTGTGGATCCCAGTTAGCAATGACATCGCCAGCTGCTACCTTAGAACGATCTTTAACCTTGATCATTGCGCCGTATGGAAGCTTGTAGCGCTCGCGCTCACGACCATTTTCATCGGCAATCGCCAGTTCACCAGAACGAGATACGGCAACCAGGTTGCCGGCCTTGTTCTCTACTGTCTTCAGGTTGATCAGACGAACAACACCGTCTTGCTTAACTTTTACGCTATCAACCGCAGAGGCTCTCGATGCCGCACCACCAATGTGGAAGGTACGCATAGTAAGCTGTGTACCCGGCTCACCAATAGACTGAGCAGCGATAACACCCACTGCCTCACCCTGGTTAACGCGGTGTCCACGAGCCAGATCGCGACCGTAACAGGCAGAACAGATACCGTGAGTTACTTCACAGGTGATCGGTGAGCGAACAGTTACTTCATCAACACCCATCTTCTCGATGCGAATTACCCACTGCTCGTCGATCATAGTGCCAGCTGGTACTGCGATCTCTTCGCTGTTTGGCTTGAGTACGTCCTTGGCAACAATACGACCAAGAATACGATCACCCAGCGATTCAATAATGTCACCGCCTTCAATAACCGGGGTCATCAATAGACCGTCGGTGGTACCACAGTCAACTTCTGTTACTACCACGTCCTGAGATACATCTACAAGACGACGGGTTAGGTAACCGGAGTTAGCGGTTTTAAGTGCGGTATCTGCAAGACCCTTACGAGCACCGTGAGTAGAGATAAAGTACTGGAGTACGTTTAGACCTTCACGGAAGTTTGCAGTAATGGGTGTCTCGATGATTGAGCCATCGGGTCGCGCCATCAAACCACGCATACCCGCTAGCTGACGAATCTGCGCTGGGGAACCACGAGCGCCAGAGTCGGCCATGATAAAGACAGAGTTAAAGGAATCCTGTTTCTCTTCCTCACCATCTTTATTGATCACGCTCTCGGTACTAATACCTTTCATCATCGACTTGGCTACGCGATCGTTGGCCTGAGACCAAATATCGATAACCTTGTTATATTTTTCACCCTGAGTCACAAGACCAGAGGCGAACTGACCTTCAATTTCACGAACCTGATCATCAGCAGCGCCGATAATCTCGTGCTTGTCATCGGGAATAACGAAGTCGTTAACGCCGATAGACGCGCCTGAGCGGGTCGAGTATTCAAATCCGGTGTACATCAGCTGGTCAGCAAAGATAACTGTGTCTTTTAGACCAACGCGACGGTAGGACTCGTTGATAACAGTCGAGATCGCTTTCTTAACCATTGGCTTGTTAACCAACTCGAAGGGCAGACCGGCGGGAACAATTTCCCACAGCAGTGCACGACCAACGGTGGTGTCGACAATTTTGCGCTCTTCAGTGCGAACACCGGTTACTTCATCTACGAGTACTTCATTGATGCGTAACTTGATGCGTGCCTGGAGTTCAACTTTGCCTGTTGCGTAGGCGCGAGATACTTCGCTGCCGCCGGCAAATACCATGCCTTCGCCAAGACCGTTAACACGATCGCGAGTCATGTAGTAAAGACCCAGTACAACGTCCTGAGACGGAACAATAATTGGCTCACCAGAGGCGGGCGACAGAATATTGTTAGTCGACATCATCAGTGCGCGAGATTCCATCTGCGCTTCGATAGTCAACGGGACGTGAACAGCCATCTGGTCACCATCGAAGTCGGCGTTGTAGGCCGCACATACCAATGGATGCAGGTTGATTGCTTTACCTTCGATCAGTACTGGCTCAAATGCCTGAATACCGAGACGGTGAAGTGTTGGCGCTCGGTTAAGCAGTACCGGATGCTCACGAATAACGTCTTCGAGAATATCCCAAACTACTGGTTCTTCACGCTCAACCATTTTCTTGGCAGCTTTGATAGTAGTCGCCAGACCGCGCAACTCTAACTTGCTGAAGATAAACGGCTTAAATAATTCCAGTGCCATACGCTTAGGCAGACCACATTGGTGCAGTCTAAGAGTAGGACCAACCACAATTACCGAACGGCCTGAGTAATCAACTCGCTTACCCAGCAGGTTCTGACGGAAACGACCCTGCTTACCTTTAATCATATCGGCAAGTGACTTCAATGGACGCTTGTTAGAACCAGTAATAGCACGACCACGTCGACCATTATCCAGCAGTGCATCGACAGATTCCTGCAGCATACGCTTTTCGTTGCGCACGATAATATCTGGAGCACTCAACTCAAGCAGACGCTTGAGACGGTTGTTACGGTTGATCACACGACGGTATAGGTCGTTGAGATCTGACGTTGCGAATCGACCGCCATCCAGTGGTACCAGTGGACGTAGATCTGGTGGAAGAACTGGCAGGGCTTCAAGGACCATCCACTCTGGCTTGTTGCCAGAACCGTGGAAGGCTTCAAGTAACTTGAGGCGCTTGGAGAACTTCTTAATCTTGGTCTCGGATTTAGTGTTGGGGATTTCCTCACGGATATCCGCAATCTCTTCTTCGAGAACCAGCTCTTTCAGCAGTGCCTGAATTGCTTCAGCACCCATAGTTGCAGTGAACTCGTCACCGAACTCTTCAAGAGATTCAAAGTATTCTTCGTCAGTCAGTAGCTGACCTTTTTCCAGTGTAGTCAGACCCGGGTCTGTAACCACATAGGATTCGAAATAGAGTACGCGTTCAATTTCACGCAGCGTCATATCCAGCATCAAACCAATGCGCGATGGCAGTGATTTCAGGAACCAGATGTGAGCAACTGGACAGGCCAGTTCAATGTGGCCCATGCGCTCACGACGTACTTTTGTGAGTGTCACTTCAACGCCACATTTCTCACATACGATACCGCGATGTTTCATGCGCTTGTACTTGCCACACAGACACTCGTAATCTTTTACCGGTCCAAAAATCTTGGCACAGAAAAGACCTTCGCGCTCTGGCTTAAAGGTACGGTAGTTGATGGTCTCAGGCTTTTTAACCTCACCAAATGACCAAGAGCGGATCATTTCCGGTGATGAGAGACCGATTCGAATATTATCGAATTCAGTATTTTGTTCTTGCTGCTTGAGTAGGTTGATTAAATCCTTCAAGGCTTTTCCTCCAGTAACTGGGTTTGCCGAGGCTTACGCCCCGGCGATCAGTAAGCAATACAGCGCTTATTCGTTTTCCAATTCCATGTTGATGCCGAGCGATCGGACTTCTTTGACCAACACGTTGAATGATTCCGGCATGCCAGGCTCCATTCGGTGATCGCCATCGACGATGTTTTTATACATCTTCGTACGACCGGCAACGTCATCCGACTTAACGGTAAGCATTTCCTGCAACGTGTAAGCGGCACCATATGCCTCCAACGCCCATACTTCCATCTCACCAAATCGCTGCCCACCAAACTGCGCCTTACCACCCAGCGGCTGCTGAGTAACGAGACTGTAGGAACCTGTTGAACGAGCGTGCATCTTGTCGTCAACCAGGTGGTTCAGTTTGAGCATGTACATGTAACCAACAGTTACAGGACGGTCAAACTTGTCACCACTGCGACCATCATAAAGGGTGGTTTGACCACTCTCATGCAGATCGGCAAGTTCCAGAAGCTTCTTCAATTCAACTTCATTGGCGCCATCAAAAACTGGTGTCGCAATTGGCACACCTTTGCGCAAGTTAGATGCCAGCTCAATGACTTCAGCATCGCTTAGCTCTTTGAGGTCTGTGCCGTAAACGGTATCGCCTACGTCGTAGATCTCTTGCAAGAACTTGCGGATCTCTGCAGCTTTGGCCTGAACCTTGATCATCTGATCAATCTTCACACCAAGACCTTTAGCGGCCATACCCATATGAGTTTCAAGGATCTGTCCAACGTTCATTCGCGATGGAACACCGAGCGGGTTGAGCACGATATCAACTGGCTCACCTTTCTCGTCGTAAGGCATATCTTCGATTGGTTTGATTACCGAGATAACACCTTTGTTACCGTGACGACCAGCCATCTTGTCACCAGGCTGGATGCGACGCTTAACAGCGAGGTAAACCTTAACAGTCTTGAGTACACCAGGTGCCAGATCATCGCCGCTCTGCAATTTGCCGCGCTTCTCTTCGAAACGTGCGTCAAGATCAATGCGTCGCTCACCCAACTGGGCATTAGCAGCGGCGATCAGATCGTTGAGCTCAGCATTTTCCATGCGGATGTTGAACCAGTCATCTGGTGTGTAATCGGAGATCGACTCAGCAGTCAGCGTAGCGCCTTTCTTAAGACCCTCAGCTTTGAATACCTTGTTGCCAATCAATGCAGTGAACAGACGACCCAATGTGGCATTTTCAACAATGCGATACTCGTCGTTCAAGTCCTTGCGGTACTGCTCAAGTTCGGCGCGTTCAATATCCAGTGAGCGCTGATCTTTATCGAGACCGTCGCGAGTAAACACCTGAACATTGATAACCGTGCCCTTGATGCTAGTCGGTACACGCAGAGACGTGTCCTTAACATCAGAGGCCTTCTCACCGAAGATGGCACGTAGTAGTTTTTCTTCCGGGGTCAGCTGGGTTTCACCCTTAGGTGTTACCTTGCCAACCAGAATGTCACCAGCGGATACTTCGGCACCGATGTGAACAATGCCCGACTCATCGAGTCGAGACAGCGCTACTTCACCGACATTGGGAATATCTGCTGTGATCTCTTCTGAACCCAACTTGGTGTCACGAGCGACACAGGTCAGTTCCTGAATATGAATGGTAGTGAATCGATCTTCCTTCACAACACGCTCAGAGATAAGGATCGAATCCTCAAAGTTGTAACCATTCCAGGGCATAAATGCGATACGCATATTCTGACCCAGAGCCAGCTCACCGAGATCAACCGATGGACCGTCAGCCAGTACATCACCGCGTTCAACTAAATCACCCTGCTTAACAATCGGGCGCTGGTTGATACAGGTGTTCTGGTTTGATCTTGTGTACTTGGTGAGATTGTAAATATCTACACCAGCATCACCAGTCTCAACTTCAGCGTCGCTTACGCGAACAACCACTCGGCCAGCATCAACAGATTCGATAATGCCGCCACGCTTGGCAACCTTACAAACACCGGAGTCACTAGCAACCGTTCGCTCAATACCCGTTCCTACCAGTGGTGCTTCGGCACAGAGTGTTGGTACTGCCTGACGCTGCATGTTCGAGCCCATCAATGCACGGTTCGCATCATCGTGCTCAAGGAATGGAATTAGCGAGGCCGCCACAGAGACAACCTGACGTGGTGACACGTCCATATAGTCGACATCTTCGGGCAACTTAACGGTAAATTCGTTTTGGTGACGAACATTAACCACATCTTCAACAAACTGACCTTTGTTGTTCAGCTTGGCAGATGCCTGTGCGATTACATATTGCGACTCATTAATAGCCGACAAATATTCAATTTCTGCAGTAACCTTATTGTTCACTACCTTGCGGTATGGTGTCTCAATAAAGCCGTAGTTGTTGGTTCGTGCATAAGTCGCCAGCGAGTTAATCAGACCAATGTTTGGTCCTTCCGGCGTCTCAATTGGACATACTCGACCGTAGTGTGTCGGGTGTACATCTCGTACTTCAAAGCCTGCGCGCTCACGGGTAAGACCACCGGGTCCTAACGCAGAAACACGACGCTTGTGAGTCACTTCTGAAAGCGGGTTGTTCTGATCCATAAAATGGGACAGCTGGCTTGAACCAAAGAATTCTTTCATCGCTGCAGCAACAGGCTTGGCGTTAACCAGATCCTGCGGCATCAATTCTTCAGATTCAGCCATAGAGAGACGCTCTTTAACGGCGCGCTCTACACGAACAAGACCCACACGGAACTGGTTTTCTGCCATTTCGCCCACAGAGCGAATACGACGGTTACCCAGGTGATCGATATCATCGACCGAACCTTTACCGTTACGGATATTGATCAGAGTCTTCATCACATCGGCGATATCTGAACCCTGTCCGTACTGCTCAAACAACTCCAGAGCTTCATCGGTCTTCTGCAGTGAGAAGTAGCGCTCATCATAGAGTACGCCACTGCCCTGCTCTTCTTCGCGCGTCAGTCGACGGTTGAACTTCATACGACCAACAGCTGACAGGTCGTAGCGCTCAAGGTTAAAGAACAGATTGTAGAAAAGGTTCTCTGCTGATTCTTTAGTTGGCGGCTCACCGGGACGCATCATGCGGTAGATTTCTACCAGTGCTTCCAGCTGAGTGCGCGCCGGATCAGTACGCAATGTGTCAGAGATAAATGGACCACAGTCGAGGTCGTTGGTGTACAGGGTTTCGATGTCTTTAATGCCAGACTCAGAAAGCTGTGCAAGAACTTCTTCAGTGATCTCGGTATTACATTCAATCAGCAACTCGCCAGTTTTTGGATCGGCGATATCTTTTGCAGTTGAACGTCCAAGCAGGTACTCAGCAGGTACTTCAAGAGAAGTAACCTTGCCTTTTTCAAGATCGCGAATATGTCGAGCAGTAACACGACGGCCCTTCTCAACAACAACCGCGCCTTTTTTGTCTTTAATATCGAAGACCGTGATTTCACCACGCAGTCTCTCTGGATCAAGCTCCAGGGTATAGGCGTCTTTCTTCTGGTGGAAAACACTGGTATCGAAGAACATTTCAAGAATTTCTTCAGAGGTATAACCCAAGGCACGCAGCAGAATGGTCGCCGGTAATTTACGACGACGGTCAATACGTACATAGAGAAGATCTTTTGGATCGAACTCAAAGTCCAACCAAGAACCACGGTAGGGAATCACTCGGGCGGTATACAGCAGTTTACCGGAAGAGTGTGTTTTACCTTTATCGTGATCGAAGATAACACCGGGAGATCTATGCAGCTGGGAGACGATGACTCGCTCGGTTCCATTGATGATGAACGTACCGTTCTCGGTCATCAGCGGAATTTCACCAAGATAGACTTCCTGCTCGCGGATATCTTTAATTGCTTTGTTTGTAGATTCTTTGTCGTAAATAACCAGACGAACTCTAACTCTCAGGGGTACCGAAAAGGTCACGCCACGGAGTTTACATTCCTCTACGTCAAAGGCAGGCTTGCCAAGGACATAATCTACGTACTCTAACGCCGCGTGTCCTGAGTAACCAACGATCGGGAAGATCGAGTTCAGGGCAGCGTGCAGTCCAGTGTTCATGCGGTCTTCGACCTTAACACCGGTCTGCGTGAAATTTTTATAGGAATCAAGTTGGATCGCCAGTAGGTAGGGCAAATCCATTACATTTGGCAGCTTGCCAAAGTTCTTGCGGATACTTTTCTTCTCAGTGAAGGAGTAAGCCATCTGTATTCCTCGGGTTTATCTAATAGGGAATCACCAATCTTGAGTTCAATCTCAAGTCAAAATCTGCCTGCATATTCCCATACTACAAGCAGAAAAGGGCCGAAGGGAAAAGCCCCTTCAGCCCAGCCTGATAAATCAGGCAACCAACACCACAAACTTACTTAAGTTCAGAGGTAGCGCCGGCTTCTTCCAATTGCTTCTTAGCAGCTTCAGCATCGTCTTTAGAAGCAGCTTCTTTAATTGTTGATGGAGCACCATCAACCAATTCTTTAGCTTCTTTCAGACCAAGACCAGTAATCGCACGTACTGCTTTAATTACGTTTACTTTCTTGTCGCCAATTGCGCTCAATACAACGTCAAATTCAGTCTTCTCTGCAGCAGCTTCACCGCCACCGTCAGCAGCTGGACCAGCCGCAACAGCAACTGCAGCCTGTGCAGAAACACCAAATTTCTCTTCCATCGCGCTTACAAGCTCAACAACGTCCATTACGCTCATTTCTGCGATTGCATTCAAAATATCTTCGTTTGATAAAGCCATTTCGGGCCTCCTAAATTTTTATGTTTACACTGGAAGTGCTTACGCAGCTTCCTCTTTTTGAGTTTTAACTGCAGCTACAACACGGGTTACTTTCGTTGGTACTTCATTAAGAGTACGAACCAACTTAGTAACTGGAGCCAATGTAACGCCAGCCAACATACCGAGAGCCTGATGAAGGGTCGGAAGTTTGGCGAGTGTATCTATCTGCTCACTTGGGAGTAACTGACCACTAACCGACAGCGCTTTTACTTCAAATTCTTCGTTATCTTTCGCAAAGTCTTTGAACAGTCGCGCCGCTGCACCCGGATCTTCCATAGAGAAGGCGAACAATGATGGACCAACCAGAACATCTTCTACGCAAGCGTAGTCAGTTTCTGCAAATGCTCGTTTAGCCAAAGTGTTGCGGACAACGCGCAATTGCACGTTCTCTGCTCGAGCTTTAGCACGAAGAGCATTCATATTGGTAACATCAACGCCACGGGCGTCGGCAATCACTAGAGACAAAGCGTTGGCTGCTGTTTCACTTACTTCAGCAACAATCGCTTTCTTGCCTTCGAGATTCAATGCCACAATAAATCTCCTGCTTTTACCTGAGTTTCAGTCGAAACTTAAAGTCTTCGACCACCTCGGCGAATTGCAACCAGTGCACATAATCTGTACTGGGTTCACCGTTTGCGTAGGAAACTAACAGCCATAATCAGCGCTGAAAATCATTAATCCCTTGCGGGAACCTACGGTCTTTAACGACCTGAGCTAACAGCGTGCTGTGAGCTCAGACCCCAAAGTCTTTTTTGGCGGCATCAGATGCCGCCGGATAATCAAAGTTCCAGAGAACCCTGATCGATAAGCAAGCCTGGGCCCATAGTTGAAGAGACCGTAATCTTCTTCACATAGACACCCTTTGCTGATGCCGGCTTAGCTTTCGCCAGATCGGCCATCAACGCTTCAAGATTCTGCTGGAGCGCGGCTGCTTCGAATGAGATAACACCAATGCCACCGTGAACGATACCGTTCTTGTCAGCACGGAAACGTACCTGACCAGCTTTAGCGTTTTTAACTGCACCAGCAACATCTGGCGTTACAGTGCCAGACTTAGGGTTAGGCATAAGACCGCGTGGCCCCAATACTTTACCTAGCAGGCCAACAACGCGCATGGCGTCTGGAGCAGCAACAACAACATCAAAGTCCATCATGCCGCCCTTAACTTCAGCAGCCAGTTCGTCCATACCAACAAACTCTGCACCAGCAGCTTTTGCGGCTTCTGCTGCATCGCCCTGGGCGAATACACAAACACGAACTGTCTTACCAGAACCATTTGGAAGCGTAGTTGCTCCGCGAACAATCTGGTCAGATTTACGTGGGTCAATGCCGAGGTTGATAGCAACATCGATAGTTTCGTCAAACTTAACTGCTGGCAGTTCTTTGAGCAGGCTAAGTGCTTCTGCTACTGGATATAATTTGCCTTCTTCAACTTTCTCGTTGATAGCGCGACGGCGTTTAGATAACTTAGGCATTTACACACCCTCCGTTTCAATGCCCATTGAGCGGGCTGAGCCGGCAATGGTGCGTACCGCAGCGTCCATATCAGCTGCTGTTAAATCAGGCTCTTTAGCCGTGGCAATTTCTTCAAGCTGGGCGCGTGTAACCTTGCCAACTTTTTCAGTGTTTGGACGACCACTTCCGCTCTTAAGACCAGCTGCTTTCTTCAAAAGGAAAGACGCTGGAGGCGTTTTCATTTCAAAGGTAAAGCTGCGATCAGCGTATACAGTGATGATTACAGGAACTGGAGCACCGGGCTCAGTACCCTGAGTCTGGGCGTTAAAGCCCTTACAGAATTCCATGATGTTCACACCGTGCTGACCCAATGCTGGACCAACTGGTGGACTTGGATTGGCCTGACCTGCAGGCACTTGCAGCTTAATATAAGCCGTTACTTTCTTAGCCATGTTACTTCTCCTGTGATGGGTATTAGCGCCTCGGGATAATTGCGATACTGCTACAACTATCGGTCACTGGCTCCCCGATAAACCTGCCGAATTGCAGACTTACCAATAATTTTTTCTTAAGCTTTTTCTACCTGAGTAAACTCAAGCTCAACTGGCGTAGCGCGACCAAAGATCGACACTGCTACACGCAACTTGCTCTTTTCGTAGTTAACTTCTTCAACCGTTCCGTTAAAGTCGTTAAACGGACCATCTGTAACACGAACCATTTCACCGGGCTCGAACATGGTCTTGGGACGAGGGGCCTCTTCAGAATCATGCACTCGCTGCAAGATCAGATCAGCTTCTTTATCAGTGATCGGTGCAGGCTTATCTGCCTTGCCACCAATAAAGCCCATCACCCGTGGCGTCTCTTTTACCAGGTGCCAGCTATCGTCATCCAACTCCATTTGAACCAATACATAACCCGGGAAGAACATTCTTTCGCTAGTGCGCTTTTCACCGCTGCGCATCTCAACAACTTCTTCAGTAGGCACTAAAATGTCACCAAATCGCTCCTGCAAACCATGCAGCTCTACGCGATCCTGAAGAGCAATAGCAACTTTTTTCTCGTAACCCGAGTAAGCATGTACCACATACCAACGCATCGACATGCCTTTTCTCCTAGCCTACTATCTGTGAAGCGCCCCAACTCAACAGGGAATCAATTCCCCAAAGAATCAGTGACATCAATAAAATACAAGCTACAACGATCAGAGTAGTCTGGTTGCGCTCTTGCTTAGTAGGCCATACAACCTTACGCAATTCAGTGCGCGCACCAATGGCCAACTCAACGATGGCCGAACCCTTTGCAGTCTGCGCAGCAACATAGGCCGCTGCCAGAACTACTACAATCATACCCAGGGCGCGATAAAGAGCGGACTCAGCACCGTAATACCAGTTGGCGTAGATAGCTCCACCCAATAGTGCGAATGCAACCAACCACTTTAACCAATCTAATTGAAACTGTTTACTTTCTTCTTCAACGTTCATTCGCGCGTCCCGAACTAATTAATGGCAGGCCAGGAGGGACTCGAACCCCCAACAGCCGGTTTTGGAGACCGGTGCTCTACCAATTGAACTACTGGCCTTCTAAGCTTTCTTCATCCCTGCTTTCTTGCTTCCCTATCTGACAGCTAAGCCGAGACATCATCGATGCCTCGGCTTTGCGTTTCAGGCTTGCTGTAACTATTACTCGATAATCTTGGCAACAACACCCGCACCAACAGTACGGCCGCCTTCACGGATTGCAAAACGCAGTCCGTCTTCCATCGCAATCGGGTGAATCAACGTCACTTCCATCTGAACGTTATCACCAG
>JAQWGK010000003.1 GCA_029238255.1 Porticoccaceae bacterium | reverse complement strand
ATCCAACACTCCTCTGCCATAAGTTGGAGACTGCCGAAGATGGCACGGTGGTTAATTATCACCTGCGTCAGGCCAACCCCAAGCGTCAGGCGGTTGTTGGATTTAAGAGTATGTATTACAGAACTATTGCCGCCGGTGATTCGTATAATGATACGACAATGCTTGCTGAAGCCGATGCGGGTATCTTGTTCCATGCGCCAGAAAATGTGATCAATGAGTTTCCACAGTTTCCCGCTGTGCAGACCTTTGACGATCTAAAGGCTGAATTTATCCGTGCTAGTAACCGAGATTTAAGCCTTTAGAGATTGTTATTGGCTGGCTTTCGGTTTCTAATAGGGTGCTTAAACGCCCATCAATATAGTTGTAAATATGAATAGCAAAACCCCCAGTGCTGCAGACAGAATCCGCGAAAAGAAAAAGCTTTTTCTGAATCGTGAGCAGAAGATTATTGATGCCGCACTGGCGCTGTTTTTATCCGATGGTATTGATCGGGTGACCGTCTCTAGCATTGCCGTGAAAGCCGGCATTGGCAAGGGCACGGTCTACAAGCACTTTCTGACTAAAAACGAGATCTTAGTGCGTATTATGCTCGACTATGAAGAGAGCATAACTCGTACTCTGGCCGCTGGTATTGCCAAAGCCGAAGCTGGCGAATCCGGTGCCGCGGCCAAAGCTTACTTTGATTCCCGTCTGCAGCGTCCCGAGTTGGACCGTCTGGTTCAGCATTTGGAAGTTCGCCTGATCGATTCTGAAGATGTGGCGCCCCAGTTGGAGCAGCTGCACCTTATGCGGCGCTCCAATGAAGACTCTCTCAACAGCATGATTACCCGCCTGATCGACCGCGGTGTGCTTGAAGATGTGCCGCCCCATTACCATTACTTAGCTTGCTGGGCTCTGGCTCAGGGTGCGGTTGAACTTTGCTTTAGTCGCAGCTGGAACTACCGTCTGGATAGCGAAGAGCTGATGAAGTTTATTACCGGGGTTGGGGTAACCATTGGCAATAGAGGTCAGTATCGCGATCCATCCAAGGTTAAATCCTCAGGCTCCAAGTCTGATTCTGGAAAATCCTAGCTCTTGTGGCTTCCGGTCATCTGGATAAGCTCTTTTCCGACCTGTTTGCCTATCAGCAACAATCCTCTAATGATCTTCCTCCTGTGCATCTGTGGAATCCGCCCCTAAGCGGCGATATTGATATTGTTATCGATCGGGAAGGGCGCTGGTTTCACGAGGGCGACGAGATTAAACGCGCCTCGCTGGTCAAGTTATTTGCCTCGATTTTAACCTGCGAAGGGGATCAGTATTTTCTGGTTACCCCAGTGGAGAAGTGGCGCATCAAGGTCGATGTGGCACCGCTGTTTGCGATTTCTGCCAGTCGAGAATTGCGGGCTGGGGTTCAGGCCGTATGCCTAACAACCTTAACTGGGGACACTGTGGTGGTGGATAGGGATCATCCGATCTTTATTGACCCAGAATCAGAACTTCCCATGCTCAAGGTTCGGGCTAATTTAACCGCGTTGATAAGCCGTAATAGTTACTATCAGTTAGTGGATTGGGCTATAGAGGCCGCAGGAGATAACAGTTCTGAGCAGGGGCTTTATCTGTCGAGTATGGGCGAGCGCTTTTTACTTGGTCAGATTTCCTAGATTCATTAGATAAAAAAATACCCGCATTTTCAGCAGGTATTTTTTTACAGTCGACGCTATAGAACAGTTACATAGCCGGATAATTTGGCCCACCAGAACCCTCGGGCACCACCCAGTTAATATTCTGACTGGGTTCCTTAATATCACAGGTCTTACAGTGGACGCAGTTTTGCGCATTGATCTGAAAGCGCTTGCTGCCATCATCATTGGCAATCACTTCATAGACGCCGGCAGGGCAGTAGCGCTGCGCGGGTTCGTCGTAGAGTTCCAGATTTTTATTGATTGGTAGCTGAGGGTCGGCCAGTACCAGATGGCAGGGCTGATCTTCTTCATGATTGGTATTGGACATAAATACCGAGGAAGCCTTATCAAAACTTAATACGCCATCGTATTTTGGGTAGTTGATTTTAGCGCACTCAGAAGCCGGTTTTAGGGTCTCATGATCCGCGACCTTATCCTTAAGAGTCCAGGGCAATAACCCATTAAAGATATTGATATCGATAAACGCATAAGCGGATCCGAGGATATTGCCAAACTTATGTTGAGCTGGGCCAAAGTTGCGCTGCATATGCAGCTCTTTATAGGCCCAGGAGCTCTTGTAAGCCACTGCGTATTCAACCAGATCTGTATTGCTCTGTTCTGCGGCTAGGGCTGCAGCGACAGTCTCAGCGGCGACCATGCCGGATTTCATCGCGGTATGGCTGCCTTTAATCTTGGCGAAGTTAAGGGTTCCTGCATCGTCGCCAATCAGCAATCCACCGGGGAATGACATTTTAGGCTGTGACTGCAAACCACCTTTTAACAGTGCTCGTGCACCGTAGGTAAGGCGCTCTCCACCCTGGATATGCTTGGCTATTTGCGGGTGATGCTTGTAGCGTTGAAATTCATCATAGGGGCTAACATGGGGGTTGGTGTAGGAGAGATTGGTGATGAGTCCCAGCGCCACTGTATTGTCTTCGAGGTGATATAAAAATCCACCACCCAGAGACTTGCTTTCATCCAGAGGCCAGCCTGCGGAGTGAACCACAAGTCCAGGCTGATGCTGTTCAGCCGGTATCTTCCATAATTCTTTGATACCGATACCGTAGTGCTGGGGGTCTTTACCCGCATCGAGTTGGTATTTGGCGATTAACTCCTTGCCCAGATGACCTCGGCAGCCCTCGGAGAAGAGGGTGTATTTAGCCCGCAACTCCATACCCTGCATATAGGAACCCTTGTGCTCGCCGTCGTGCCCTATGCCCATATCGCCGGTGGCAATACCAGTGACTGCACCATTGTCACCATAGAGGACTTCTGCCGCAGCAAACCCGGGGAAGATCTCTACACCGAGATTTTCTGCCTGTTCCGCCAGCCAGCGGCACAGCTTGCCCAAGCTGATAATATAGTTACCATGATTGTGCATGGTTTTGGGGGCAAAAAAGTTCGGCACTTTAATGCTCTTGCTGTCGTCTCTAAAGACGTAAATATTGTCGCCGGTTACCGGGGTCAGCAGTGGGGCACCCATGGCTTTCCAATCCGGAAATAATTCATTTAAAGGGGTGGGCTCAAACACTGCGCCAGAGAGAATATGCGCCCCGACTTCAGAGCCTTTCTCAACCACACAAACGGAGATATCCGGGTTGACCTGTTTGAG
>JAQWGK010000061.1 GCA_029238255.1 Porticoccaceae bacterium | reverse complement strand
GCGCGCTCTTGCATATCAATATGGTTGTCTGACTCATAGACAATTTCCATGCCCAGCATGGTTTCTACTAGGTCTTCCATTGTGGCAATGCCCAGTGGGTCACCGTATTCATTGACTACCAGACTAATGGATACGCGCTCGCTGACCATTTTTTGCATTAAATCTGGCAAGGGCTTATTTTCTAATACACTCAAAAAGTCGTGCTTAAGCTCGATAAGTTTGGTCTCCCCACGACCAGCTGCAGCCTGCACATACATCTCATCCTTGCGCACAAAACCAATCAGGTCATCGCTGCCATTTTGATAGATGGGAATTCGGGAAAATCTAAGTGCCGGGTCGGTTGACGACAGAGCAGCAATATTTGTGTCGGCAGGCAATGTAGCCATCACTGTACGCGGTGTCATAACATCTCTGACAACCAGACCACGAAATGCGAGGAGCGCTTTAATAGCCCGTGCTTCGTCAGCGTCAATAATACCTTCCTGGTGACCCATACTGGCTAACACATGAAAGTCATCTCTCGATAAGGTTGGGCCCTCATTGGGTGGGGCCAACCAACCGGTTAAGCCCTTGGCCGCTATTACTAACGGGTACATTGACCACTGAACCCAGCGCAAAATATGACCGCAAGTAGGCGCTAGCTGTTGCCAGTATCGAGCACCCAGGGTTTTTGGAATAATCTCTGAGAAGATAAGTATCATCAGAGTGAGAATTGCGGAGATTACCCCAAAGTAAAGCTCCCCAAATAATTGGATAGCCTGAGCGCCGGCGCCGGCAGCTCCCAAGGTGTGGGCAATAGTATTCAGGGAGAGGATAGCTGCTAAGGGCTTATCTATATCGGATTTAAAGTCGCGCCAAATAGCACCCAGCTTTGGACGCTTGGCTTCAAGACTTGCAAGATAGGTGGGTGTCATTGATAACAGGGTCGCTTCTAGCAGGGAGCATAAAAAAGAAAAACCCAGCGCCAGACCAATATATGTTGCCAATAAAACCATTTATAAGCCTCCAGAAAACCATCGTTTGGTAATGGGTTTAAACTGACCATCCATATGAGTATCGACTATTCATCTGGTGCATTCAATAACAAGTAAATTTCGACCGACGGGCTCGGGCAGGCCCGCCATAATTTGTATTGCCACAACTGGTACTTGCTGATAGACCTCTAGCTGCGCTTTTACAACACGACTTTGCAATGCGGCATAGCCGAGCAGACCCACCGAGAAAACCTGTAGCGTGACCAGCACTTCAATCAGAGTAAAACCCCTGACTTTAGTATTTCGAAATCTGGTTTTGTAACTGGACCTACTGTGGAAATTATTGATACCAACTAACATTTTTCTGCCCCAAATGATTGATGCTGACTGTGTCGCTACCCTGTTGTACTGAGCCTCCCGAAGATTTCACCTTGGTTTTCCCGCCTAGTGATGCGGCTACCGCCGATGAGGTCAGGGAGTTAGAAACTGATTACCAATAAGTTGAGTAGCGAATGCTGATTAGCAAAAATATTAATTTAGGCTCAGATTATCTCCAATTCCCGAGCCTATCCTGCGGTCTTTATATTATTCAAAAAAAGTCTCTTAAGACTGGGGGTTTTCCCATTAAAAGAGTCTAACTATAACTAGAGGGCGCTATCACGCCCAGAGGCCAAATCGCGAAATAAAAGCGCTTCATTAGGCCGATAGTTCAGATCAAAAACTTATAACGGCGAAGAGATGCATCACCCTCACCGGTTAAAAATTTCGTTAATGCTCACGCCTTTTGATCTATCTGCGCAACACAAAAGACTTTTACTAACCACAGCGAAGGACAAGCTATGGAATATCGATTAGGACTTATTGGATTTGGCGGTGTCAATCATGCACTGACGGAAATTATTCGCGACTACGGTGACAAACTCTACCGACAATACGATATAAGGCTGAAAATTACGTTCGTCTCCGATCTATTTCTCGGTGCAGTTTCTGATGAGGACGGCCTATCCCTGGACAGTTTAATTAATCTCCCTCGACACAAGGGCGCATTCGCCGAACTGCAAAATGGTACAAAAGAACCCAATACAGAACAGCTTATTCAGGCGGGGATTACTGACATACTCTCTGAGGCCACCTTTACTAATGCCGAAACAGGCGAGCCAGCAACAACCTACTGTCGACAAGCTCTCGAGCAAGGGGTACATGTTGTTACAACTAACAAAGGGCCAGTGGCTCTGGCCCTGGACTCACTGACTGACATTGCCCAACAGAACAACTGTGAATTCCGCTTTGAGGGTGCAGTAATGAGTGGTACGCCGGTACTTAATCTTGCAGCGGAAACATTTGCAGGCAATCCCATCAAAGGATTCTGCGGAATTTTAAACGGTACCTGTAACTACATTATTGGTCAGATGGAGAAAGGGGTATCCAAGGCCGAGGCTATCTCACAGGCGCAGGCATTGGGTTATGCAGAAGCTGATCCTACCGCTGATGTAGAGGGTTTTGACGTTATGTTAAAGGTAGGAATATTAGGCAAACAACTATTGAACCTCAATATACCTCTGGCCCACATCGAGCGCAGTGGTATTGAAAACCTCAGCGAAAGCGATGTTCTCTCGGCGGTTGACGAAGGCCAGCACTGGAAATTAATCGGTGAGGCAGTCGCCACGAAAAATGGCGACTACCGTCTGACGGTAGGACCTAAAAAACTGTCGGGAGATCATCCATTGGCTGGCGTATCCGGGCCGGTCAATGCGCTCTGTTTTGATACTGAATTACTTGGCTCCGTCACCATTGTCGGCCCCGGTGCAGGACGGCGTGAAACCGGGTTTGCCTTGCTCAGCGATATCCTTGCCATTCACCGAAAACAGCAGGGGTAATATCGATGACAAAAACTCTACAGATCAACAATCCGTTTAATGGCGACATTATCGAAACACTGCCCATTGCCGATACAAACGACTTAAATCAAACCCTAAAAACAGCCGAGCAAGGGCGCAAAATTTCTAGAGAGCTTCCAAGACACCAACGCAGCCAAATACTCAATAACTGTGCTGATATTATTGGTCGGCGCACTGAATATTTTGCCGAACTTATTACAAAGGAGTCGGGCAAAATAATCGGTCAGGCCAGAAAAGAAGTGGCCCGCTGTCAGAACACCCTTCGCCTATCGGCTATTGAAGCTTCGCGTAATACCGGCGAAACCCTGCCTTTTGATAGCTACGCTGGATCCGAAAACCGAATTGGCTATTTTACCCATGAACCGTTGGGCATTATCGCAGCGATCACACCCTTCAATGACCCGCTAAATCTGGTAGCTCACAAAGTCGGGCCAGCTATTGCCGGGGGTAACTCGGTGATATTAAAACCCTCATCACTCACCCCCCTTTCCGCATTGGCGCTTGCCGATGCATTATTTGAAGCAGGCTTACCAGAATCGGTTCTCTCCACGCTTATCTGTGATCGGGACACCGGCGACCAGCTACTGGCAGACCAATCAATTCGGATGCTGTCTTTTACTGGAGGTATGAAAACCGGCGAAAGCATCACCCGTAAAGCCGGGCTTAAAAAATTATCCATGGACCTGGGCGGCAATGCACCAGTTATTGTGATGCCGGACTGCGATTTGGCTCTGGCAGTAGAGGCAAGTGTCTCTGGTGCTTTTTGGGCCAATGGGCAAAATTGCATCAGCGTCCAGCGCCTGCTTGTCCATGAGGATATTTATACTGAATTTCGCCATACTTTTGTGACAGAGGTTAAGACATTGTCTGCCGGTGACCCTATGGACGAGAATACGGATGTAGGGCCAATGATTAAGGAGCGCAGCGCTAAACACGTTGAACTTCAGGTAACTGAGGCGATCAATGCTGGCGCCACCCTACTCTGCGGTCATCGTCGCGATAAAAACCTCTATCAGCCCACCGTACTCGAAACCGTTCCTCACAGCTGTCAAATCTGGCGTGAAGAAGTTTTTGCACCGCTAGTGATTTTGGAGCGCTTTTCCGATTTCAAACAGGCCATAACTTTAGCCAATCAAATTGGATACAGTTTGCATGCGGGTATTTTCACCAAAGATTTGGATACCGCGTTACTCGCCATCAAAGAGATTGAAGCCGGAGGCATTATGGTCAATGACTCATCTGACTACCGTTTTGATGGTATGCCCTTTGGTGGCTTTAAGGCTGGGAGCATGGGGAGAGAGGGTGTTAGATTTGCCCTTGAGGAAATGACACAGACCAAAGTGGCTTGTATAAATATAAGCGGGTAGATAAAAGAAAATTCCGCCTAAAAAATATGTCATAAAAATCACTAATTTTTTATTTGGTGTAATTCTGAAAGCTCTATCTTGGATACAGCATTAATGTATAAAAGCGAGCGGGCAATGCCCTATATTTTTTAGATTTTACTGGTCTATAGTGTTAGCTAAAGCAGCATAAAATACCGCTGAAAACCCAACAAGCTCTATGGAGGGCGCTATGTTAAGAATACTAATTTCGATTATTGCCGCTATCGTATTAACTGCGTGCGCAGAAAAGAACCAACAACCTACTAAGATAGTTAGTGCAGACCAACTCGCCACTGTGCTAGTCGCTCAGCCTGAAGATATCAAAGCCCGCTATGCTTTCAGGAACCCACAGCAAACAATTGAGTTTTTTGGTATCGAGCCAGGTATGACCGTGGTTGAGGCTCTACCAGGGGGTGGTTGGTATTCGAAGATATTAGTCCCCTATCTTGGTGAAAAAGGAACATTGATAGGTGTAGATTATGCGCAAGCTATGTGGCCAAAATTTGGTTTTTTTAGTGATCAACAAATTGAGGAGAAAAAGACCTGGGTGAATACATGGACTGAAAAGGCAAATTCCTGGCACGACCAGGATGGAGCCACAGTCAAAGCATTCGTTTTTGGCTCGATGCCCGACGAATTCACAGGCACAGCCGATGCAGTACTTTTTATTCGCGCATTGCATAACTTAAACCGATTTGAAAATGACGGCGGATTTTTGACGACAGCGCTAAGCAATACTTATCAAGTGCTAAAGCCCGGTGGAATTGTAGGAATAGTTCAGCACAGTGCACCCTCTGAACTGCCGGATAAATGGGCAGACGGCTCAAAAGGTTATCTAAAAGAAACGTTTCTGATCGCTAAAATGAAAGAGGCGGGATTCGAACTGGTTGATTCAAGTGATATTAATGCCAATCCAAAAGACCAGCCTACGGATCAGGACATTGTTTGGCGACTACCTCCCTCGCTGGCGACTAGCCGGGACAATCCCGAGTTGAAAGCACAGATGCAAGCTATAGGTGAGTCCAATCGTATGACATTAAAGTTTCGTAAACCAAAATAGTATTCAGAGAACGCTTCAGGGTGCAGCACAAACAAAAAAGCCCATAAAAATATGGGCTTTTGGATATCTGGAGTTTCATAGAGATAAGGAATTGGTACGACCGAGTGGACTCGAACCACCGACCCCCACCATGTCAAGGTGGTGCTCTAACCAACTGAGCTACGGTCGTATTTCAATTCTAGTAGAGAGACGATGAATTCAGTCTGCGACTGGGTCCTCTACGGGGTCGCCATTCTAACGACCTTGCCCAGCTTGTGCAAAGACTTTAATGGATCAGCTCCGAGGTTTTATCTTCCCGCTCCTGCCGATTACTAACGGGATTAGCTGTAATAACAAGATTTAGCTGACTATAGAGCTGCTGCAAATAACGATTTATCCATATATTTGACTGAGAACTATCCACCAACTCTTTTTGCAGTCGATTGATTGCCATCCAAATAGTCTCTTCTGCCTGTGCATTGGAATTAACCTTAACAAAACTTCCAGCCAGCAAGATTCCTGAGGCTGTAAGCCATTCACAGCAAAGTTCATGCTCAATATGATTATTGGTCAGTAATATTTCCGCAGTTTCAAATGCACAGCCAAGATGGGGAATGGAGTCTGACCACAGGGAATTGTCCCGATAAAACTGACCTGTATCGAAACCAATCTGCCACAGATGAATAGCCTGCCCTACATTATGTTTCATTTGCTCACGAAGAGCCGAGCATAAAAATTGAAACTTCACTTACAGAATCTCCTTCCTAAGGGTTCATTTTTGGAAAACAAATTCTAGTTGACCTCCGCCGAAATGTAAATGATAATCATTCGCATTAAGGCAATACTATAAACGATTTACCCAAAGGAGATATTCCATGATCAATACTTATAAGAAACCCGATAGAGGTCTGTTGCTAAAAATAAGCGTTAAGTTGATGTCTTTTGTCTTATTTTCCGCACTCTATTTTTACAGCTGGGTTTTCCTTTACGGTTAGCTGTTCTAACGGTGAAAATCAAAAGCACAGCAAAGAGGAAATATAAGAATATTCAGACTACAGTTATATGTATGTGAATATAAATTCTCAATGCTAATCATGGAATTGGATTTCCTGCTAACACTGAAAGGACTCTTAAATGCTCCAACCCGTTATTCTTGCCGGAGGCTCTGGCACCCGACTCTGGCCCCTGTCCAGACAACTCTACCCAAAACAATTCTTAGCGCTTACCGGTGATAAAACAATGCTGGAGGTAACTGTGGATAGGCTTGCAGATCTCAATTGCGCGCCACCGATTATTGTCTGCAATGATGATCATAGATTTATTGCAGCCGAACAGCTGAGGCTTTCAAATACAGCTCATAATGGGATTATTCTCGAACCCTGCGGGCGCAATACGGCACCGGCCATTTGTCTCGCCGCTCTTCTTGCCAGAGATATAGACCCTGACGCAACATTATTAATCCTTCCGGCGGATCATCATATGGGGCAGCCTGAAGCTTTTACCAAGGCTATTGAAAATGCTTCGCCGGCAGCTCTGGAGGGAGCACTGCTTACCTTTGGCATTACTCCTGATTATGCTGCCAGTGGCTATGGGTATATCAAATCGCAGCTAACAGAAGGCGCAGCTACGCCGCAGAAGATCAGCAAGTTTGTTGAGAAGCCCTCTAAAGAAGTTGCCCAGCAGTATCTGGATAGCAAAGAATATCTCTGGAATAGCGGTATATTTATGTTTGACTCCAATGCCTTTCTACAAGAACTGCAATCGCTTCGACCGGATATTCACAGCTGTTGCGAAAAGGCATGGAGCGAGAAAACCCATGATATGGATTTTCTTCGTCCCGATCAGCAGGCCTTTGAGTCCTGTCCTGCAGAGTCAATTGATTATGCGGTGATGGAAAAAACCAGCAATGCCATGGTTATGCCTATGGATCCGCAGTGGAATGATCTTGGCAGCTGGTCTGCCCTACTCGACCTGCTGCCTAAAAATGGCGATGGTAATGTTCAGGTGGGTGATGTGATTGGCTTGCATAGCGCCAACAATTATATCCATGCCGAGCACAAGCTGGTTGGCACATTGGGCGTTAGTGATCTAATTATTGTCGATACCAAAGATGCTCTTTTGGTTGCCCATAAAGATAATGTCGAGGATGTAAAACAGCTGGTTGAAATACTCAAAAAAGAGCAGCGCTCGGAGTATATTCATCATCGCGAGGTTTACCGCCCCTGGGGTAAATACGATTCAATGGACCAGGGTCAGCGGTTTCAGGTTAAACGGATTACGGTTAAGCCCATGGCTAAACTTTCGGTGCAGATGCACCATCATCGCGCCGAGCACTGGGTGGTGGTTAGCGGCACGGCGAAGGTGACTATTGAAATGTGGAAAAACTGATCTCTGAGAATGAGTCTGTCTATATTCCGATTGGTGCGGTTCATGCACTGGAGAATCCCGGTAAGATACCTATTGAGCTGATTGAAATACAGTCCGGTACCTATTTGGGTGAGGATGATATTGTGCGCTTTGAGGATTTATAAGGGCGTGTTTAGGGGTTTTTGACCCTACGGAACGTAGTGTTGAGGGGGCTGATGGAGGTCCCAGCCTTCGCTGGGATGACGTTCCTTCGCTGGGATGACGTTCCTTCGCTGGGATGACGTTCCTTCGCTGGGATGACGTTCCTTCGCTGGGATGACGTTCCTTTGCTGGGGTGACGTTCCTTTGCTGGGGTGACGGTGGTTTCTTTCGTCATACTGGCATCGGCCAGTATCTTGGAGGTTTAGCTGTTTGTTGTGAGTACCTCCTAAGAGATTTCTCCCTCCGGTCGAAATGACAATGGAGTTGCCATCCCGACAGACCACTTTAGCTGTCATCCTGAGCGAAGCCGAAGGATCTCAGCGGGCATCAGGAGATTCTTCACATACGTTCAGAATGACAGGGGGAGGGTAGTTCGAGATAACAGGGTGGCGTTCTCATAGCGCCTAAGCTTTTTCAAATACATTATCCACTAATGACTCAACACTGGGCTGCTCAACTTCAGTAAAATTTCTCCGCCCAATAGCAAAGTACTGAATACCCTGTTCTTTTAAACGTTTTGGATCGTACAAATTGCGTCCATCGAAAATAACCGGATAGCTCAGCGTCTTTTTGATATGGGCAAAGTCTGGTGACCAGAAAGGTTTCCATTCAGTACAGATCACTAGAATATCAGCACCCACTAATGCAGCTTCTTTGGTGCCACAGAGCATTAGGTCGTTGCGCACGCCATAGATATCCTGTGTGGCATCCATTGCATGGGGGTCATAGGCTCGAACCATCGCGCCCTGTTCCCACAGTGCTTCCATTAGAAAACGACTTGGGGCTTCGCGCATATCATCGGTGCCGGGCTTAAAAGCGAGCCCCCACAGAGCAATAGTTTTACCCTTTAAATCGGTCTTTAAGTCATTGTTAAAATAGGCGGATATCTTTTTAAATAATCGCTCTTTTTGCTGATCGTTAACATTGGTCACTGCACTCAATAATTTCGGCTGATAGCCGGCATTGATAGCAGTCGCTTCCATGGCACGCAGATCTTTGGGGAAGCATGAACCACCAAAACCACAACCGGGATAAATAAAGCTGTAACCGATGCGCGGATCTGAGCCCATACCAATTCGCACCTGCTCTATATCCGCACCTACACATTCGGCGATATTGGCGATTTCATTGATAAAACTGATTTTGGTTGCCAGCATGGAGTTTGCGGCGTACTTGGTCAGTTCCGCTGAGCGCACATCCATAAAAATCAATTTGTCACGCTGGCGATTATAGGGCGCGTATAGTTCCTGCATCATCTCTTCGACGCGGGTACTTTCAGTGCCGACAATAATCCGATCGGGGCGAGTAAAGTCACTGATTGCGGCGCCCTCTTTAAGAAATTCAGGGTTTGAGGCTACGCTGTATTCAAAATCGACATTGCGTTTATCCAGAGCCGCTTTAATAGCCTGACTGACTTTATCTGCTGTACCCACTGGAACAGTGGATTTATTGACGATGACTTTAAAGCCCTGCATATGCTCGCCAATGGTATTGGCCACATTGAGCACATACTGTAAATCGGCGGAGCCATCTTCATGGGGCGGTGTTCCCACTCCGATAAAGATCATATCTGCATGCTCTATAGCGGATGCTGCATCGCAGGTAAATTTAAGATTGCCATCAGCCAGAGATTCACTGATATAGTTTTCCAGGCCCGGCTCATAAATAGGTACATGACCTGCATTGAGAGAGTCTATTTTGTTCTGGTCGATATCGACGCAAACCACTTGATTGCCAACATTGGCAAAACAGGCCCCAGTGACAAGGCCAACATAACCGCTTCCAAAAATTGTTATCTGCAAAACACTTCCCTATTTATCAATATTTCCTGTATTTGGAAATTTAAATATAGACCACACAGCAAGTGTGAATAAGAAATTTTGCAGAAATATAATTCAGGGATGAGTCAAAAAGATGTCAGGCAGATGTCAGAAATATGTCATCTGCCCTTCTTTCAGAATCTCAATGTTATTGGAGGAGGTTTTTTAGGGCTACGTTGAGCTTGGGGTATTTAAATTCAAAGCCGGTAGAGAGGATTTTTGCAGGCATCACTTTTTGCCCCTGCAACAGCAGCTCTTCTCCCATCTCGCCAAAAAGGATTTTCACCATAAATGCAGGCATGGTTAAAAAATCCGGGCGCTGTAAGGTTGCCGCCAGCGCTGAGCCGAAGTCTGCATTGATAACCGGTTTGGGTGCGGTGGCATTAACCGCGCCCTGAATTTGCGGATTGTTAATACAGTGCAGAATAATCGCCACCATATCGTCGATATGAATCCACGACATCCACTGCTTACCACTGCCAATAGGACCGCCCAGACCCAGTTTAAAGGCTGGCAACATTCGCGCCAGAGCGCCCTCTTCCCCAAGCACAATACCGGTACGCAGATAACAGATACGACTACCGAGGGACTCGAAGCGTCTGGCGCTATTCTCCCATGTGCGACAGAGCTGATGGGAAAATCCATCAATAGGCTCGGCAGTTTCATCGACCGCATGATCGCCGGGGCCGTAATAGCCAATAGCCGAGCCGCTGATAATTAGTCTCGGTGCAGACTCTCGATTGGCGAAAAATTCAAACAGGCTGTCTGTAGTATTGATGCGGCTATCGTAGAATTTTTGTTTTCTGCGATGGGTCCAACGACCGTCCGCCAAGGGCTCACCGGCCAGGTTGAGAACAACGTCCGGTGTGTAGTCCACACTGAGCTCGCTGAGGCGGCTAATAAGCGCAACAGAATTGGGCAGTCGCCGCGCCGCCGCCTCTGGGTTACGGGTCAGCACACAGATCTGCATCCCAAGCTGAGCTGCGGTTTCGCAAAAATGGCGGCCAATAAATCCACTGCCGCCGGTGACTAAAATAGAGGTCATTATTTTCCCAGTAATTAGGTGAGTATCTGTGTGTGCATGACTACACTACAAAATAGCTTGAATAGCTGCAATCTTTCCTTTGATCAGGGCTGTTCAACTTGGTAAAATCTACGCAATTACTTTCACTGTCGGTTCACTTAACGGCTTTTTTATTCGAATAATCAACCACAATCATTTTCAAGGCATGCATATGAGTCTTGCTAACAAAGTTTTAGCATCTAATAACGATCTTCCAATACGCACTGACCAACCTGTACACAGCGGTAAAGTACGTTCTGTCTACTGGCTGACTGAGGCTGACAGCCGCCGGCTAATTGCTGAGAAAGGCTATGATGTTGCCGCTGATGCACCGCTGGCGATAATGGTTATCAGTGATCGAATCTCTGCTTTTGAGTGCATCTGGCACGGCGAAGGCGGCATGCAGGGTGTTCCCGGCAAAGGCGCGGCACTAAATGCGATTTCTAACCACTGGTTTAAGCTGTTTCGCGAGCAGGGTCTGGCTGATAGCCATATTCTGGATATCCCCCACCCACTGGTGTGGATTGTGCAAAAAGCTAAGCCCGTTATGATTGAGGCGATCTGTCGTCAGTATATTACCGGCTCTATGTGGCGTGCCTATGTTAAGGGCGAGCGCAACTTTTGCGGTATTGAACTGCCTGATGGCTTGGAAAAAGATCAGCGTCTGCCTGAGTTATTAATCACACCATCATCCAAGGGTATCCTCAAGGGTATTCCCGGTGTTCCGGAAGTTGATGATGTTAATGTGTCCCGTGCCGATATTGAAAATAACTTCGCGGACTTTAAGTTCCGATGCTCAGAAGATATCGATGTTTACGAAAAACTGCTCGGTGAAGGCTTTGCGGTTATCAGCAATGAACTGGCTAAAATTGGTCAGGTGTTTATCGATACCAAGTTTGAGTTTGGCTATGTGACTGATAAGCAGGGCGACGAAAAGCTGATATATATGGATGAGGTGGGTACACCGGATTCCTCGCGTATCTGGGATGGCGAACAGTATAAGCAGGGTAAAATTGTCGAGAATTCCAAAGAGGGTTTCCGTCAGCTGCTGCTCAGTCACTTCCCGGATCCGGATATTCTGCTCAATAAAAACCGTATGGCTGAGCGCAACGATCTGGCTCGAGATAATGCCTTACCTGAGTCTGTAATGATGGCAGTGTCAGATACTTATCTGGGTATTGCAGAAAAAATCACTGGCGAGAAACTTACCCTCTCCAATGATCCAAAAGCTGAGATTATTGCCACTCTTGCTGAGCAGTACGACCTTATTGATCAGTAAGTTGCCAATCCAGAGTTAGGCCTTTGCCTGCTCTGGAACACGGTAATAGTGGGTTTGTATCAGAGGCATTTCAGTCACTACTACGCCTCTGGGTTTACCGCGAATAATTGCATTGAGTCCGCTGCCGGGCACTGAGTATTCGCGCTGAACATAGCCCATTGCTATAGGTAAACCCAGCGTCGGTGAAAATCCGCCGCTGGTTATCACGCCAATAACATCCCCCAGATTATCAATTACCTTCGCGCCGCGACGAACCGGAGCGCGGTGTTCAACAACAAAGGCAACACGGCAGCGCTTGGGCGTTCTCGCCATCTCGGCAAAGATTGCATCAGCGCCTAAAAAGCCACCCTCATTCATGCCACCCCGACGCCGGGATTTACTCATTGTCCAGGTAAGGCCCGCTTCAACCCGCGATATATTTTCATTGATTTCATTGCCATAGAGGCATAACCCAGCCTCCAGACGCAGTGAATCCCGTGCCCCCAGCCCAGCCCACTTAACGGGGCCACTGGCTAACAGCTGCTCGCACAATGACTGGGCGTGGGCGCCATCAACAGAGATTTCAAAACCATCTTCCCCGGTGTAACCTGAGCGCGAGACAAAACAATCGACTCCGGCAATGGAGATATGGCAGCTATTCATAAAGATCAAATTAGCCGCTATTGGAGAGAGTTTCTCCATTACATTGACAGCCTTTGGTCCCTGCAGGGCTATCAGTGCATGATCACCCATATATTCAACCGTAAACTGGGGCAGATGATGGCGCAGATGCAGTAAGCCCTCTTCCTTTCGCGCTGCATTGACGACTAAAAAGTAAGTGTCCTCAGCCCAGCGGGTAACCACCAGATCATCGACAATCCCCCCTTCAATGTTGGTCATCACTCCATATTTCTGCTGATAGATAGGCATTGTCTGAAGATCAATAGGCATCAGCTTTTCCAACGCGGCACCAATACCGGAGCCACTGAGAATAATCTGCCCCATATGGGAGACATCAAATAAGCTTGCTGAATCTCGAGTGTGGTTATGCTCGCGCATGATTCCAGTGCTGTAGTGAAGGGGCAGATTGTAGCCGGCAAAGGTAACCATCCTAGCCTTTGCTGCAATATGCATATCATAGAGAGGGGTTTTTCTTAGGTGTTGTCCATCCGTGCTGTACATTAGCTTTTCGCCTTTACATTCCGTGTAAAATTTATCGTCCATTTAATCTTTCGATTACTACTCGCTATTTCTTAGCATTCAATAATATTAACGGGTATCTCCAGTACATTGGTGGCCAATCCACCACGCGAGGTCTCCTTGTAGCACTCATGCATATCTTCACCGGTTTTGCGCATAGTTTTAATCACCTTATCGAGAGACACAAAGTGCGAGCCATCGCCGCGCAAAGCCATACGTGCCGCATGAATCGCCTTTACTGAACCCATCGCATTGCGCTCAATACAAGGAATCTGTACCAGCCCACCGACCGGGTCACAGGTGAGCCCAAGATTGTGCTCCATACCAATTTCAGCGGCGTTCTCAACCTGTGATGGAGTGCCACCAAGCACCTCTGTCAGCGCACCGGCAGCCATAGAACAGGCGGAACCCACCTCACCCTGACAGCCGACTTCAGCACCACTTATTGAGGCATTTTTTTTGTATAAAATACCAATGGCTGCCGCCGTCAGTAAAAATTTGATCACCCCTTCGTTGTTGGCGTTGGGAACAAAGCGCATATAATAAAGTAATACGGCGGGAATGATGCCTGCCGCACCATTGGTCGGTGCGGTGACTATACGGCCACCGGCAGCGTTCTCCTCATTAACGGCCAACGCATAGAGCGTTACCCAGTCGAGCACTGATAAGGGATCGGCCGCGGCAGCGTCGGAACGGCTCAATAATTGCTGATGCAGCTCTTTGGCGCGGCGTTGAACATTTAAGCCTCCGGGTAGTGTTCCGCCATTGGCAATACCATTTGCCACGCAGGCTTGCATAACTGACCAGAGATTTAACAGCCCCTCTCTAATCTGCTCTTCATTGCGCCAGGACTTTTCATTCTCAAGCATAAGTTGGGAAATACATAGATTATGCTCTTTGCACTGTTTAAGAAGTTGGTCGGCTGATTCAAAGGGGTAGGCAAGAGTGCGGGAATCTTCAATCAGATAGTCACTGCCCTCAGCGGTCTCATCAATAACAAAGCCACCACCAACTGAATAAAAAGTCTTGCAGCTAAGAATCTTATTGTCTTTATCGAAGGCGCTAAAGACCATCCCATTGGAGTGAAACGGCAAAACTTTTTTTCGCTCCAGAACGATATCTGTCTTAGGGTTGTATTCAATGCTGTGGGTACCCGCGAGATTGAGGGAGTTTCCTGCGCTGATCCGCGAAATCCTCTGCTCAATTGATGTTACATCGACGGTCTCTGGCTGTTCGCCCTCAAGACCTAATAGAACAGCTCGTGGCGTACCATGACCATTTCCGGTCGCCCCCAGAGAGCCATACATTTCAGCCTTAATCCTAAATACATCGGCCAGCAGTCCCGCCTCGCGAAGCGACTCGGCAAACTGTCGTGCGGCGCGCATTGGCCCAACCGTATGAGAGCTTGAAGGACCTATACCCACGGAAAACAAATCAAATGTACTGATCGCCATAAGTAACCAAAACCTTAGATTTAAAAACAGCTAAATCTTAACTATAGACCGAATTTTGAGGTACCGCGCAAGCTCTGCTAAAAAATCCTGACGAGCAGTTAAGTAGCTGTATTTGACTTGGAATAGGGTCTGATTAACTGGCTGTCCATAGTTTTTATGGTCGGGAAAACATAGTCGAGCTGAGCGGCGCTTAGCTTCCAGTGCTGACTTAAAATTGCCCTGATCCACTGACGTGTATCACTGGTCGGCATCAAATCACGACCCTGATATAAGTTGGCCTCTGCAAGCCCCGGCCAGCGACCCTGAACCTGACCGCCAGCCACTGCACCCCCGGTAATAAACATGGCGCTAGCAGTGCCATGATCTGTGCCTCTGGTGCCATTTTCAGCAACGGTTCGACCGAATTCAGTGGTTACCACGACCACGGTATTATCCCACTGCTCGGCAAGATTTTCTCGAAGGATGGCAATACCCTGATCGAGCTGCTTAAACTTGCGATCAAGCCGGCCCAATTGATTTTGATGGGTATCCCAACCGTTCATCTCTAACATCGCACAGTCAGGACCATTCTTATCTGCAAGCATCACCGCACAGGAAGCGGCCAATGAGGAAAAGTTATACTTATATTTATTTTCGACCTCCTCCATACCCGACAGTAGCTGACGATTTTCCAGTCCCTCATCCAACCGCTCTGAGAGTAACTGGTCATCTTTATATAAAACTTTAAGACGTTGAAAGAGATCATCACTGGCGGGGCGAAGTAAATCCGGGTACCAGGTTTTTGCCAGATGCTTACCTCGCAAGCCAATCGGCAATGTATGTGCCACCGCCACCGAATCACCTCTATAAGCTTCTACGGCACGATTTAACCAACCACTTTCGGTATCCACCTCGGGTAAGCCTGACTCAAGCATATCCTGAGCCTGAAAATGCGAGCGTGAATTTGCCCCTGACTCTGTGGCTACCACAGGAATTAACTGCTTCTCTTTATAGAGTCGACTCAACTCTTTAAACGCAGGGTGCAGGGCAAATCCGTCGCCCAGATCAAAAGCACTGTTTTTGACCGGCGTTACAAGGCGCTTGCGATGCTCCATTAGACTTGGATCAGAGAGCGGCAAAATTGCATGCAATGAATCCATAGCCCCACGCAATATCACCCAGACCAGTTTGGGTTTTAAATTATCAGACGGGATATCCGTAAGCGATAGAGCCGCAGGACTGTGCCATGCAATAAAACTACCGGCGGCGGCTTTTAACAAATCGCGACGAGCTATATTTTTATTGTTTTGATCGTTCATTGTCTTTCCTAGCGGCGCTGAAATTCAGGGCTTAATAAGAGCATCGCCAATCCCTGCGCACGACTCTCTGCACCGGCTAATAATTTCACCGTTAATGGAGAGAGTTGCGAGTCAAATATACGGGCCGCAACATTCGATGGTGTTTCTCTGGTTTTCTTGCTCAGCAAGCTAATCCAGTCAATACGTTTCATTAATGCATCAGAACCCGACCAGGCGACATTTAGCTGACTATAGCCGGCAGGTGAACCGGAGGCAAAAGGCTTTTGACCCATAAAATTAAGGCCGCGCATGGCTATATTTAATAAACCCTGATCAACATCCTCCGGATAATTAACCGCTCGATAAGCGGAGAGTACAAATTCTCTGGGTGTTTTAAATTTGTTCCGCTGACTATCCCAACTCTCGGGATGCTTAACCATTGTAGTGACCACCGCCTTAATATTGCCCTCAGTTTTAACCCATGTCTCTACCATTGCCGAGACCAATTTTTTAGGCGGCTGATCAGCAATTAAATGCTGGGCCAACTTATAAGAGATATATTCTGCAGTCTTTCTGTGACGGGCTAAATCCTCCAGAACAGCCCGCCCCTGCACTTCGCCACTATCAGGATAGACTTTACCGAGAATAGTTCTTGCCCCCGGCTGATGATAGTTATCGCGAAATTTAAAGCCACTGGGCCCAGCATCACCTTCATCGGTAATACTCCAACCACTGATGGCCATGGCCAACTGTCTAATATCAGCCAGTGAATAGCCCCCATCTACACCTAGGGTGTGGAGCTCCAGAATTTCTCTGGCAAGATTCTCATTTAAACCTCGCGCTCTTTTACCGGCCTTTGAATTTGGGCCCACTGATTTTTCATTGTTGAGATAAACAAGCATGGCCGGGTGCTGTTCAACAGCTATTAATAAATTCGCAAAGCTGCCGAATAGATTTGGTGCGATTGCTTCACGCTCTAGAATAGGCGCTAAAAGAGTCATTGTCTGAGTGGAAACAGAGACACTAAAATGATTTGAAAAGAAATCCAATAAACGCACTGCAAGGGGAGTATTTGTCTGCACAGACTGTTCCAGACTATCCATTATCAGAGCCTGCCTATAAGGCCTGATAAGCGTCCGGCCAATATCGGGAAGTTTCATGCTTTTCTGTCGAGACTGTTGTTTCAGTGCTTTTATATCTGCAATCATATTAAAAGCCGACTCAGTATCGCCGAGCTTTTTGTCAAACACCGGACTGACCAATTGCTGCAATAGCCACTGTTCAGGATCATGCTGGGCAGCAGAGAGCTCTGCGCCCGTCGCCCCGAGACCAAAACGATTTACAGCAATGATTGCTCGATTATTTTTTTCAACCGTCATTAACGTCAACAAGCCTCTGTTTACCAGAATTGAACATACAGTCACCTATAAAGTAGGAGAATATTACAGCTGAAATCGCTCTCTTAATACTGTTGTATTTCTACCGTTCGTCGAATAGGGAAAATTTATTTGAGTAAAACCGCCAAATCGCTGTCCAATCTGATTACCAATATCCGGTAAATAGCAGTTGATATAAGCGTAAAGGCCTTTTAAGCTAGGCGAGTCAGAGTTATATCCACTTGTGTTTTACGGAAGCTGATGTGATTTCAAACTAGAATAAAAGCAAGATACTAATTAAGTACTAAACTAGAAACGAAACACTATATAAAGAATCACTGATAAATGTGATCAAACTATAAAAATTTGAGGGGCTATCATGAATCATTTTCATACAAAAAAGTTGTGCCTGTCTGTTGCTATAGCCGGAGTAATGTCTTCTGGTTTAGCCTATGCAGCCATTGACGAAATTGTTGTTACAGCAAACAAACGAGAGCAGACACTACAGGACATTCCACTTACTGTCAGTGTGACCAGTGGCGAAACTATTCAGCAATCAAGCATTGTCGATCTTATTGATTTGCAGTCAGCTGTACCTTCTCTACGAGTTAATCAGCTACAGAGTTCTGCCCAGACCAACTTCACTATTCGTGGCTTTGGTAACGGCGCAAATAACCCGGGTATTGAACCTGCGGTATCCGTAGTTATTGACGGTGTTTCACGATCACGTTCCGCATCATCACTTTCTGATTTACCAACGATTGAGCGTGTTGAGGTTCTTAGTGGCCCTCAGTCAACTCTCTTTGGTAAAAACGCATCCGCTGGTGTTATCAGCGTTTCGACTATGCTTCCTGAGCAAGAACTCGGCGGTATGGTTGAAGCAACTGCTGGCAACTACGGCACTCAAATTGTTAAGGGCACAGTAACTGGTGGAATTTCAGATACTCTCTCTTATCGTTTATCTGGCAGCACCAACCAATCTGACGGCACAGCAACTAATCTGGGAACATCTCCTGGCTCGGAAGACGATTCTGGTGTTAACAACAGAGACCGTAGCGCACTGCGTGGCCAGCTGCTTTGGGAACCCTCTGAAGACTTATCTGTTCGCTTTATTGTCGATCAGGACAGCATTGATGAAGAGTGCTGTGTTGCTGGTGCCCTGCTTAAAGGTCCAGCATCTGGCGTTAGCGACGGTATCGCAGCAATGCAAGGTTTCGGCACTACCGATGGTGATCCATGGAGCCGTGCAATTTATATGAACCACCCTGCTAGCAATGTTGTTGATAATGATGGTGTTTCTATACAGGTCGATTACGAGATGGACTTTGCTGACCTGACCTCTATCACCTCCCAGAGACAAACGACGTTGGATTCAAACTTTGATGCCGATTTCTCTGCTGCCAAACTGATCAGTGAAAATCTGGTTCAATATGAATTCGATACCTTCACTCAGGAATTACGTCTGACCTCTAACGGCGACGCCTCAACTCAGTGGATGCTCGGTGCATTCTATGCTGAAGAAGATACCACCACTAACCGTACCGTTCGTTACGGTGATGATATCAAGCCCTATGTAAACTTCTTGCTGCAAGGTGCTGGCACGAATCTACTGGGTATTGCCGAGCTGGTAGCTGCAGGTGCTCTGGCACAGGTTATTGGCGCACAGGGCGGAGACCCATCAGTAGTAGCTAATATGACACCAGCGATGGTTGATGCTGCCTTGGCTGATGCTCAGGCTGCTGGTGCTCCAGTAATGACTAGCACGCAGATGGAATCTCAGTTCTTTATTCCAGGCAGCGGTTCAGTTGGCGAAGGTTTCGAAATGAATGCAAAGACTCTATCTTTGTTTGCCAATGTTGATTACCAGCTAGCTGAAGACCTGACAGCCACTGTTGGCTTTAACTACACAGAAGACGAAAAGACTGTAGTGACCGATGTTATTGTTCAAGACTTCTTCTCGACTCTGCCACTACCTGCTGCGCTTGCAAGCGTGCAGTTCTTCCCTCCCTTCGTCAACTTTCCAAATACTGATGAAGATGGAATCTTTAACTCAGATGATCTGACTCACACCTTACGTCTTGCCTACGACTTCTCGGAAGACACTAAGATGTACGTAGCTCACTCAACAGGATTTAAGCCTACTTCGGT
The DNA here is from genome assembly GCA_029238255.1 of Porticoccaceae bacterium. Taxonomy (GTDB): domain Bacteria; phylum Pseudomonadota; class Gammaproteobacteria; order Pseudomonadales; family Porticoccaceae; genus HTCC2207. The sequence goes on along the minus strand of JAQWGK010000061.1, from coordinate 57,754 downwards.
AAACCTGTCAGTGAATGCCAACAATGCACAGATCGGACGCGCAGCAGATCCAGAAGAGTCTGAAAACTTTGAACTGGGTGTTAAGCATGTATTTGGTAATGGCTACCTAAACATTGCCTACTTCGACCAGTCTATCGATGGCTTCCAGTCAAATACCTTTATCGGTAACGGTTTTGCCCTGGTTAATGCTGGTGAACAGAACCACAAAGGCTTTGAGTTTGACGCCATGGTAGCTCTGTCTGAGTCATTGGTTGTGAATGTATCCGGTATCAAAGTTGATGCTGAATATGTTTCGTTCATGAACGGTTCATGTGGCGACTTTGAAGGTCTGGAATGTGATGAAGGCAAATCGACTAGAGACCTCAGCGGAACTATCCCTGCTGGTGTTCACGACTGGAGCATCAATGCTAACGCAGTTTACTCCTTCGATCTAAATGATTCTGTCTCTGGCTTCTTCCGTGCTGAGTACATCTACGAAACTGAAGTTCCATTAGTAGACAACGTACCTGTATCACTGGCCAGCCGTGGCACCAAGAATGTTAATCTGAGCCTTGGTTTAAATCACGATGCCAGCGGTCTGGAAGCAATGTTCTGGGCACGTAATATCACTGATCACGAGACGTTGATTTCTGCATTCCCAACGACTGCAGCACCGGGCAGCTTTAGTGCTTACCCGAACGCTCCTCGTACCTATGGTTTAACACTGCGCAAGAATTTCTAAGCAGCTAAAACCTAATAGTTACAAATAGCTAAAACTAAAAAGGGCAACTCATTGAGTTGCCCTTTTTTTCGTTCGCTTTTTTGTCTACTTATAATCTGCCAGTAAGGGCAGTGGGTAACAGTCAGTAATAAACTGTCTAGATAGAAGCCTATTGAGCGGTCTAATCAAGCACCTGACAGATCTTAGTCAGCGATGATAGAGTCTCTTGCAGGGCCTGAAAAGAAGATAAGGAAGGTACAGAGAACCCTTGGCAGGGCTCTCTAATTCAAAACCCTCTATTAAGCCAGGCTATCTTCCGCAACAAAGTATTTAGGATCTTCAATCACATTGACCTCAACCAGACTACCCGCCTTGGTCAGTAGCTTGCGGCACTCATCACTCAGGTGCACAAGGTGCAGGGTTTTGCCGGCATTTAGATAGCGCTCCGCCAGAGTATCAATCGCCTCCAAACCAGAGTGATCCGCCACTCTTGAGCGAGCAAAATCAATTACCACATCATCGTTATCAGCCTGTGGATCAAAACGCTCCAAGAATGATGTTACCGAGCCAAAGAACAGCGGCCCTGTCACTGCATAGACCGTTGAACCCTTGTGATCTTCACGGGCTTCAATACGAATAAATTTAGCGTGCTCCCAGGCAAACACCAGTGCAGAGGCAATCACACCCACCACTACAGCAACCGCCAGATCAGTTAACACCGTGACACCGGAAACCATCACCAGAATCAACGCATCACTGCGCGGAACCTTGCCCATAATGCGGAAGCTACTCCACTCAAAGGTACCAATAACAACAATAAACATAACGCCAATCAGGGCCGCCAGAGGAATCTTCTCAATCAATGAAGAACCCACCAGAATAAACAGCAGCAGACACAGGGCTGCGGTAATACCAGACATACGACCACGACCACCGGAGTTCACATTGATCATGCTCTGGCCGATCATTGCGCAACCACCCATACCGCCAAAGAATCCAGTAACTGTATTGGCCACACCCTGACCAATACATTCGCGATTGCCGCGACCGCGCGTTTCGGTAATCTCATCAATTAGACGCAGTGTCAGCAGTGACTCAATCAAACCAATCGCAGCGAGAATAATCGCGTAAGGGAAAATAATAATCAGTGTCTCAAAGTTAAAGGGCACCATTGGAATATGGAAGCTAGGCAAGCCACCGGCAATAGAGGCGACATCACCAACCACACGGGTATCCAGATTAAAGCCCATCACAATCAGTGTCACACAGACAATCGCCGCCAGTGATGAAGGGATAACTCTAGTGAAGCGTGGCAAGTAATGAATAATTGCCATGGTCAGAAAAACCAGACCGAGCAGCATATAAAGCTGTTCGCCCTGCAGCCAGGCAACATCAATAATCGAACCCTGCAGTGATGTTCCTGCCAACCAGCCCGGCTCTCCAGCCACGCCAAACTGACTTAACTGGGCGAGGAAGATCACAATTGCCAGACCATTTACAAAACCGAGCATTACCGGATGGGGAACCATACGAATAAACTTACCGAGCTTTAAAACACCAGCGGTGATCTGCAAGATACCCATCAACACCACAGTGATAAACAGGTACTCAACCCCGTGCTGGGCAACCAGTGACACCATCACTACTGCCAGCGCACCCGTGGCACCAGAAATCATTCCCGGACGACCGCCGATACAGGCGGTGATCAAACCGACCATAAATGCCGCGTAGAGACCGACCAGCGGCTCCACACCTGCGACAAAGGCAAAAGCGACTGCCTCTGGCACCAGAGCCAAGGCTACTGTTAAACCGGACAATAAATCATTTTTGTAGGATATAACTCGACTGGCGCGAAGTTCAAACATTTAAAAACTCTCAAATAACTAATATGAATATATCTACAGCAAAACGTTTAAAGGCTACTCAATAAGTGCCGAATAACTGTGCTGCTAATTTAGGGATCGTCCATCAAACAACAGCGGTGAAAAACTCCACAGCTGTTGGGGATTAACTAGCCTCGGGAATTTCTTTGCTGAGGTCTGGAATTGCTATTGGGGTTTCTGCGACCCTGACCACCGGGCTTGGCATTGCCGTTGGCACTTCTGCCATAGGGGCTATTGGAGCGATTCCCCTCTGAACGGCCATCTGACCGACCTTCTGAACTGCCCGCTCGATTGCCGTCTCGATTGCCTTGACGAGAACCTTCACTAGAGCCATCGCGGCCACCATTCTTTTTCTTGGCACCCGCCTTGGGCCCGTGAGAATAGCTATTGGTGCGCTTGGCTTTAGGGTTATGTCTGCTATTACCTCGGCTATTAGACTCACTTTTCAGAGGCTTTCTAGGCTTCTTCGCTCGTACCGGACGATTTAAGGTAGTTTCTGGCACATCGTGCACAGGCTCAAAACCATCCATCACTTCGCGGGGCAATAACTTCTGAGTCAGACGCTCAATATCCGAGAGCAGATCTACTTCGTCGGCACTGACCAGCGAGATTGCCATACCAGTGGAACCGGCACGACCTGTGCGGCCTATACGGTGAACATAGTCTTCCGCAACATTGGGCAGATCGAAATTAACTACCTGGGGCAACTGCTCAATATCCAGACCGCGAGCGGCGATATCGGTGGCTACCAGAATACGAATTTCTCCGGCTTTAAAACCAGCCAGCGCTTTGGTGCGAGCACCCTGGCTTTTATTGCCGTGAATCGCTGCGGCAACTATGCCCTCGGCATCGAGGTGCTTAGTCAGCTTGTTGGCGCCGTGCTTGGTTTTGGTAAAGACCAGCGCCTGACTCCAACTGTTGTCGTGAATCAAACGGGTTAATACCGCTGCCTTTTGTTTTTTATCAACCGTGTAAACCGACTGAGTGACTGTCGGCGCCGTTGCATTGCGCGGTGTTACAGAGATCTCAATCGGGTTTCTAACCAGCCCTTTGGCCAGTGTGCGAATATCATCAGAGAAGGTTGCCGAGAACATCAGGTTCTGACGACGCTTGGGTAGCAGCTGAATAATACGCTTAATATCGTGAATAAAACCCATATCCAACATACGGTCAGCTTCATCGAGAACCAACACTTCGAGGTCGGTAAACTTAACCGCATTCTGGCTGTGAAGATCCATCAAACGACCGGGAGTCGCCACAAGAATATCCACACCCCTGCGCAGTTTCATCATCTGCGGGTTAATTTTTACACCCCCAAATACAACTGCTGATGTCAGTGACATATGCTTGCTGTAGAGCGCAACATTTTCACCCACCTGAGCCGCCAACTCGCGAGTTGGAGTCAGGATCAAAGTACGCACATGGTTGGCCTTAGCTCGGCGGCCGGTACTTAAATTTTCAAGTATCGGCAGGGTAAAACCAGCGGTCTTACCTGTACCGGTTTGCGCGGCGGCCATAACATCGCGGCCATCCAAAACGGCCGGAATGGCTTTCGCCTGAATCGGTGACGGTGTCTCGTAGCCCTGCGTAGCAATGGCTTTGAGTATCGGGGCTGACAGGCCCAGTTCTTTAAAGGTCATAAGGTGTCTTTTTGTGCTTGGTGCCACTCGAAATTGAGTGGACCTGGAGAATGGCGCGCAGCCTACAGGAAATAGGCTGTAAAAGCCATTTTTTGGGGTTTTGGGAAGCGCAGCTAGAAAGCCGAAAAGGCGCTTATCGGCTTATAGCAGCGGGGGAATATGATTAGCTGGCAACAAATTTCATCGAAATAGAATTCACACAGTGGCGAATATTTTTCTCGGTCAGACCCTCACCTTCAAATACATGGCCCAGATGGCCGCCGCAGTTTGCACAGACAATCTCTACACGCCGACCATCGGCATCGGGCTCACGCCTTACCGCTCCGGGTATTTCATCATCAAAACTCGGCCAGCCACAATGGGAGAGAAACTTATGTTCCGAGTTGTACAGGGGGCTGTCGCACTGTTTGCAAAGGTACAGTCCGCCGTCAGTTTTATCGGTATATTCACCGGTAAAAGGCTGCTCAGTACCCTTGCCTTGAATAACGTACTTCTCTTGCGGTGTTAATTGATTCAACTGCTTGCTCATAGGCTTCCCCTTAAAATCATTCTTGTGACACCTGTACCACTTCCTGAACCAATGACCAGAGATCATCCATCCCGTCCTGCACCGTTGCCAACTTCTCGATGGTAACTCTGTCATACGCCAGATTAGTGGATGTTAGATCGCTTTTGTAGAGTCGGATATAGTCCAGTGCCGGATGGCCCATGGCGGCGTATTCCCAGTCCAGTAGAATCAACCCCGAAGCTGTGACAATAATATTTTCTGGTACCAGATCATGGTGGCATATAACCGGCTTCCAGACCGTCTTATCGATCTCTGCGGCGGCGGATAGAATTGTCTCTATCAGCTTAGGGCTTTTCAGTTGCTTTGGGTTATGGCCTAGCTGATTAATATAATCAGTGCAGTAATCAACATAGTTACGCGCTTTTAGATTGGGGGCTGCAATGGACTGTATCCGCTCAAGCATAGAATTAACTGCACGGCGATTATCCGCATTATTGAGGTCAGTTTGAGTCCACTGCCGGCCTTCGCAATAAGCAGTGACTAATAGCTGATCACTTGTAAACAGAACCTTAGGGACAAATCCTGTGGGCTGTAGCAACTGAAGTATTTTTTGCTCTCGCGCTCTATTAATGCCCAGACTTTCGCTGTTGGCGGCATTGACTCTAACCACTGCCTTAAAAGAGCCGCTAGCGACCAAAAAAGAGCGGTTGGTTTTACCGCCCAGCAGCTCCTGCAGAACTTCAGGCTGGCAGTTGAGAACTGCCTCGCCAGTCTGCCAGCCCTGCCAACTAGATAGCGCTTTTTGGAGTATCTGTTGAGGATTCTGTGGTGAGTTGCTCACGATATTTTTTTGTCCAAATAATATAACCGGCTACGGCAAGCACTATATACAGCACAAACAGCGCAGCAGTTTGGTAGAGCCCCCGATCCAGATAAAGGAAGATCGAGACAAAATCTATCACCACCCAGTACAGCCAGTTTTCAATAATCTTGCGCGCCACCATTAGCGTTGTAAGCACGCTGGCCCAGGTGGTAAAAGAGTCCAGATAGGGCAATCTCGCATCGGTATTATCAGTCAATAAATAACCTGAAACCAAAGTGGCTATCAGTATAACCACAATAGCCGTAGCGTGATTGGAAAGCGACCAACGGGAAATCTTCAGCCCGCTATGATCCTGACCACCCCGCTGCCACTGATACCAGCCATAAACCGCCATCACCATATAGTAGATATTCAGTGCCGACTCCATATAGAGGCTGACATCACCAAAAATCCACACATAGATAGCTGTGCTGAAGAAGGCGCAGTACCAGCACAGACTGTTCTCTTTCATTGCCAGAAGCAGGTAGGCGATAGATAGGACTACCGCCACTGTTTCAAGATTAACCCAATCAAACATTGTTTATAGTGCCTCGTAACCGGGAATAATCTTCGCCACATAGACGGCCATATTAAACTCTTTGTAACAGGCGGCTATAGTGCTTTGCACCGCCTGCATGGCATAGTCAAACTCACCCTGCACTACGGTGCTGGTGGGAAATGTGGTGATTTTAAGATTCTCAAACTGGTTAATCTTTTCAATAAAGCCGTTAATGGGAGGAATAAAATCCTCCCGGTTGGGGTACATACTGATATCGATAGTCACCTGCATAGTAAAACTCCTTTTTAATCTGCTGTTTTAAAAATCGTACTTACCGCTAACACCGTACATTCGCGGCTCACCGTATTGGTAATAGGCTTCAGTCTCATAGAACTTGCGCGGGTCATTACCAAAACCACCAAAGCCGCGCACAATCACATCTTCATCGGTTAAATTGCGACCCCATAGGGATAGCTGCCAATCACCCAACCTATAGGCTAAGTTGGCATTTAACAGCTCATAAGACTCAGTTTTTTTATTTTGACTGGACGAGAGGAAAAATTGATCTTTACCCTCTATATCAACAGTTAATGCCAGATTTTGATTGATCTGAAAGCTGGTACCCAGAGCAAATTGGTAGTTTGGCGCATGGGCCTGCTGACGACTGTCCAGATCTTCCGAAAGAGGAATATCATACTGGGTTTCCAACCAGCCTAGGCTGGCAAAAACCGCCACAGTCTCGCTGGCAAACCAGTTCAACTCAACCTCAAGACCATAGTTACTGCCATTTGCTGAGTTGCCAAAATAATCAGTGAAATCAGAGGCGCTGCTGTCTTCTCGCGACTGAACCAGCGACTGCTTAATCTGGATATCATCGCGCTTTTGATAGAAAGCAGATACCTGAGCCTGCAATTGATTATCTAACCACAGCCCCTTAACACCGGTTTCAAGGTTCCACATTATCTCCGTATCAAACTCGCGATCTTCCGCGCTAAGAGCCGGGTCACTGTTTACGCCACCCGCTTTGTAGCCACGGGAAATTAACCCGTAAACCATATTCTGATCAGAGAGCTGGTAATTAAGCGCAAGACGACCACCCCAGAGGCTCTCATCAACGCCGTGAGCAATGTTCTGGCTATCCACATAATTGGCTCTACGCTGCTCAAAACGCAGGCCTGAGGTCAATGTCAGCCTGTCTGAGAGCTGCGTATCAAGCTGCCCATAAACAGCCTGATTATCCGTTTCAAAATCGCTGGTGAAGTCGCCATCCGCGTATGTGTATTGACGCAGCAGCTGTTCATCCTGATCACGCCAGTAAGCACCTAGCACCCAGTCACTGCTGTTATTGAGGATTCTGCCGCCTTCCGTAGAAACCAGCTTGAGATCAACGGTGGCGTTTTTGCGCTCGCGAATATAGTTATCCACTGAGTTGTACTCCCAGCCTTCACAGGGCTCACCCGTACAGATATCCGGGAATGCCCAGTCTTCATCGTAGCCGTACTCAAGATCGTTATCGGCAAAGCTGAGTAGACCTACCAGCTCAAAACTATCGTTGGCCTGCCAGTTACTCTCAACAGCAAAGGCCGTGGACTTATGGCGATCATGGCCGGGAGTATCGGAGAGGGTCTGGCGGGTATTATCCAGAGAAAAAGCATCGTAACCATTGTCTGCATTAACATGGAAAACCGTTAGCTTAAGGGCCAAAACTGCACTGGCTTGCCAGTCCAGAATTGAACGCAGACTGAGCTCATCAATATTGTCAGTATCGTCGCGCTTAAGAAAATCATTGCTGATATAGCCATCGCTGCTGTGCTGCTGCACTGCGACTCGGGCACCCAAATCCTTAGTTAGCATCCCTCCAACAGCAGCACTGACTGTCTGAGTATTGTAGTCACCCAGAGAGACCTCAAAGTTACCCTGAGTCTGCTCAGTGGGCTGATTGGACTTAAGGTTAATCAGACCGGCGAGAGCATTGGCACCATAAAGAGTACCCTGAGGCCCACGCAGTATTTCAACCTGCTGGATATCCAGAGTCGTAGCTGCGCCAGCGATACCAGTAAAATCAATACCATCAACAAGGATACCCACCGACGGATTCAGGGGTTCAATAAACTGACTGCGCTCACCGATACCGCGAATCTGCACAAAACGACCACGTGAAGCGCCACTGGCAAAGTTTACATTGGGTGACAGATTGAGCAGCTGTCCAAGGTGGCGCGCCTGTCGGCGATCTATGGTCTGGCCGTCGATTACACTGATACTGGCAGCAGTACTCAGTAGGTTAGTATCGCGGAAATCTGCGCTGACGATAACTTCGTTGATCGCTTCTTCAATGGCGAAAGCAGAAGAACCAAGAAAAACTGTCGCAGCAATAGCTGCAAAGAGAGCCCCGCGGGCGGTATTTAGGGCAGTATTCAGAATGGTGAGATAAAAATTCATATTGAGCCTCAGTAACATTAATGAAAGTTAAGGAGACCCGGAGTCAAAAGACGTGGTGAAAGGCAAACTTGCTAATAGTCCTATTCCTACGCCGGTATAATCCGGATCAGGTTCAAAGGGTACATCTCAGGCCCAATTGCTCGGCCGCCCCTTAGGAAACGCAGGCATGATAACACTGCACTGCTGAGAAGGTATAAAAAATACGCTCAAATTGAGATAAATCAGAGACTATCTACAAGCGTTATTGCAGTTAGACCGTACAGGCAAGAATCCGGCTAATCTCACACAGAGATCGACCCGACTGCTCACGCAGATCGGCAAAAACCTGGGCCACCAGACGCAAATCCCGCTGCGCTGTCGGGCTAAATTTCTTCATCAGACCCTGATTGATCAACGCATCACAGACATCTTTGCTAAGCAGAAAAGTATCCTTGCCCATGCTGCGCAACATCATCGGCCCAGAGTTGCCCCCCAACCTTGAGCCATTTTTTTTCAGCTCCAGCCACAGACCAATCAAATCATCCTCTGGCCAATCGGCAATAAACTGGGCAAAGCTGCCATGGCTATGCTGCTTATCCAGCACATACATAGCGTTGTGCCTGACCGAGACAATTTTAGTGAAGTTGCGAACAATCCTTGTGTCCTTAGCCAACTCTTCCAGTTTTTCATCGCTAAAATGGGCAATAGCCAAAGGGTTAAATTCAGCAAAGGCCGCCTCAAAACCCGGCCATTTATTATCTATCACCCGCCAGACAAAACCGGCGCGAAAAACACAGCGGGTCATCATCGACAGATAGCGACTATCCGCCTGAGAAGCCAGCTCTTTAGCAGTCTTTGCCCGCGGCAGTATTGCCTCAAGCTGATCGGCACCCCCACGATTTTTCGCGGCCAATTTATAAAGTTGTTTATAGGAAGTCGTCACAGATTAATCTCGTTAAAAATATCAGGTAAGCCTTAGTATATAGCCTGTTCAGCCAATAATTTGAATAATAAAACCTGCAGCTATCACTAATAATACAAGTGCAAACAGTTTATCCAGCCAGTGACCATATATCTGGTATGCCATCAGTGAAGCAGAGTTGGACGTTGCGCTTGAAATAACCACAGCCATCAACATATACCAGAGCATATCAACAGTGCCAGCAATCAGCGCCAGCAGTGTTTTCTCCCAGAGCTGACTATTGGCATCGACAAACTGACTGAATAGCGCGCTAAAGAAAATAATAATCTTCGGGTTAACCAGAGCGATCAATAGCCCGTCCCGCGCGGCCAACCATTTGGAAGATTGGGCTGTAACTACTGAATAGTTTTCACGGCTAGGGGTTGCGAACAGCAATTTAAGCGCCATCCAGATGAGAAATACACAGCCGGCTATTTGCACTGCATTGAAAATCAACGGATTGCGATCGACAATAACCACTAATCCGGAAGCTGTAGCAAAGGCAAATAAACCTATCATCAAGCCGTGGCTGATTGCCGCTATGATGCCCGCAATCCGACCCTGAGCTATGGATAAATTAACAATTACCGCAAGACTGGGACCCGGTGACATAGCGCCGAGCAGACAGGCCAGAGTGACAGAAAACCAAAATCCAGTATCCAATTCAGCATCCTCAGATTTATCAGTTTTTTAGAAATAATGTACTCAGAATACTCTTTTATACAGGCATATCTATAGAAAGCAACAATCTAACCTGCATTCAGTGGCTATCAAACGATTAAAAAATCAGTCGTTGTATTTCAATTGAACAGCCAAGATACCCGATCAAAACTGGCAAACTAATCTAATACTAAAGTATTAGTACGCAAAGGCTATTCCCTGGGGTTCAGAAATCAATAAGAATAAACGCCGTAAATCAGGACTAATATACAAACGGACTTGTTATTAAAAGCTATTTATAAAGGCTAAAACTAAACACCAAGAGCCCCAAACGAGACCCTTTATGTTAAATCTTGATACAAGCGTTAAAAGCGAGAACCTTATTAATCAAAAGGTATTGGAAGAGAAGTTTGCTGCGGGCCTCATGGAATTTGAAGCCCTGATTCATAGCGTTAGCGATGATAGAAAATTGCAGCTGGTTGATCTGCTGGAGCAATTTACTCAAAAATAAGCCGTAATTTGAGTCAATTACTGATTAAACCTGTCGGCGACTTTTGAAAAAAGTTTTGAACGCTCAGTTTTGGATAGACCTAAAATTCTGCTGTAGATCTCTTCAACGGAGTTAATCTTTTTGTTGGAACCCTTTTTAGGCAACGCGTTGGAATAGAGAGAATCTATAGGCACACCAAAATAATTGGCCAGTGCCGCCATGGAATCACGGCGCGGATCCTGGGTAACCTGACTAAGGATACGGTTAATAGTTGGCTGCGGAACCCCAGTGGCTCTGGACAGCCCACTCTGGGAGATACCTTCTTTTGCCATTAGGCGTGCTAGTTCTTTACCCATGTTTATCACTCATCTTCGATACTGTTATTTACAATCCAATGATGTAACAATTTTTAGGCAATATTTCATTGGATTGCCAGTTTATTATTGTTCAACAATTAAAAAATTGCTCTTCTATTCTCTAAAACCCCATCAAGTAAATCAGGCCGATCAGTAATAATACCATCAACGCCCAACTCGATAAGACCTGCCATTTCATTCACATTATTAACCGTCCAGACATCAAGCTTTAAATTAAGCCCGTGAATGGCTTCAACCAATGACTCTGAAACGATTCTTATGCCATCCTCCTCAAGAGGTAACTGCACTGAGTAACCCGGCGGATTATAGAGATGCCCTAATCCAAGCCAGCTCAGTATAACCATCCATCTCGCTTCCTCTTCACCCAGTGAAGTTGGAACCTCAGGGCAGTACTGCCGAAAAGACTTTAAAACGGACGAATAAAAAGACCCAATTATTACCTGGTCCATCAATCCGTAATCTTTAACCAAGCGACATAGCTTGTGGCCCGTTTTGGAAATCTCAGGCTTTATCTCAATTAAAAATCGATTGGTCGGAAAAGCAACAAACAGCGACTCCAGAGTCGGAATGCGAATGCCTTTTTTAGCAACTTTATCTGGGTAGTCGTACTCATTAAATCCCACTTCGAACAATGATAACTCAGCTAGCGTCATATCGGCAATCCTGCCGCTGCCATTAGTTGTTGAGTCGATGGTTTCATCGTGGCGCACAACCAATATATTATCGGCCGTCAAATGGACATCTAGCTCAAGAATATCAGTTCCAACAGCCAGTGCATTGGCCGCAGCCTCCAGGGTATTTCCCGGCTGCAGAGCGCGCCCATTACCATGGGCGATAACATTGAAAGTGTTATCCCCGTAAAAAGGGATATCCGCTACACGATTATCGGTCGGCCAAATCAATAAAATGATATAAACCAGCACAACAACCAGTAGAGAAAAGATTAACTTCCTCATAGTGAAACCTTATACACAGTAATGGATGTTTATTTATTAACCCGCTACTTATTAATCCGCTTGGCAATCAACTCTTCGACAACCGAAGGGTCTGCCAGTGTCGATGTATCACCTAAACTATCTAATTCGTTGGCCGCAACTTTGCGCAGTATCCGCCGCATAATTTTTCCAGAGCGGGTTTTAGGCAACCCCGGTGCCCACTGAATAATATCGGGCTTGGCAATTGGGCCGATCTCTTTAGCACAGAGTGCCACTAGCTCATCACGCAGTGCCTGATCTGGCTCAATACCAGTCATAGGCGTGACATAACAATAGATGCCCTGCCCCTTTATATCGTGGGGATAACCCACAACAGCGGCCTCGGCAATATCCCTGTGCAGTACCAGCGCACTCTCAACCTCGGCTGTACCCATTCGGTGGCCAGAGATATTCAACACATCATCAACGCGACCGGTTATCCAGTAATAACCATCCTTATCACGCCGCGCACCATCGCCGGTAAAGTAGTAATACGGATAAGCACCAAAATAGGTATCAATAAAACGCTGATGGTCACCGTAAATAGTTCGTATCTGACTTGGCCAGGAAGCCTTAATCATCAGCAGCCCCTCACCTTCCCCCTCAATCTCAGCGCCTTCAGCATCGAGTAATACCGGCTGCACACCAAAGAATGGGCGCGTTGCAGAACCGGGTTTTAGAGCAGTTGCTCCGGGAAGAGGCGTCAACATATGGGCACCGGTCTCGGTCTGCCACCAGGTATCAACAATCGGACAGCGAGAGTCGCCAACCACTCGGTAGTACCACTCCCAAGCCTCTGGGTTAATCGGCTCACCCACTGTGCCCAAAAGTTTTAAGGAGCTTCGCGAAGTACAGTTAACCCAGTTATCGCCGCTACCCATCAACGCTCTAATGGCGGTTGGCGCTGTATAAAACTGGCTGACCTGATGTTTGTCTATCACCTGCCAGAATCTTGAAGCATCAGGATAGGTAGGCACACCTTCAAACATCAGGGTAATAGCGCCATTGCACAGAGGGCCGTAGAGCGAATAGCTATGGCCGGTCACCCAGCCAACATCGGCGGTGCACCAGAAAACATCGCCATCTTTATAATCAAAGGTATATTTATGGGTCATGGCGGCCATTAGCAAGTAGCCACCGGTACTGTGCACCACGCCCTTGGGCTTGCCGGTGGAACCGGAGGTATAGAGAATAAACAGCGGGTCTTCTGCATCCATCATTTCTGGCGGGCAATCCGCGGATACAGCTTCTATGGATTGCTGGTACCAGATATCGCGATTCTCAGTCCAATCGATGGCGCCGCCGGTGCGCCTTACAACCACAGAGGTATGAACATTGGGACAGTTGGCCAGCGCCTTATCTGTATTGGCTTTTAGGGGAATAGGCTTGCCGGCACGAACCCCTTCGTCGGCGGTAATCACCACCTGACAGTCGGAATCGAGAATACGATCCTTTAGCGCCTCTGGAGAAAAACCGCCAAACACGACCGAGTGAACTGCGCCAATTCGCGCACAGGCCAGCATTGCATAGGCAGCTTCGGGAATCATCGGCATATAGATACAGACCCGATCGCCCTTCTTTACCCCGCGATCACGGAGAACATTGCCTAGACGAGAAACGTTTTCGTGTAACTCTTTATAACTGATTTGCAGATCATCGGAGGGTTCATCACCTTCCCAAATAATCGCCTTTTGGTCGGATCTCGAATGCAGGTGTCGATCTATACAGTTGACGGCGACATTGAGCTTACCGCCGGCAAACCATGCTGCGTCACCCTTTGAGATATCTGTTTCGCAAACCCTGTCCCAGGGACTCTCCCAGGTTAAAAACTGCGCTGCCTGATCACCCCAGAACTGCTCCGGGTTTTCAACGGACTGGCGGTACATAGCCTGATATGTCGAATCATCAATCCAGGCGGAGTTGGCCCATTGCTGGGGTACAGGGTGCGCAGGGAAATCGGACATAGGGAAAAGCCTCAAAAGGGATAATTTTATTACCAGTAGTCTAGTGTAAATCCCTAGCTACGCCTAAGTCTATCCGAGCCAAAGGGTTAGCGCCTCAGCTCGGAAGAACGCTTAGCTTGACTCAACTATCTTTTATATAGCGAGTCGATTTCAGACTGTTTTTGATTTTTTCCAGATGGGGCAGGAAGTCAGGACCACGACGCAAGGTAACGCCAGTCGCCAGTACATCGAGAATAACAAGGTGCACAATACGCGATGTCATTGGCATATATTCATCGGTATTTTCCGGAACCTCTACTTCCAGAGTCACGCTGCTGATAGAAGCCAAGGGTGAATCTGGCGCGGTTAAACCTATAACCGTAGAACCGTTGGCCTTGGCAATTTCGGCAACTTCAACAACCTCTTTGGTGCGGCCTGTATGGGAGATAAAAAAGAATACATCGCCAGTGCCACCAGTGGATGCCAGCATGCGCTGCATCAAAACATCATCGTGAAATGAGACTGGTAGATTAAAACGGAAAAATTTATTCTCAGCATCTCGCGCTACTGAGCCAGAGGCACCCAGCCCAAAAAAGTAAATTCGCTTGGCTTGAATTAACTTATCAACTACTTGATTAACAATGCTATGACTTATTCGATCACGAACCATAGCTAGATTATTAATCGTGCTATCGAAAATCTTTGGCGTATAACTGCTGACATCGTCCTCTGGATCTACATTGCGATTAACAAAGCGCACACCGCTAACCAGAGCCTTGGCCAGTTTAAGTTTAAAATCGGGAAATCCGGCAGCATTAAAGCGCTTACAAAAACGATTGACGCTAGGCTCGCTTACCCCGGCGGCTTTAGCCAGTGCAGCGATACTCGAACTGGTCGCGCGATCCGGATCAGCCAGAATAACCTGAGCCACTTTGCTTTCAGACTTATTCAGCTCAGGTAACTGGTCGGCAATGATGTTAATCAAGTTCTGAGTGTGCATCGTATAACCCTTTTTATTATTATGGACTCTTCCTAAGTTCTAACTATAAGCCCTCATACATTCTGGATTTATAGTCAACAAATTGGCATTTACCAAGCAAATTTGTAAGAAAATTTCATAAAGATGTCATTAAGTTACATCAATATGATCTAAATAGGTAATTTTACCCACCGAAAGCGGCTTATGATTGCCAAAAAAGCAGTTTAAGCCTATAATTTCGTAAGTTTACTACATAAATTAAGGCTCTATCATGTACAGAATCGCCATTAACGGTTTTGGCCGTATCGGTCGCAATATTGTTCGTGCACTCTACGAACGCCCAGAACTTCAAGACAAAATCAAATTAGTCGCTATCAATGATCTTGGTAGCCTCGAAATCAATGCTCACCTGCTTCAGTTTGATACGGTTCATGGCCGCTTCAATCAGGATGTTCAGGTGACTGATAACTCAATTATCATCAATGGCGATGTTGTCAATTGGTCAAGCGAACGCAACCCTGCCGATCTGCCCTGGTCTGATCTGGACGTTGATCTGGTTTGCGAATGTACTGGTGTTTTCACTACTCGTGAAAAATCCGCTCTGCATATCGAAGCCGGTGCTAAGAAAGTCATTATCTCGGCTCCAGGTAAAGAAGTTGATGCTACCGTTGTATACGGTGTTAACGACAACGTTATTGATGGCACTCAGGACATTATCTCCAATGCTTCCTGTACGACTAACTGCCTGGCACCTATGGTTGCGCCGCTTCAAGACGCGATGGGCATTGAGAGTGGTTATATGACCACCATTCACGCCTACACCAACGATCAGCAGCTCAGCGATGTATGTCACTCCGATGTGTACCGCGCGCGCTCGGCAACCATGTCGATGATCCCAACGAAAACTGGTGCTGCCGCCGCTATCGCTCTGGTAATTCCAGAACTGACTGGCAAACTCGACGGCATGGCCGTTCGTGTACCAACCATCAACGTTTCTCTGGTTGATCTAACCTTTAACGCTGGTCGTGAGACTTCAGTTGAAGAAGTGAACGAACTACTGCGCAAGGCGGCCGATGGCAACTTGAAAGAAGTTCTCTCCTACAATGACAAGCCGCTGGTATCTGTCGACTTTAACCATATCGCTTATTCCTGTAACTTTGACGCTACTCAAACACGCGTCAATGGAAATCTGGTGAAAATTATGGCTTGGTACGACAACGAATGGGGCTTCTCAAACCGTATGCTCGACAACACGCTGGTACTTTTAGGCGCAGCTGCGGAGCAAAATAATGCCGCGTAGAACCAAAATTGTCGCGACACTTGGCCCAGCCAGTAACGATGAAAAAACCATACGCCAGCTGATTACAGCTGGTGTAAACGTTTTTCGTCTCAACTTCTCCCACGGCAGTGCTGAAGAGCACACCCTGCGCGCTGAAACAATCCGTGCAGTAGCCAGCGAACTGAAAACACCCGTAGGTATTCTCTGCGATATGCAGGGACCAAAGATTCGTATCGGCAGCTTTGCCAACGATATGAAGATCAGCCTGGCTAACGGTGATATGTTCCGCCTCGACAGCCAAATCGGTCTTCAAGACGGCAATCAGGACGGCGTATTTATCGACAGCGAATTGCTTAACGATATTGGCGTAGATGATATCTTGCTGCTGGATGACGGTCGTCTGACCTTCACCGTTGAGTCGCGCAATGATCACTCAGTAACCTGCCGTGTCACTCAGGGCGGCCCTCTTTCAAGTAAGAAAGGCGTCAACAAATTTGGTGGCGGCCTGTCTGCACCGGCTCTGACCGAAAAAGATAAGGCAGATATCAAAACCGCTGCTGCTCTAAAGACCGATTATCTGGCGATCTCATTTGTTCGCTCCTTTGAAGATATCGAAGAGACTCGCGAACTATTAGCCGCAGAAAACAGCGGTGCGCATATTATTGCTAAAGTTGAACGCGCCGAAGCCATTACCGAAGAGTTCCTACCCGGTATTATCGAAAGCGCCGACGGTGTAATGGTTGCCCGTGGTGACTTGGGTGTAGAGATTGGCGATGCCAACTTGGTAGCCGTACAAAAGCAGCTGATTGAAGCCGCTAACAACGCTAACAAAGTGGTTATTACCGCGACTCAGATGATGGAGTCGATGATTACCGCACCTACTCCAACTAGAGCGGAAGTCTTTGACGTAGCCAACGCCGTATTGGACGGTACTGATGCAGTAATGCTCTCGGCGGAAACTGCCGCTGGTGACTATCCTGTAGAGACCGTACAGGCAATGGCTCGCGTTATCGAAGGTGCTGAACGTCACCCATTGGTTCAGCGTTCAAAGCATAGAATCGATCAGTCGTTTGCCCGTATTGATGAATCTCTGGCACTGGCAGCCATGTATGTTGCCAACCACCTAGAGGGTGTTAAAGCGGTTATCTGTATGACTGAAACCGGTTTTGCGCCATTGATAATGTCGAGAATTACCTCTTCACTGCCGATTTATGCGATGGCCGAGAAGCATGGTACCTGTGAAATTACAGCCC
Organism: Porticoccaceae bacterium; assembly: GCA_029238255.1. Taxonomy (GTDB): domain Bacteria; phylum Pseudomonadota; class Gammaproteobacteria; order Pseudomonadales; family Porticoccaceae; genus HTCC2207. The sequence continues at coordinate 40,328 of JAQWGK010000061.1, read as the reverse complement.
TCTATAAAGGTGTAATTCCAGTTCCCTTCCCCGCTTCAACCATGGATCCAAAGCAGGTCAATCACTCAGCTGTAGAGACATTGCGCGAGCACAACGTCGTCGAAGACGGTGATCTGGTACTGATTACTAAAGGTGACTTCGTCAATGTACAGGGCGGCACAAATACCCTGAAAGTTGTTCGTGTTGGTGATGCTATTCAGTAACTGCTAGCAACTTTTAGTTAAAAGCAGCAGACATAAAAAAACCGGCTAACGCCGGTTTTTTTATATGCTTTTTTAAACGAGCTCAGCTAAACAAGAGCCCAGCTTACTTTGCCCAATAGATTGAAAGCGGCGCCTGCTGTTGCTGAAGTATTGAGCGAATTGGCAATTCCATAACATCATCACCAGCCTCAGCCTGGCTTAATACCTGCTGCTTACTGGCACCACTGATATGAATCACAATCTGCTGGCTGTTTAACAACCTTGGCAGAGTAAGACTCATACGCTGATGTGGCGCGTGCAATGGAGTTACCGCAATACAGTCACGACCAGAATCCATCGCCAGACCTGCAGCCAGAGCGTCAGAACCGGGAAATAGCGATGCCGTGTGACCATCGTCACCCATACCCAAAATAACCACGGTAAAGGTATCCAGCTCAGCCAGTGCGGATGCGCACTCAGCTTCACCATCAACGGCCTGATCAGCACTATTTTTAAGTGCTAGATAAGTGGCCTTGCTGGCTTCGTTAATCAGCAGATTTTCACGTACCAATTTTTCGTTGCTGTCGGCGTGATCAGCATCTACCCAGCGCTCGTCCGCTAGCAGAATAGTGACCTTTGACCAATCCAGTGACTGCTGAGATAGCAGATGGAAAAAACCCATCGGCGTGCGACCACCAGAGACTACCAGAGAAGCATCGCCTCGCGCTTCAATAGAGCCACTGAGAAGAGCCGCGACTTTTTCGCTCAAGGCAACATCCAGAGCCGAGGCATTTTCAAATTCAAGCATTTCACTCATAACTAATTCTCTATTAACTCTTGTTAACTCTCTTTTAATCTAGCCTTCGCGCCAGCTGCGACCATCTTTCTCGATCAGCATTTCTGACTTGGAAGGTCCCCAGGTACCTGAGCCATAGGGCTTAGTGCTGATCCCTTTGTTGTGCCAGGCATCCAATAATGTGTCACACCATTCCCAAGAGCTTTCAACTTCGTCGCGGCTAACAAACAACCACTGGTCGCCTTTGATAACCTCTAGTAACAATGTCTCGTAGGCATCGGCAATACGCGACTCGCCAGAGGAGTCAAAAAAGTCCAGATTGAGAGTGCGTTTTTCCAAACTAGAGCGCTCTTTAAGGCCCTGTTTTTTCGAGAACATTTCAAGCTCAATACCTTCATTTGGCTGCAGACGAATAATCAAACGGTTGTTAGCCTGATCGTCGCTGTCCGGGAAAATCGCATGGGGATGTTCTTTATAGGTAATAACAACTTCAGTGCCCTTGGTCTTCATACGCTTACCGGTGCGCAGATAGAAAGGAACACCAGCCCAACGCCAGTTATCAACATAGGTCTTTAGGGCAACAAAGGTTTCAGTGTCGCTGGTATTGCGCTCACTGCCCTCTTCTTCCATATAGCCAACTACCGGCTCACCATCGATCCAGCCAGCGGCATACTGACCGCGTACAGACTGCTCGACAACATTGTCTTCAGTAATTGGGCTTAAAGCGCGCAAGATTTTTACTTTCTCCGCACGAATCTCATCCGCCTGCAGTGAATTTGGCGGCTCCATCGCCACCATGCAAAGCAGTTGCAGCAGGTGATTCTGAACCATATCGCGAAGCTGACCGACCTTATCGTAGTACGACCAGCGCCCCTCAATACCCACAGTTTCAGCGGCAGTAATTTGAACATGATCAACACAGGTATTGTCCCACTGGGAATTGATCATACGGTTGGCAAAACGCAGGGCCAGCAAATTCTGAACAGTCTCTTTACCCAGATAGTGGTCGATACGGTAGATATTGCGCTCGGGAAAGAATGCACCCACAGTGCCATTCACTTCTTTGGAACTCTTTAGGTCGTGACCAATGGGCTTTTCCAGAACAATACGCGAAGAGTCAAATACACAGCCTGAGCCATCCAGGTTCTCGCAGATTAAGCCAAAGATGCTCGGTGGCGTCGCCATATAATAGATTTGCGTGCGCTCTTCATTCAGCCAATCTTTCAGATTTTGATATTCTTCCTGCTTGGAAAAATCCACTTTTACGTAGGTCAGTCGGCTGCTAAATCTCGCCCAGCACTGCTCATCCCAATCCGAGGCGGGCACATACTTGCTAAGATTTTCATGGGTAGTGCCGACAAACTCTTCAGTGGTGACTTCCTGACGAGCCAAGCCTGCAATGCGCATGCTATCGTCGAGTAGACCGGCGCGGTCCAACTGATAGAGAGCTGGAAGCAGTTTGCGCTCAGCGAGATCGCCGCGAGCGCCAAAAATTACCAAATCGATATTACTGTTCATCATAAACCTCAGGATGGATTAACCATCTGCTGTAAAATTTTTATTATTGTCCGAGTGCGCTAGCTTCACGAGCTAACTGCTCAATTTCGTCCCAACGCTGCTCTTTGACCAGATTTGCCGGGCAAATCCATGAGCCACCTACGCACATAACGTTTGGCAGGGACAGGTAATCCATCACATTGCCCAATCCAATACCGCCAGTGGGGCAGAATTTAACATCGGCAAAAGGACCAGACAGCGCTTTAATTTTGGCCGCACCGCCAGAAGCTTCAGCGGGGAAAAATTTAAAGTCCTGATAGCCGTATTCCATACAACGCATCATCTCACTAACAGAGGATACGCCGGGCAGTAGGCCAACAGATGATTTCTGAGCCGCTTCCAAAAGCTTATCCGTTGCGCCCGGTGAAACCATAAACTGGCAACCCAGATCTTCAGACAGCTGAACCTGCTCCGGGGTATATACGGTACCAGTGCCGACAATGGCCTCTGGAACCTGTTCAATAATCTGTTTAATACCGCCAACAGCAGCTGGAGTGCGCAGGGTAATCTCTAGAACCTTTAAGCCACCGGCAACCAGTGCACGGGCTAAAGGAACAGCATCTTCTTCTCGATCTAAAACAATTACCGGGATAACCGTATTACCGGCTAGTAAATTTCGCACATTTATCTCCTCAAATCTTTTGTAATTTTTTTGCAGCACCCAGCAGCCCAAGATTGCTGCGCATAACTAGGTAAACTGGTATAGGTTGAAGGTAGGAAACAAAGCGCCCCTTATCTTCGAATTTATTTCGGAATCCACTGTTGGCAAAGAACTCGCTAAAGCGCGGCACAACACCACCAGCGATATAAATACCGCCTTTAGCACCTAGCGTGAGCGCCAGATTACCGGCCGCCGCACCCATAGATTCACAGAATGTATTCAGCGCAGTCAGCGCCTGTGGATTACTGTTATCCAACGCCGCGGCAACTACCTCTGGTGGGGTTTCCAACAGCTCTTCGGCCTTCTCAATAGAACAGATTGCCTTGTAGATATTCACTATGCCCTTGCCGGAGAGAACACGCTCCAGAGAGACTCGCTTATAGGTCTCACGCAAGCAGCCTAGAACTTCCATCTGACGCTGATCCACGGGCGCAAAGTCGGCGTGACCACCCTCGGTATCCAGAACGGTGTAACCCTTGTTATGGCTAACCAATCCAGCCATTCCAAGACCGGTACCCGCACCGAGAATACCCACCGGCTTGTGAGTCTGGGGAGACTGACCACCAATCTGCAGACAGTCATCTTCACCCAACTCGGTAATACCGTGGGCAACCGCTTCAAAATCATTGATCACTTCCAGCTGCTGACAATCAAACCACTCCAGCAACTGAGTCTTGGTAAATTCCCAGTGACTGTTGGTAAAGGCTATATGCTCAACATCTGCAGGACAGGCCACCGCCAGACAGACAGCCCGAGGGGCTTCTTTAAGTCCGGTTGCAATGGCTATTTCAGCTCTCAATTTAACAATCAGATCACTGAACAGTGGGTACTCTTCCACCGAGTGATGGAATTCAAACTCACTCTCAAGCTGGCCCTCTAAAAGAGCCGAGAAGCGCGCATTGGTTCCACCAATATCAGCGACCAGATTCCAGGATGGTTCAGCCACTGTTTACTCTCCACCAAACAGGTACGAAGCGCCCTGCTCTGCGTTACTGATATTGTCACGGTTTACACCAAAGTACTCGCGGCCACAGCCGCGCTGACCGGCATCCGGTTGAGCTGCGGGTTCGCGGGCTTCAAGTTCTTGCATATCACCCATAAACAGCAGATCACCAGTTACTGCATCGATACGGATAATATCGCCATCAACTATCTTGGCTAAGATTCCGCCTTTCGCGGCTTCCGGCACCAGATGGATAGCAGCGGGAACCTTACCCGATGCGCCAGACATACGTCCGTCAGTGACCAGAGCCACCTTGTAACCCTTATCCTGAAGAATACCAAGCATAGGTGTTAGCTTGTGCAGTTCAGGCATACCCAGAGCCTTGGGGCCCTGATAGCGAACCACAACAACACAGTCGCGGTTTAGTTCACCAGACTGGAACAGTCCAGCCAGCTGATCCTGATCATCAATCACTACCGCAGGGGCTTCAACAATACGGTGCTCAGGCGCTACCGCAGAAACTTTAATCACACCGCGACCGAGATTACCCGCCAACAGACGCAGGCCACCCTCAGGTGAAAACGGCTTGTCCAAAGTGGTAAGAACTTCTAAATCTAAAGGAACTTCCGGAGACTCGCGCCATACCACTTTGTCGCCATCCAAGAATGACTCCTGAGTAAAGTCGGCAAAGTTTTCGCCCCATGAGGTTTTTGCATCGCCGTGCATAAAGCCGCCCTTAAGCAGCTGTCGGAACATAGCACTGGTGCCGCCCGCAGCATGGAAATGGTTTACATCGGCATGGCCATTTGGATAGACCTTGGCCAGCAGTGGTACAACGGCAGAGAGCTCGGAAATATCATCCCAGTTCATAACGATGCCAGCAGCACGGGCAATAGCGACCAGATGCATGGTGTGGTTAGTAGAGCCGCCAGAAGCCAACAAGGCCACGGTGCCATTAACCATAGCGCGGGCATCAACAATTTCCCCGACCGGACGATAGTCATTGCCCAGAGCAGTAATACGGGCCAACTGGTGAGAAGCCTCAGTAGTTAACTTATCGCGCAGTGGATTTTCAGGATTGACAAAAGAGCTGCCCGGCAACTGCAGACCCAGCGCTTCAAGGACTACCTGATTACTGTTAGCAGTACCGTAGAAAGTACAGGTACCCGCACTGTGATAAGAATCAGACTCTGCCTGAAGTAGCTCATCGCGACCAATTTTGCCTTCGGCAAACAGCTGGCGAATACGCTGCTTTTCTTTATTCGGTAATCCCGACTCCATAGGACCGGCGGGAATAAACAGCGCAGGCAGATAGCCAAAGCTGAGCACACCCATCAACAGACCAGGAACAATCTTGTCACAGATACCCAGAGCCAAAACACCGTCGAACATCTGATGAGACAGAGACATTGCCGTGCACTGGGCGATCAGGTCACGACTCAGAAGACTTAGCTCCATACCGTCCTGACCCTGAGTAACACCGTCGCACATGGCAGGTACGCCACCAGCAACCTGTGCCGTGGAACCAATTTCGCGCATCGCCTGCTTAATTTTGTCCGGATAGACCGCGTAGGGCTGGTGGGCAGAGAGCATATCGTTGTAAGCGGTAACGATGGCGATATTGCTCGCCTCCATCAAACGCAGACTGTCTTTATCCTCTTTACCGCAGGCCGCAAAACCGTGGGCAAGATTGCCGCAACTCAGTTTGCCGCGCTCTGGACGGTTGTTGTGATCTTCTTTTAATTGACGCAGGTAATCAGCTCGCAGGCTGCTGCTTCGCTCAATAATGCGCTGAGTAACTTCAGCGACTGTAGTGTTTAACTGGCCCATAATGGCTCCGCTTTGACGAAGGTGAAATTGTAACAAAATTACGAAATTTAGCTATAAATAATGTATTATTCCGTATATTAATGTAATTTTATTACAATATTTGTTTGCTACAGTAACTGACCGAAAAATACGTTATTGTTTGCACCAATTTGGCGTTGTAGCCGTTGAAATTACACAGTTTACGCGCTCCAGACAGCGAATCAAATGATCTACCGACTCACAGGATTAACCACATAATGACCTATTCACCCAAGGCGACCAGCGCATGGAACAGTCTGCAACAACAGGCCGAGTCAGCTAACGCCGAACGGATTACAGATTTTTTCTCTAAAAACCCCAATCGCAGCAATGAAATGTCAGTGGACTGTGGTCAGCTTCATCTGGACTTTTCAAAGAATCTGGTCAGTGATCAAACCTGGCAGGCGCTATTAGCCCTGGCGGATCAATCCCCTCTTGAGACACTGCGAGCAGCGATGTTCTCCGGTGAAACCATTAACGGCACCGAAGATCGTGCGGTACTTCACGCCGCTCTTCGCGCAGAGATTGGCGATCAAAAAGTTGCCGCCGCGGTCGAGGAATCTGATCAGCGAGTGACGCTGGTTAAACAGCAGCTAAGTCAGGTAAAACTGGTCAGCGAAAAAATTCGCAGTGGCGACTGGGTTGGCAGCACCGGCAAAGGGATTACCGATGTAATCAATATTGGTATTGGCGGCTCCGATCTCGGCCCCAAGCTGGCCTGTAGCGCTCTGCAGGAATTCGCCCACCCAAGTATTAACCTGCACTTTATCTCCAATGTGGATGGTGCGGAAATTCTTAGCACCCTTAAAAAGCTCAACCCTGAGACAACCTTGGTGGCACTGGCCAGCAAGACTTTTACCACTCAGGAAACCCTGCTGAATGCCAAGACCACACTCAACTGGTTTGAACAGGAGCTGGGGCTTAAAGAGGCACAGACCACCAGTCACTTTGTTGGCCTAACTGCCAGCCGCGAAAATGCTCTGGCCTACGGCATTCCAAACGATCAGATTCTCGAATTTGCCGAATGGGTCGGCGGTCGCTATTCACTGTGGTCAAGTATTGGACTGTCGATTGCCATATCCATTGGCTACGAGAGATTTGAAGAGATGCTCGACGGCGCCAGAGAGATGGATATTCACTTCCAGTCGGCACCAGCAGAAAAAAATATGCCAGTGATCATGGCTCTGCTGGGTATCTGGTACAACAATTTCCTAAACGCCCAATCTATCGCCGTGATTCCCTATTGCGAGCGACTACTGCTACTGCCCTCTTACCTGCAACAGCTGGATATGGAGAGTAACGGCAAATCAACCACCGCGGATGGGCAACCGGTAGATTACGATACCGGCGCAATCCTCTGGGGCCAGACCGGCACCAATGGACAGCACGCCTTCTTCCAGTTATTGCATCAGGGTACCCGTTTGGCACCGGTTGATTTTATTGCTCTGGCTAAAGACAGCATGAGCAATGAAGAACACCATCGGGTACTGCTCGGCAATATGCTTGCTCAGTCCTCCGCACTGATGTGTGGTCAGGAAGCACCGACCGGCGAACCGCACCGCTACTACCCGGGCAACAAGCCCTCCAATGTGCTGCTATTAAAAGAGCTTTCGCCGAAAAACTTTGGCAGCCTGATTGCGCTCTACGAACACAAGGTATTTGTTCAGGGCTGCATCTGGAATATCAACTCGTTTGATCAGTGGGGCGTTGAGCTGGGCAAGAAAATGGCCAATCAGTTATTGGCAGATAACAGCGACTCATCCACACAGTTGGATGCTTCAACTCAGGCATTGTCCGCCTTTATCGAGTCCTGCCAGTAAAAAGAAGATAAGAAATACTGGCTTGGCACAATCGAGCCAAGCCAGTGATTTTGTATTGAGAGTGATGCCGAGAAGCAAAAGGGCAAGAATTTAAGCGCGCAGCTCTTTGGGCAGAGAAAATCTGACATTCTCAACCACGCCATCCAATTCCTGAGGGGCGTTGGCACCCATATCAACTAGCTTTCTAATAACATCAAGCACCAGAATATCCGGTGCTGAAGCGCCCGCGGTTATACCTATGGATGGGTTCTTCTCCAGCCACTGGGGCTGAATATCTTGCGGGCCATCAATCAGGTAGGCGTCACAGCCACAGTGCTCTGCCAGCTCGCGAAGTCGATTTGAATTGGAGCTAGTTACCGAGCCAACCACTAATACCAGATCCGACTCTATGGCCAACTGCTTAACCGCATCTTGGCGATTTTGAGTGGCATAGCAGATATCATCTTTGCGCGGCCCTTCAATCGCCGGAAACCTTTCCCTAAGGGCATCTATCACCCGCGCAGTATCATCCATAGACAAAGTTGTCTGGGTGACAAAGGCGAGCTTTAAAGGGTTCTTAACAGCCAGATTGGCGACATCTTTGACATCTTCAACCAGATAGATCTCGCCACCGCGAGACTGGTCATACTGACCCATGGTGCCTTCCACTTCCGGGTGGCCCTGATGACCGATAAGCACACATTCCATGCCCTCATCGCTGTACTTAGCCACTTCCAGATGCACCTTGGTAACCAGCGGACAGGTGGCATCAAAAACTTTTAAACTTCTGCGCTGAGCTTCATTCTGGACTGCCTGAGAGACGCCGTGAGCACTAAAAATAACAATCACATCATCGGGAATTTCATCCAACTCATCGACAAATACCGCACCCCGTGCGCGCAGATCATCGACCACAAATTTATTATGTACTACTTCATGGCGCACATAGATCGGCGCGCCAAAGGCTTCAAGGGCACGATTGACAATATCGATAGCGCGGTCGACACCGGCACAAAAGCCGCGGGGATTAGCTAATTTAATATCCATTAATAACCACTCATTCTCAGTGCAGATTCTCTGGTATCACATCCATAATCTTGACCTGAAAAATAATTTTTTTGCCCGCCAGTGGATGATTAAAATCGACCATTACCTCGCCGTCCAGAATCTCAGTGATCACACCGGGCAGTTCACCGTCGCCGTTCTGGAATGAAAACATCGCACCGGGCTCAATCTCCAGTTCAGAGAAATTATCCATCGCCACGCGCTGAAGGTTCTGCTCGTTGTGCTGACCAAAGGCTTTTTCCGGAGGAACCACAAACTCGCGCTGATCATCTTTGTGCAGCCCGAGCAAAGTCTCTTCAAAACCCGGCAGCAGATTGCCATCGCCGATTGAAAAGGTTGCCGGTTTTCCTTCGAAGTTGGAATCCACCACCGCGCCATCTTCAAGCAGCAGCGCAAAGTGCAGAGTGACGGTGGTGCCTTTATCTATCGGGATAGTCATATATAAACTCGTTTCTAAATGCTTTTGAATGCCAGCCTTAACTGGACTATTTTACTTTTATTGTAACTTTTACTCTGACTTTTCAGCTTCAGTATTATCAGCAAAAAACAGTGCTTCGATAATAATTAAAGCGGCACCAATGGAGATGCCCATATCGGCAACATTAAATGCCGCAAAGTGCCAACCGGCCCAGTGGAAGTCCAAAAAGTCGACCACATAACCCAGAGTGACGCGATCGTATAAATTACCCAGTGCGCCACCGAGAATCAACGAGAGCGCTATGGCCTCAATAATTTTCTGCCGCGGCAGACGCGCCAACCAGACAACAATTATCAGACTGATGGTGATGGATAAGAAAGTAAAAAACCAACGCTGCCATCCACCGGCATCGCTGAGAAAACTAAATGCCGCGCCCTCGTTATGGACTCTAACCAGATTAAAAAATCCAGTGATATAGCGGCTGTCGCCAAGGGTAAACTCAGTCACAACCCACAGCTTGGTGACCTGATCGAGCAACAGAACCGTCGCCGCAAGAGCAAACCAGCACAATGTGCGAATATTGATAAATTTAAGCATAGTGACGAACTTCTCCTCCAGCATCCAGATTGCTGATACAGCGACCACAGATTTCAGGGTGCTCTGCACTGCTTCCCACATCGTCAATAAAGTGCCAACAGCGCACACATTTCTCCGCCGTAGATCGCTGCACCGCAACTTTTAAGCCTTCCAGCATAGAGTCGCTGGCATCTTTCGCCTCGGCTAGTGGTAACAGACTAGCCTTTGAAGTAATGGTGACAAAACGCAATTCATCGCCCAGCTTAGCCAGTGACTGCTGCAATTCTGGCGAGGCAAACAGCTGTATATCCGCTCCCAGAGAACCTTTGACAACACCCTGATTACGCTGATCTTCAATCACCTTATTGATCGCCTCTTTGGCCTGCAGTATCGCCGCCCAATCCTGCTGATTGATCACCTCATCGGCCATCAGTCGCGGCAGTGGATACCATTCCGCAAGGAATACAGAAGACTCACGCTTGCCGGGCATAAAGCCCCAAATCTCATGGGCGGTAAAGCTCAGAATAGGTGAGATCCAACGCGTGAACGCCTCGGCAATATGGTACAGAGCCGTCTGTGCCGAACGTCGCGGCAGGCTGTCTTCAGGACAGGTATAGATTCGATCTTTAATAATATCCAGATAGAAACCACCCATATCCCGAACACAGAAGTTATGTAACTTCTGGTAAATCAGATGAAACTGAAACTGTTCATAGGCGCTGATAATTTCTTCTTGCAGCTGCGCCGCACAATCAATTGCCCAGCGATCCAGAGCCAGCAGATCACTGTGTTCAACCGCATGCTGAGCGGGATCAAATCCATCCAGATTGGAGAGAAAGTAGCGCGCCGTATTGCGGATTCGACGGTAGGAATCCCCTGCGCGATTTAAAATCTCATCAGATACGGTCATCTCACCGCTGAAATCTGCCGAGGCAATCCACAGACGCAGAACATCTGCACCCATATCATTGATCACCTTTTTCGGCGAGATTACATTGCCCACCGACTTGGACATCTTGCGACCGTGCTCGTCCACGGTAAAGCCGTGGGTAAGAACTGCCTTGTAGGGAGCGCTGCCATTGATGGCAATCGCTGTTTTAAGGGATGACTGGAACCAGCCACGATGCTGATCCGAGCCTTCCAGATAGAGGTCTGCGGGATAGCGTAATTCTTCGCGGGCATTGACCACTGATTCGTGAGTCACACCGGAGTCAAACCAGACATCCAGCGTGTCGGTGACTTTCTGATAGTCAGCGGTCTCTGCGCCAATTAAATCCGCTGCATCCAGTTCAAACCAGGCATCGATACCATCCTTCTCGACCAACTGAGCAACCTGCTCAACCAGCTCTGAGGTGTTGGGATGGAGCTCACCGGTCTGCTTGTGAACAAGCAGGGCAATGGGAACACCCCAAGTACGCTGGCGGGAAATACACCAGTCCGGACTATTGTCGAGCATACCTTCGATTCGTGCCTGCCCCCAATCCGGGTGCCAGCTAACATCTTTAATCGCCGCTTTGGCTTTTTCCAACAAGCCATTTTTGTCCATAGAGATAAACCACTGGGGAGTGGCGCGGTAAATCAGCGGTGTTTTAGTACGCCAGCAATGGGCGTAGCTGTGAACAAACTTTCCACAGCTCAGCAGACGCTGCTGTTCGCGCAACACTTCAAGAACCGAATCATCGACCTTGTAGACATGCTGACCGGCAAATAGCTCAACGCTATCGTGGAAAACACCGTTATCCAAAATGTAGTTAAGGGTCTCGATGCCATACTGTTTGGCCACTACGAAATCTTCCATACCGTGATCAGGCGCTGTATGCACACAGCCAGTACCTGCATCTGTAGTCACATGCTCGCCGAGCAACACAGGAATATCACGATCGTAAAACGGATGTCTGGCAACAATATTTTCCAACTGCTGACCCTCACAGGTCGCCAGTTTTTGAAAGTCTTCAATCTCCAGACGCTGCATCACTGACTCAAGCAACAGCTCAGAGCAGACCAATCGCATCGGGCCATTCTCGGTATTAATCTGTACCAGTACATAAGTCAGCTCGGCACCCACCGAAATAGCCTGACTGCTGGGGATAGTCCAGGGCGTGGTGGTCCAGATCAACATATTAATCTCACCTTCGCCGGGTGCGCCAGCAAAGGCGGCTGTTAGCTTTTCGAGCTGTTGTGGGTCAACCACCGGGTAGGCAACATCGATGCTGTAGGAAGTTTTATCCTGATACTCAACCTCAGCTTCGGCCAGCGCCGAACCACCGACCACACTCCAGTAGACCGGCTTGTAACCTTTGACCAGATGACCGTTGGCGGCGATTTTGCCAAGCGCGCGAATAGTATCGGCCTCGACATGGTAATTCATGGTCAGATAGGGTCGCTCCCAATCGCCAAATACACCAATGCGCACAAAGCCTTCACGCTGACCATCAACCTGCTTCATCGCATAATCGCGACATTTCTTGCGGAAAGCGGAGTACTCGACTTTAACGCCCGCCTTGCCAATCTTTTTCTCTACATTGTGTTCAATAGGCAGACCATGACAGTCCCAGCCGGGAATATAGGGGGCATCAAAACCACTTAGAGTTCTGGACTTAACAACTATATCTTTAAGGGTTTTGTTGACCGCATGGCCGAGGTGAATTTCACCATTGGCGTAGGGAGGACCGTCGTGAAGAATATACTTCTCACAACCGGCGCGAGCCTGACGAATTTGCTGATAAAGATTTGTGTCTTGCCATTCTTTTAATATTCCCGGTTCTCTCTGCGCCAGATTTGCTCGCATTGGGAAAGCCGTCTTTGGCAGATTCAGTGTTGCTTTATAGTCTGTCATTAGTCTCTTTTATGGGCCTTGCAGGCCTGCCTTATCTTAAGTGTTGTTGTTAAACCACAGCCTGATTACTTCTACGTCACGCTGAATGGTAGCGATCAGTTTCTCCAGACTGATAAATTTTTCTTCATCGCGAATCTTGTGCACAAACTCCACAGCAATTCGCTGACCGTACAAATCCTTATCAAAATCGAGCAGATGCACCTCTAAAATAGGCTTTAATAAATCACCTACTGTTGGCCGCACACCCACATTGGCGGCACCCTGATAAACCTTTCCCGCCACCTTAACCTTGACTGCAAAAACCCCTGACAGCGGCGCGCTAAAACGGTTTAGCTGCACATTGGCGGTGGGAAATCCCAACTCGCGTCCCAACTGCTGGCCATAACCGACAATCCCACTGATGGAAAAAGGTCGCCCCAATAGCTCGGCAGCTCTCGGGAAATCTCCCCGCTGAACAAATTCTCGCACCAGCGTACTGCTAACCCGCTGACCTTCAATCTCGACAGTCGCGGTATCCATAACCTCAAATCCGCTCTGTTTACCGCGCTCGGTCAACATCGCAAAGTCACCGCTGCGATCACAGCCAAAACGAAAATCATCACCGACAATCAAATGCTCTACAGCCAAACCATCAACCAGTACTCGGTCGATAAAATCCATTGCAGAGAGAGTTCGCAGCTGACGATTAAATTTCAGGCAAACCACATGATCAATACCAAAATCCAACAGCGCGTCAATCTTCTCCCGCAGACGCATCAGTCTGGCTGGGGCCCGTTCAGAGGAAAAATACTCTCTCGGTTGCGGCTCAAACGTCATCACCACCGACGGCAGTTGCAAACGCTCAGCGGCCTCTTTGACCTGCTGCAAAATTGCCTGATGACCAATATGTACACCATCGAAAGAGCCGATGGTGACCACGGATTTTTGGTTACCCGGCTGCAGGTTATGCAGTCCGCGAATAAAGGTCATTTTACCCTGCTGCACAACCGTATTTTTCACTCTTTAAACTGATGGGTGAGTATACCTAGCCCAAGCCTGAAAGGTAACCTAGAAAGCCCTAGAAAGCCCTAGAAAGGCGCAGAAAGACCTAGAATGAATAGAAAGAACTCAGTGAGCGAATAAAGAGAGGCAATTGGGGCAGCCAAAAAGACAACAGTCTAAATCCACCACCGCAATCGATTATTAATGCTCGCGACTGGTTGCCTTGGCCGGACCGCGCAAATCCGAAGGACGCATACCGCTAAGCCACAAAATAGCCAGATAGGCACCAAAACCCGCCCCACAGATAAAGCCGATATTGACACTGCGCTGCCACCAACTCAGCTGCTGCCATACACTGACATTCAGCGCATCAAATTGAGCAGCGCTCAGCATCAGCACCGCCAACATAGCGGCAACAGCCACTAGCAAACCCAGCATAAAGCGCAGCCATGAGCGACTTGGCGCATAAATCGCCTTTTTGCGCAGCGCATAAAATAGCAGTCCGGCATTTAAAAACGCCGATACCGAGGTCGCCAGAGCCAAACCCACATGACCCACTTGCCAGTAGTGATGCAATGGCAGCACAAATAATAGATTTAGAAACATATTGGCGACCATCGCAATCACACCGATACGCACCGGTGTGCGCATATCCTGACGGGCAAAAAAGCCCGGCGCCAAAACCTTGATCAGCATAAAGGCGACAAGACCCAGAGAGTAGGCGCGGAGACTATAGGTCGCCATAGAGATATCTCGCGCGGTCATAACATCGCCGTACAAAAACAACGTCGCCAAAATTGGCTCCGCAAGCAGCATAAGTGCCGCGGCCGCAGGCACCGCAATCAGCAACACCATTCGCAATGCCCAGTCCAATGTTTGGGAATAGGCTTCCGTGGAACTGGCAGAGTGATGGCGAGATAGATTGGGCAGAATAACGGTCGCAATCGCCACTGCGAAAACGCCTAACGGCAACTCTGAAAGACGATCCGAATAGTAGAGCCAGGAGACACTGCCGGTGGGCAAAAAGGTCGCTAGCATAGTGTCTAACAATAGATTGATCTGGCTGACCGAAACACCGAAGATCGCCGGCCCCATCAGCGCCAGTATCTTTTTAACCCCGGGATGCTTCCAGTCGACCACTGGCACCGGCAGCATATGAATACGCGCCAGAAATGGCAGCTGAAAAACAAACTGAATAATACCCGCGGCGAATACTCCCCAGGCCAGTGCATAGGTTGGCTGATCAAACCAAGGCGCGGCAATTAGTGCGGCGAAGATCATCGACATATTGAGCAGTAGCGGCGTAAATGCCGGCACGGCAAAACGGTCATAGCTATTTAATATTCCCCCGGCAACACCGGTCATGGAAATAAACAGCAGGTAGGGAAAGGTAATCCGTAGCATTTCTGCGGTAGCATTAAATTTAAATGGATCGTTTAAATACCACTTTGGCGCAAATAGAGCTGCCAATGCAGGCGCGGCAAGCACAACAACCAGTGTTAGTAATAGTAGCGATAAACCGAGGGTACCAAAGACCCGATTGGTCAGTTCCCTCAAGGCGGCCTGACTGCCCTTCTCTCGATACTCCCCAAGCACTGGCACAAATGCCTGAGCAAAGGCACCCTCGGCAAACAGCCGACGAAAGAAGTTCGGAATCTTAAAGGCGACAAAGAAAACATCCGCAAGGGCTTCAGCGCCAATCACCCGGGCAAAGATAATATCTCGTGCCAACCCCAGAAAACGCGACAGCATAGTAAAGAAACTGACCACACCGCTGGAGCGCAGTAATCCGCCATCCGACTTTTTAGTCGGTTGCTGCTTTATCTGCGTCGGCTCTTGAGTCAATTCACTACTCTACTTTCAGAGGATTAATCAGCGCAGTTTAACGACCTGCATGAACATCTCCAAGTGAATATGCAAATGCGGCTTTATCCGGGGAATTAATTGCCTTCTCAGCACCACCTTTCAGGACTTTGCCCGTATCCGAAATTACCGTGAAAATTGAGTTGAATGTGATTGTTAAACCCTGTATATTTCCGCGCCTTCAGTGAGACCCTTTGAGAGGAGTACAAACAAGTGGCAAATACAGCCCAAGCTAAGAAACGCGCACGCCAGAACGAGAAACGCCGCCAGCATAATGCCAGCCTGCGCTCAATGGTTCGCACCTATTTGAAAAAAGTTGATGCAGCTATAGAGACTGGTGTTCAAGCCGATGCTCAAGCAGCATACACATCAGCAGTTCCAGTTTTAGACCGTATGGCGGACAAAGGCATTCTTCATAAGAATAAAGCTGCCCGTCATAAGAGCCGCTTGAATGCTCAGGTTAAAGCTCTCGGCGAAAAGTAATTTTTCGTTGTGAATAAAAAAAACCGGCTAACGCCGGTTTTTTTGTGCCTGCCTTTTTATGAGCTTTTTCAAAAACTCTTTTCTAAAAGCTCCTTTCTAAAAGCTAAGCTTGATTGAGCGCCGTGGTCATTTCAACAACCGCTTTCTTACCATCTCCGTAGACCATCAAGGTGTGATCCATCGCAAACAGCGGATTCGGTAGTCCAGCAAAACCCGGACTCAAGGATCGCTTAATCACCACCACGTTCTTCGCTTTATCGACATTCAGAATTGGCATTCCGTAGATTGGGCTGCCCTCTGCCTCTCGTGCCATGGGGTTAGTCACATCATTGGCACCAATCACAATCACCACATCGGTATCTTCAAAGGTCGGATTGATTCTGTCCATTTCAACCAGATTATCGTAGGGAACCTCGGCTTCAGCCAGTAGTACGTTCATGTGCCCGGGCATACGTCCGGCTACTGGGTGAATACCATATTCAACCTCTATCCCACGCGTTTCCAACGCATCGGCCAACTCGCGCACCGCGTGCTGAGCCTGAGCCATTGCCATCCCGTAACCGGGCACAATAACTACCCGCTGAGCTACTTCGAGCATCATCGCCACTTCTTCTGGCTGGGCACTGGTCACTTTGCCGGCATAGATTTCATCGGCATCAATTTTCTCACCGCCGGCAGCCATCTTGCCGAACAGCACATTGGCCAGCGAACGGTTCATCGCCACACACATAATCTGGGTAAGGATTAACCCTGAGGTACCGACCAGCGAACCGGCGATAATCAATACTGTATTACCGAGCACAAAACCGGCCAGCGCTGCGGCTATACCTGAATAGGAATTGAGCAGGGCAATAACCACCGGCATATCTGCACCGCCAATCGGCATAACCAAAAACAGACCAAGCAATAATGCCAGAGCGACAATGGTCACCATTGCCACCAGATTACCCGGATTGATCACCATACAGACTACCGCTGCCAGAGCGGCTACCAAAAACAGTGCGTTGCCAATCGGGCCACCAGGCAGTCCGTAGCTTTTCTTCATCAATTCCTGCAGCTTGCTAAAGGCGATTAGACTGCCAGTTAAGGTGACTGCACCAATCAGCACAGTCAGACCAATAGCCACCAGAGCAATTGTGCCCTCGACACCTACACCAAAGGCGCTGCTATCGATAGCCAGAGTGGCAAATAGATCGCCAAAAGATTGCGGGGCAACACCGAGCACGGTGAAGAACTCTGCCAGCGCAATAGTCAGGGATGCACCACCGCCAAAGCCATTTAACAGGGCTACCATCTGCGGCATAGAGGTCATTTGAATTCGCAGTGCCATCACCGAGCCAACGATTCCACCCACCACTACACCGGCGATGATATAGCTGTAGTCGACGGTATTGATATTGAGTAGGGTAACCACCACAGCCAACAACATTCCCAGTGCCGAGAGCATATTGCCACGCACTGCTGTCTTGGGTTTGGTCAGGCCTTTAATGCCGAGAATAAATAAAATACCGGCAATCAGATAAACAAAATTTACAATATTTGGATTCATCGCTTACTTCCTTTTAAACATCGCAAGCATGCGATTGGTCACAAGATAGCCACCGACAACATTAATTGTCGCCAGAGTTACCGCAATAAAGCCGAGTACATTAACCAGCATCGGCGACCCATCACTACCGGCGGCCAGCAGCGCACCCACCAGCGTAATGCCGGAGACTGCGTTGGTACCAGACATCAGTGGTGTATGCAGCGTCGGCGGTACTTTGGTAATTAGCTCGACACCAAGAAATAGAGACAGGACAAATAGCGCCAGCAGTAAAATCAAAATTTCCATTTTTATTTTTCCTCTTGGTTGCTTTCAGCGGTGACAGCTTGCTGTTCTTTAGACAGCTCGGCCAGACCCAGTAATTTACGCATATGGGGATGGGGAATATTTCCCTGATGGGCGACCACAGTGCCGGCGACAATTTCATCATTGAAGTCGAGATTGAGGTTGCCCTGTTCATCGAGAATTAACTCCAACAGCGTCTGCATATTTTTGACGTACATCTGACTGGCGTGATAGGCGAGATCGGAAGGCACGTTTTCGGGACCGAGAATAGTTACATCGTGAGCAACTACGGTTTTACCCTGCTCTGTAAGGTCACAGTTACCGCCGCGCTCAGCAGCCAGATCGACAATCACCGAACCCGGCTTCATGGCCACAACCATATCTTCGGTCACCAGAATCGGGGACTTGGCACCGGGAATCGCGGCGGTGGTAATAATAATATCCTGCTCGGCCACTACTGCTGTCATCAGCTCGCGCTGACGGCGGAGAAAATCTTCGCCCTGCTCTTTGGCATAGCCACCAGCGCCTTCAGACTCACCGGTATCCAAATCCAGCTCTACCGGCTTGGCACCGACCGAGATAATTTGTTCGCGAGCGGCGGGACGCACATCGTAGGCTTCAACCACAGCACCCAGACGTTTGGCGGTGGCACAGGCCTGCAGACCGGCAACACCCACACCCATAATCAATACTCGGGCGGGCTGTAATGTGCCTGCAGCGGTCATTAGCATAGGGAAAATTCGCGGCGCCGCAGAGGCACCCATCAGAACCGCTTTGTAGCCAGCCAGAGTGGCCATAGATGAAAGTACATCCATACTCTGGGCGCGACTGATACGCGGGACTAATTCAAGGGCGATTGCGGTGGCACCCTTATCAGCCACTGCCTGAGCAGCACTGGGGGAGGCCAGTGGATCCATCATGCCGATCACTAACTGTCCGCTGCGCAGGCGAGCCAGGTCATCGTCACTGTTTTCATTGTTAGAACCAAAAGACTGCACCTGCAAAATAATATCTGCACTGGCAAATATCTCGGCGCGCTCTGAACTTAGGGTTGCCCCGGCAGCGGTATATTCTGCATCGGGGTAGCCAGCTGCGGTGCCGGCATCGGATTGAAAGAGTACCTGCAATCCTCTGTTGGTTAAAAACTCGATATTGGCGGGAGTCATAGCGACCCGCTGCTCACCGGTTTTGATTTCCTTGGGAATCCCGATTATCACTCAATTCTCCTTATTTTTAGTGAATATAATTATTTTTAGGGGTAGTAAAGAATGGTACCAAAGCTGGGTACTTGTCAATAATTCGAATCTGTAAATCACAATACTAAACTAGCACTCCGATCATAAGAGACGCGAAACCGAGAAGTCCGCAAGATCTGCCATAACCGTTTTAAACTGACTTTCCGGAAGGCCGACAAGTGCTTTTTTGGCAAGCTCTGCCTGCATTTTTGCCTGCTCTATGGAATACTCCAAACTTCCACAGGACTTTACGGCACTGAGAATAGCGGCAAAGTTATCTGCACTCTTATTCTCAATCGCCTGACAGATTATTTCTCGCTCAGAACCCGTAAGATGATCACGGGCATGAACCAGAGGTAAGGTCATCTTGCCCTCGGCGAGATCATCGCCAACATTTTTTCCGATCGAACTCACATCGCCCTGATAATCCAGCACATCATCAATGATTTGAAATGCCATACCCAGATGCTTGCCATAATCGGCCATAGGCTGGGGATCAGCCGAGGCCAGAATAGCGCCAATCTGTGCCGCAGATTCAAATAGCTTAGCTGTTTTACGGTAGATCACTTCGAAGTAGATCTTTTCATCAATATCCGAATTGCCGGCATTGGCCATCTGCTGAACTTCGCCTTCAGAGATAACATTGGTAGCATCGGCGATAACACCCATAATATCCATATCACCGAGTTCGACGAGCATTTGAAAGGCTCTTGAATAGAGAAAGTCGCCTACCAGAACACTGGGTGCATTGCCCCACTGCTGGTTGGCTGTCTCGCGCCCACGGCGCAGTGCAGAGACATCGACCACATCATCGTGAAGCAGGGTTGCGGTGTGAATAAATTCAATCACTGCAGCCACGGAGAGATGCTCTTTGCCTCTGTAACCATTGGCCAGAGCGCTGAGCAACACAACCACCGGACGCAGGCGTTTACCGCCGGAATCGACTATATAGTGGCCAATATTTTCGACCAGACCCACTTTCGAATGAAGGTTGTTGATAATCAGATCGTTGACCGCTGAAAAGTCTTGTTCAACAGCTTTATGGAATGAAAGCATGGATGTGTCGTTATCTACAGTAGTTAATAACGGCGAATGCTAGGGAGCCACTGCTATGCTGTCAACCGATATTAGTTTAAGCACCCTAAAGTCTTGTCAATTAAACGGCTTTTATTATGATTTTAGACTGCTTTTAGAGTGATTTTAACGCTTAAAAGTTGCCGCTTTGGCCATAACTGGGTACGATGCACGCCTTTAAAACAGCATTAATTAAGGACCCCATGACACACCAACCCCAGTCATCTTATAACCGTGAAGAAATCCTCGCCTGTTCCCGCGGCGAACTATTCGGACCTGGCAATGCCAGACTGCCGGCCCCTAACATGCTGATGGCAGACCGTATTGTTGAAATCAACAATACTGGCGGTGTCGCTGGCAAAGGACAGATCATTGCAGAACTGGATATCACTCCGGACCTGTGGTTTTTCGGCTGTCACTTTGAAGGCGATCCCGTTATGCCCGGCTGTCTGGGTCTGGATGCCCTGTGGCAATTAGTGGGTTTCTTCTTAGTTTGGAATGGCAACCCGGGTCGCGGACGTGCGCTGGGTGCCGGCAATGTTAAATTCTTTGGCCAGGTATTGCCTACCGCCAAAAAAGTCACTTACAAACTCGAACTGACCCGCCTTATTCAGCGCAAGCTGGTTATGGGTATCGCCAATGGTTCAGTTGAAGTTGATGGAAGAGAGATTTATACCGCAGAAGACCTCAAAGTGGGTCTCTTCGAGAGCACTGAAAACTTCTAAAGCTCAGTATAACTAACTCTACCTATATCTAATTTAAGAGGATTACCGATGAAACGTGCAGTAATTACGGGCCTTGGTGTTGTATCCTGTCTCGGCAACGACAGACAGTCTGTGACCCGCTCACTAAGAGAGGGCATCTCTGGCATTCGCCGTCGTGAAGATTTTGCTGAAATGGGACTGCGCTGTAATGTTGGCGCGGTTCTTGACCTGGATCCCAAAGAGCATATCGATCGCAAGATCCTTCGCTTTATGGGCCCCTCTGCCTCCTACGCCTATATAGCTACTGAACGAGCTATTGCCGATGCCGGCCTTAGTGAAGAGATGGTTTCCAACCACCGCACGGGTCTGGTGATGGGTTCTGGTGGCGTTTCCGGTGAGATGTTTACCGAATCTATCGATGTTATGCGTGCCCGCGGTATCAAACGCGCTGGCCCCTACCGCGTAACCCAGATTATGGCGAGCACGGTTTCTGCCTGTGTCGCAACACCGTTCAAAATTAAGGGTGTTAACTACTCTATTGCCTCTGCCTGTGCCACAAGTGCTCACTGTATTGGTCACGCCGTTGAATTAATTCAGTTGGGCAAGCAGGACGTTCTTCTCGCCGGTGGTTCTGAAGATATGCACTGGTCTATGGCCGGCATGTTTGACGCTATGGGCGCACTAACTAGCAAATACAACGACACCCCTGAGATCGCTTCCCGTGCCTATGATGCACACCGGGATGGTTTTGCGCCAGGTCTGGGTGCCGGGACAGTAGTTGTTGAAGAGCTTGAGCACGCACTGGCCCGTGGTGCCAATATTATCTGTGAGGTTACCGGCTACGGTGCTACTTCCGATGGTGCGGATATGGTTTCTCCCTCTGGCGAAGGCGCTGAGCGCTGCATGAAGATGGCCATGGCAACTGCCTCAGGCCCAGTCGACTATATCAATACCCACGGTACGAGTACGCCAGTGGGCGATCTCGCTGAACTGGGTGCTATCCGCAATACTTTCGGCGACAGCTGTCCCGATATCAGCTCAACTAAGTCTCTGTCTGGTCACAGTCTCGGTGCGGCTGGTGTCCATGAAGCGATTTACTGCATGCTGATGATGGAAAATAACTTTGTTGCCGGCTCTGCCAATATCGATACGGTCGATGAAGGCGCTGCAGGATTGCCTATTTTGTTGGAGACCAAAGAGAAGCAGCTCGACCGTATTATGTCGAATAGCTTTGGCTTCGGTGGTACTAATGCAACATTGATTATGGAGCGTTATAAGGGCTGATAGGCGCTTGTGATAACCCAGTAAAAAAGGCGACTTCGGTCGCCTTTTTTGTACCCCACCATTTTGCTACAGCGCTCCGTCATGCTGGCGAAGGCCAGTATCTCTATGGCTCGCAGCGTAACTCATTAGGTCCCAGCCTACGCTGGGATGACGGTGCTTCGTTGGGGGTGACGATGCCAAAAAAAAAGGGAGCTGAAATCAGCTCCCTTTGGATATAACCTAAACTAACTTTTTACAGTGCCGCTAAGATAGCTTCCGCACTGGAGGCTTCAAGCGCACCTGCATCCACATTCAGCAGAGTGACGACACCGTTATCAACGATCATCGCAAAACGCTGGCTGCGTGTACCCATACCAAAACCAGAGCCATCCAGCTCAAGACCCAGAGCCTGTGTAAAAGTAGCATTGCCATCGGCGAGCATCACAATATGCTCAGCGTTGGAACCCTTGCCCCAAGCATCCATTACAAACACATCATTGACTGACATACAGGCCACAGTGTCTACGCCCTTAGCTTTAATATCGTCAACATGAACCACAAAGCCCGGCAGATGAGCTGCTGAACAGGTTGGTGTAAACGCACCGGGAACAGCAAATAGAACGACTTTTTTGCCCTCGAAAATTTCTCCAGTGCTGATGCCCGTAGGACCCTCTGCACCCATCACCGTAAACATACCTTCGGGAATTTTATCGCCAACCTGAATTGTCATAACTGCCTCAAATTTTTATTGTTTAAATTATTTTCTATCGACGTCCGGCAATACCTAGAAAGGAATATCGTCATCAAAACCGCCCATATCCTGAGGCGCTTGCTGCTGTTGTGAAGGTGCCTGATTCTGCTGTGCCTGAGGCGCTTGGTTCTGCTGCTGTGGCGCTTGATTCTGACGTGGCGCCTGCTGCTGGTATCCACCGCCTTCCTGACCGCGACTGTCCAGCATCTGCATTTCGCTGGCAACAATTTTGGTGGTGTAGCGATCTGAACCGTCCTGCCCCTGATACTTTTCAGTACGCAGCGAGCCTTCGATATAAACCTTTGAACCCTTTTTAAGGTATTCACCGGCAATCTCACCCAAACGATTAAAGAACACCACTTTGTGCCACTCGGTACGTTCTTTCTGCTCACCAGTATTCTTATCTTTCCATGCTTCCGAGGTAGCTAGGCTGATATTGGTTACAGCACCACCTGAAGGCAGATAGCGGGTCTCTGGATCCTGACCACAGTTACCAACGATGATAACTTTGTTAATTCCGCGCGCCATTTTATTCCCCTGTTATTTAACGATTAAAGTAAGGTTTTAGACTCGACATATCCACGGTCTTTTTATCGACTTTGGCATAGGCCAACTGCTCCCCTTTGACGACGAGTATATCTTCTACGCCGGGAACATTTAAGATTAATTTCGCAAATTTCTCATGAGCCATATCGCCGACATTTAAAACTACCGTCTGCAACCCTCTCGGGGTCTTTAAACCCAATGCCACCAGACACCAAATAGCCAGAATCGCGGACAGCAAAATAAACAGCCCATCGATACCGAACTGCTGCAAACTCCAGCCGCCAAGGATACCGCCAGCGAAGGCGCCGAGAAATTGACTGGTGGAATAGATACCCATTGCCGTACCCTTGCGACCGGCGGGGCAGACCTTGCTCAACCAGGAGGGCAACATCGCTTCGAGCAGATTAAAGGCGGCAAAAAATAACCACAGCATAAAACCGGTTAGCAGGCTGCCGCGAAATAGCCCCAGCAACAACATTAATACTGCCATAGAGCCCACTGCGGCAACAAAACTGATCTTCTGGCGACGGTATTTTTCACTCAAAATCATCACTGGCAACATGGCAAAGAAACCACCACCAATCAGCAACAGATAAACCCACCACAGATTATCACCGGCAATGCCCATCTCCTGAGTAAGGATAGTTGGAATCACCACAAAGCCCGCCATCAAAACCAGATGGAGGATAAAAATACCTATATTGAGTCGCCACAGGTTTGGCTCGTATAACAGTCGTCCAATCTGCCCTAGATCGGTCAGGGTTTCGCGATTGCGCTGCACGGAAATCGCCCGCGGCACCGCCCCGAGAAACACCACTATTCCGATCAACCCGAGCAGTGCGGTTACCCAAAAGATACCTGAGAGCCCCATGGCTGCGGAAATAATCGGCCCGAAAATCATCGCCAACATAAATGATAGGCCTATGCTTGCGCCTATGGCGGCCATAGATTTTGTTCGATTCTCTTCACTGGTCAAATCACTGACCAGTGCCATCAATGTACTGGCGATAGCGCCGGCACCCTGCACTGCGCGACCAATAATCAGCCCGCCTATACTGTCTGCGTTAGCGGCAATAAGGCTACCGATAATAAACACCACCAAGCCGCCGACAATCACCGGAGTACGACCGATTTTGTCCGACAGTAATCCCAGCGGTATTTGCAACAGTGCCTGAGTCAAACCATAGATACCCAAAGTGACTCCCAGTAATAGCGGCGAGGCACCGCTGTAGTCATCTATATACAGCGCGAGAACCGGCAGCACCATAAACAGGCCGAGCATTCTAAAGCCGTAGAGGGTGGCTAGAGAGACTGTGGCGCGCTTTTCGATGGCGGAAAATATAGGGGAATTATTCAAGGTCATTTCAGATTATTTTTTAAGGCCAATATAGTAACAGCGATAAGCATCAGTGCAATTAGTTATCGCCGGGTTTAGCTTTAATTCATCTATTTTTTCTGGATTTCAGTCTGTAAAACTGGTGCAACCGTATGACTGGATAGGTTTTACAAATTCACTTTGGCGATTGGGCTAACTGCCCTCTATAATTGGCCGTTTAATCTGAGCAAAAGACTTCTCAATGGATACCATTCAGGTACGGGGCGCACGAACCCACAATCTCAAAAATATTGACCTCGACCTTCCGCGGGATAAGCTCATTGTGATCACCGGCCTCTCTGGTTCTGGCAAGTCATCTCTGGCTTTTGATACGCTCTACGCCGAAGGACAGCGCCGCTATGTAGAGTCTCTGTCGACCTATGCTCGACAGTTCCTGTCGATGATGGAAAAGCCCGACGTGGATCATATTGAAGGGCTCTCTCCGGCCATCTCTATTGAACAGAAGTCC
The DNA here is from genome assembly GCA_029238255.1 of Porticoccaceae bacterium. Taxonomy (GTDB): domain Bacteria; phylum Pseudomonadota; class Gammaproteobacteria; order Pseudomonadales; family Porticoccaceae; genus HTCC2207. The sequence continues at coordinate 15,072 of JAQWGK010000061.1, read as the reverse complement.
ACCTCTCACAATCCGCGCTCCACCGTGGGTACCATTACTGAGATTTACGATTACCTGCGTCTATTATTTGCCCGTGCCGGCGAACCGCGCTGCCCCGACCACAATCAGGCTCTAAAGGCACAGACTGTCAGCCAGATGGTCGATCAGGTACTGGCGATGCCGGAAAACACCAAGCTGATGTTACTGGCACCGATTATCAAAGGCCGCAAAGGCGAGCATCTGCACCTGTTTGAAAGCCTTCGTCGTCAGGGATTTATTCGCGCCAGAATCGATGGTCTGGTCTGTGATCTGGATGAAGCACCGGCACTGAATAAAAAGCAAAAACACGATATCGAAGTGGTAGTTGACCGCTTCAAAGTAAAAGCCGATATGGGCCTGCGACTAGCCGAGTCTTTTGAAACCGCACTGACTCTAGCCGAAGGGCTGGCGGCAATAAGCTATATGGATGAAGACAAGCCGGACCAAATGTTTTCCGCCAAGTTTGCCTGCTCGGTCTGTAATTACAGCCTTAATGAATTGGAACCGCGACTGTTTTCCTTTAACAACCCAGTCGGTGCCTGCCCCACCTGTGACGGTTTGGGTATGAAGCAGTTCTTTGATGTGGATCGGGTGATTCAGCATCCAGAGGCCTCTATCTCCGAGGGCGCAATTCGCGGCTGGGATCGACGCACGCTGTATTACTACAATATGCTCTCCTCGCTAGCTGCCCATTACGACTTTGATATAGATTCTCCCTGGCAGGAGCTCTCCGAGCTGCATCAGTCAAAAGTGCTCTACGGCAGTGGCGATGAAGAGATTACCTTTAGCTATGTGAATGACCGCGGCACCATGTTCCGCCGCGAACATACCTTTGAAGGTGTGATCAATAATATGGAGCGCCGCTACCGCGAGACCGAGTCTACGTCAGTGCGCGAAGAACTGGCCAAATATATGACCAGCTCCCACTGCCCGGAATGTGAAGGCACCAGACTGCGTAAATCCGCCCGCCATGTATTTATCGATGAGCGCCGTATTGAAGATATCGTCAGTATGCCGGTCGGTGAATGTTGCGATTATTTCGACCAGATCCAACTCGAAGGACGACAGGGCGAGATCGCTGAAAAAATTATCAAAGAGATTCGCCAGCGCTTCCGCTTTCTGGTCGATGTGGGCCTGAACTACCTCTCCCTCAACCGCAGTGCAGACACCTTGTCTGGCGGTGAAGCCCAGCGTATTCGTCTGGCCAGCCAAATTGGTGCCGGTTTAGTAGGCGTTATGTATATTCTCGATGAACCCTCTATCGGGCTCCATCAGCGCGATAATGAGAGACTCTTAAAAACCCTGGTACGCCTGCGCGATCTGGGTAATACAGTGATTGTTGTCGAGCACGATGAAGAGGCGATTGCCGCCGCAGACTATATAGTGGATATAGGGCCGGGTGCCGGTGTCCACGGCGGCAAGGTGGTTGCCGAGGGCACCGCCAAGCAGATTCAAAAAAATCCCAACTCGGTGACCGGTCAATTCCTCTCCGGCAAACGGGGTATTGTTGTTCCCACTGAGCGCAACAAAGATAAAGGTAAATTTATCAATGTCACCGGCGCCTGTGGCAATAATCTTCAGAATGTAGATTTGCAGATTCCGATTGGCCTGTTTACCTGTATTACCGGTGTATCCGGTTCCGGTAAATCAACGCTGATCAACGAGACCCTCTACCCGGCGGCCGCGGTCACCCTCAACAAGGCGACGACCTTAAAGTCGGCGCCCCACAAAGAGATTACCGGCCTTAACCAGCTGGATAAATGTATCGATATAGACCAGAGTCCGATAGGCCGAACACCGCGTTCAAACCCGGCCACCTACACCGGTATCTTTACCCCGATTCGCGAACTGTTTGCCGGCACTCAGGAAGCTCGCTCGCGGGGTTATAACCCTGGCCGCTTTAGCTTTAATGTTAAGGGTGGGCGCTGTGAAGCCTGTCAGGGTGATGGTGTAACCAAAGTTGAGATGCACTTTTTACCTGATATTTATGTGCCCTGTGATGTCTGCAAGAGCAAGCGCTATAACCGCGAAACGCTGGATATTCACTTTAAGGGAAAAAATATTCATCAGGTATTGGATATGACGGTGGAAGATGCCCGTGAATTTTTCGATGCTATTCCAGCGGTGGCCAGAAAACTGCAGACCTTAATGGATGTGGGCCTCTCGTATATTAAACTCGGACAGTCTGCGACCACCCTCTCCGGTGGTGAAGCCCAGCGAATCAAGTTATCCAAGGAGCTGTCAAAAAGAGATACGGGTAAAACCCTGTATATTCTCGATGAGCCAACCACCGGCCTGCACTTCCACGATATTGAACAGCTATTGGCTGTACTACATCGGTTGCGTGATCAGGGCAATACCATGGTGGTGATTGAACATAATCTGGATGTGATTAAGACCGCCGACTGGATTGTCGACCTCGGTCCCGAGGGTGGCTCTGGCGGTGGACAGATTATCGCCGAGGGTACGCCGGAGACGGTGGCATCGATTAAAGCCTCACATACCGGCCGCTTCTTAAAAGAGCTGCTCTAGCAACCTGAATAAAGATCGCTATTGATAAGAAGCCTCTTATGCGGGCTCTAAATAGCGATCTTTACTGGCCAGATAGCCGGTCACCATGCCATCTACAGCTTCCTGCTGGTATTCACGCAGACCACTGAGAATCAACGTCTTTACGCCACTGCCAACCTGCTTGCCCTGATCCATCAGACGCAGTTCAAACTGCACATCACCGCGCTTGCCTTCCGCTTTAAAGCTGGTACCGGCGAGCTCAACAGTCGGCGCCACAAGATCGAGAGTATCAAACCGCAATGACATAGAGTCATAGATCACCAGCGGGCGCTGGGGATTAATCATAATATTGTTTTCAGCCATGATCGGCACAAGAAGATGAGGGAAATTCTGACCGGAGAAGTAGACATAATTTTTAATCAGGCTCTCGACAGCAGAAGCATTTTCAAATACCTGCCCACTGCGTGAGACTTTCAAATAAGACTTTTCACGGCCATCCAAAATCTCAAAATGCTCGCCCGGCCCTTCAGGAAATAACAACTCTGTATCTGCCGAAACCATACCGGCAAAATTAAAAGTCATTTCCTCGCTGATACCGTAACGCCCTAATACCAGTGCAAATAGCAGATCACCGGGAACACAAAAGCGCTTGCTTTCGGGATCGTGAATCGGATTAAAATCATTGCTGATGTCCTTTGCAAAACTGCTGCCCTGCTCGGCACTAATTGACACCATGTTGTTGTTTGAACTGTGAAACTGCTCGAGAAACATAAAAATCTGCTTAGTAGGTAGTGGGCTGAATAAGTCGCGCATACTAATGAGTTTTGAGGCAAGGTCAAGGCAGGCTATTGGAAGATGAAAATATAATGTAAGAAATACTTTACATTAAGTAATATATTTCGTACATTTCAATTTCTTATTGTTTTAATAAAGGAAGCTCTGACATGGATATCTCAGCACGGGAAAAAAATATCTGGATTGAACTGGCCATCACTGGGGTGGTATCAGTTTATTATTTCTACAACAGTTTTAGACTCTCTGGCTGGACAGAGATAGCGAGCTATGAAATGGGCCTGCTGGTAAGAGATGTCATTATCCTCTCGATAGTGGCCAGCATTGCTCTCTATGCATTGTTTGCCCGTGAGAACCCAGAACAAAAAGATGAGCGAGATAGCGCCATTGAGTCCAGAGGTAACGCCTTTGCCTATTACTCTCTAACCGTACTCTGCTGCCTATTGATTGGCACCATTATGCTCAGTGAGGGAATTTTTTTGCTGGGTAAAACCAGTGCCATAAATGGCCCGGTAGTCATGCATCTGCTATTGATTGCACTGATGATAGCTGCCCTGATCAAGCAGGCCACCCAACTGTTCTTCTATCGACGAGGATAGCTCTGTGGCAAACAATAAAATGGGAAATAAGATCCGGCAACTGCGCTTTGAACAGGGGCAGATGACTCAATCAGAACTGGCCACCCGGGTCGGTGTCAGCCGACAGACGATCCTCTCTTTGGAAGCCTGTCGCTACTCCCCCTCTCTGGAACTGGCGTTTAGAATTGCCCAGGAATTTCAGCTGCCACTGGAAGAGGTGTTTAGCTATTCGCCGGATTAATCCAGCTCAGCTTCAAACTCTTCGAGTAAATCCAGTGGCTCAAATTCCTGACCTTCAAGCTCCTCAGACCAGTTAACACCGACCATCAACACATCGCTGTGCATGCCGGGCAACCAGTCATCGAGAAACTCTTCCATCTCAATAGCCACAGGCTTGTAGATTTCCCAGTCGCCATTACAGAGTGCCTGAGCCAGCTCCCGATCGGACCAGAAAGGAATAACATCAATAGTTTCATTGTCCGTTGAACCTACCAGTGCCCAGTTTTCCTGACTGTCCTGCAAACCCCAGACACAACCATTTTCCAAACATTCGACAATCATGCGGTCGAGGTTTTCTTGTAGATCTTCAGAGAGTGGCTGCATAGAATTTACTCATTAGTGTTTTAATATTAGTGTTTTAGCATTGGTACTTTAAGGCGCACATAGTAACGTTTTTTAGGCGATTAACAACGCTGCGAGCAATTTTATAAGCTATTTCTGATACCATTTGCGGATGACAAAAGACGCATACCAGCAGACCCATTCGGCGGTCAGACAAAACCTTATTCGCCTCAGTTCAATTAGAGCTGTTGCTCTACTCGGGCAAATTGCGGCACTGATCTACTTTACCCAGATCAGTCCCATTGGACTGCCCGCTTCGGCCATTGCCCTGATTCTGGCCGTCTATGCATCGGTCACCGCTGCAACTTGGCAGCGCAGCCGTATGCAGGTACCGATCACAGACAATGAGTTTTTTACCCACCTGCTCGCCGATATACTGTTCTTTTCACTGCTGCTGTATTTTAGCGGTGGCGCATCGAATCCATTTATTTCCTACTATCTAATCCCGATAAGTATCGCCGCTATCACTCTGTCACGGCGCTACAGTATTTTTGTCGCACTAACGGCCATGGTCGCCTACAGCCTACTGCTCAAATATTATATGCCGATCGCTGCACTGGCTCCCAGCCATCATCACGGGGCTGGCGATAACAGTTTGCATATATTGGGGATGTGGGCAAATTTCGCGATCAGCGCAGCGATTATTATCTATTTTATTAGCCGTATGGCCTCGGCCTTAAAAATTCAGCAGCAGGAAATTGCCCTGCAGCGTGAAGCGCAGCTGCGCGATGAACAGTTACTCGCTGTAGGCACTCTTGCCGCAGGTACAGCCCACGAGCTGGGCACCCCTCTCAACACAATGAAACTGTTAGTGGATGAGATGCTAGTTGATAAGATGCCAGTCGATGACTCAGATTTGGCGCTGCTTAACCAACAGATAGATCAATGTAAAACCACTTTAAAGCAGCTGCTAACCACGGCGGAGGAATCCCAATCCAGCAGACTCGAAGCGCAGTCTGTAAAAACCTATTTTGCAACGGTTGTCGAGCGCTGGCAGCTGATGCGGCCAACCCTTAAGGCCAATATTAACTTCAAAGACTGCACTGATAGCTCGGCCATCTTTCACCCCACTATTGCCCAGTCAATACTCAACCTGCTAAACAATGCAGCAGATGCCAGTGAAACGGTGGATGTTGAGCTTAGCTGGGACAGTGACAGTGCAGCTATTGCTATCCGTGATTATGGCGCCGGGCTAGATCCGCAAACACTAGATCGTTTGGGGCAAGCCTTTGTCACCGATAAAGCTGATGGAATGGGCCTTGGACTATTCCTCTCTCAGGCCACCCTCACGCGCTTTGGCGGTTCCGTAAGCCTGCAAAATGTCGCCGCTAGCGACCCACGGGGCGGCACCCTAACGCGTATTCTCTTACCCTTGGAGAACAGCGCAGAATGAATTATTTACTGGTCGATGATGATGCAGTGTTTAGCTCGGTTCTAGCCAAGGTGTTGGTTCGTCGCGGCAATAGTGCGATTACTGCGATAAATGGCCAACAGGCTGTAGCCCAGTGCACTGATGCAACCATTGATCGAGTAGTTCTGGATTTAAAGCTCGAGCGGGAATCCGGCCTATCTATTTTGCAACAATTGCGCGCGGTAAAACCGGATCTCGAGGTGGTTATTCTGACCGGTTACTCAAGTATCTCAACCGCTGTTGAAGCGATCAAAATGGGGGCCACTAACTATCTCTGTAAGCCCGCCGGCGCCGATGAGATTATTGCTGCCTTTGACGACAGTGAGGCTGTGGTTGAGGTTCAGGATTCACCGCCGTCGGTAAATAGACTTGAATGGGAGCATATTCAGCGGGTGCTAAACGAGAACGATGGCAATATTTCAGCCACCGCAAGAAGTTTGGGGATGCATCGGAGGACATTGCAGAGGAAGTTACAGAAGCGACCGGTTAGAAATTGATGAATGCTCGTCACCTGAACGTCATCCCAGCGCAGGAACGTCACCCCAGCGCAGGAACGCCACCCCAGCGAAGGCTGGGGCTGGGACCTAATAAATTACGCTACGAGCCATAAAGGTACTGGCCTTCGCCAGCATGACGGTGCTTTATAGCCAGTAACGAGGAGCGGCTAATTTAAAACGTTGTAACCGCGCCCGCCCAAACAGCGTCGAACAATACGCTCCTGCTCATGACGGGCACGCTTATTACCTTTTACACCCCCGAGTACTGCACCGGCACCGGCACTTTTCTCAGCGGTTTTATGATTGCCTAAAACTGCACCGATTACACCACCGACAACCGCACCCTCGACAACCCCTTCTGTGGTTTCACTGGCCACATCTATCTGTCGCGCATAGTTTTCACAGTCCGCAAGATCCTGATAATAGGCATTCATATTGACACCCTGGGTATCGATAATAATTTGCTTGGGCGCACCGTAACCGCCATAACCGTTGGCACAGCCACTGGAGAGCAGGACTATTGAGACGAGCATTAATAACGAAGAGAGGAGTTTAGACATGGGTATTTTCCTTAACCAGTGAAGTTGCTAAAAGCAAACGTCAACCGAGTCATTCGGTTGACGCCCTTCTAAATCTATTTGGTGTTATTCATAATTCCACGCACCGCTGCCGGGATATCCGCAGGCAGCACCACCAGCTTGGCATTATCCGAGTTACCCATTTCACTCAGCGCCTCGACATACTTTTCACCGAGCAGATACATCGCCGGCAGCTCTTTATCCTGAATCGCTTCATTGACCTTGGTCAGTGCTGCCTTGGTCGCTTCCGCCAGAACTACCTGAGCCTCAGCATCTCGACGCGAGGCTTCCAAACGGCCATCTGCGGTTAGAATCGCAGCGGTCTTATCACCATCGGCACGAGTCACTGTAGCGCGTCGCTGACGCTCTGCAGCGGCCTGCTCTTCCATCGCCTCCTGCATGGTTCCAGAGGGGTTAATATCCTGAATTTCGACAGTTTTGAGGGTGATACCCCAGTCGGCGATATCATCTGAAATTGAGGCTTTTAGCTTGGCTTTAATCTGGTCTCTGGATGAAAGTGCATCATCCAGTTTCATTTCACCCACGATTGAACGCAGCGAAGTCTGAACCAGTGTGCGAATGGCCAGCTCATAATCTTCAACGCCATAAACCGCTTTCTCTGGCGCAACAATATTGATATAGGCCACCGCATTGGCAACAATCACCACGTTATCCAGCGTAATCACTTCCTGAGAGGGGATATCCAGAACTATATCTTTGGTGGTCACCTTATAGGAGACGCTGTCGATATAGGGGACAATAATATTCAAACCTGGCTTAAGGGATGTGTGGTACTTCCCCAGTCGCTGAACAACCCATTTGGAACCCTGAGGTACCAGTCTTATCCCCTTTAGTAGGGTGATTAAAACCAGTAGTAAAAAAACTACGACTACAATAGAACCTTCCATCTTATATTCTCCCTTAACACCTTATTTAGTCTTTCTGTTTAAACATTGCTGCTAGATTAACTCAACTTAACAACAATTAATGTATTGCCCGATATCTCTTTAATATGCACACGATCGCCAAGTGCAACCTCGCCATCGCAGATAAAATCCCACTCATCATCACCCAGTACTGGTGTGGTAAAACGCACCTGCCCACGGCTGTGCTCGGTGGGAACTTTAATCACCTGCCCGGATTCGCCAATCGCAGCATCGCGACTGATACCGGCTGTGGTTCTATCGATCATCTTGGGCTTAAAATATTTAAACCAGAGCACCGTGCAGAGCACGGAGGAAACTGTCCAGATTAATATCTGCGCGGGAAAATTAAGCTCGAGCACCAGCATTAACAGCCCGACAACCAGGGCACCAAGGCCAAACCAGAGAACCGTAAAGCTGGGGATAAATATCTCAGCCGCCACCAACAACATACCAAACACTAACCAGTGCCAATACAACAGTTCGAAATCCATAATCTTCCCTCGTTAAATCACACTATTCAGTAATAAATTAGAACACAATATTGATGGATACATAATAGCCTAATAATCCAACTGTTTAAGAAAAGCCTGACTCCTCTTCGTACCTATAAAGTGCCTAGACTATTTTAATTAGATTGGGGCAGTGCCAGATTCATCAAGATAGCATCCTCGCGGCCAAACTCGGTGGGGTAGTAATCACGCCGCTGGCCCACTTCCCGAAAACCCTGATTGTGATAAAGATGTATGGCACGAAAATTTGAAACTCGCACTTCCAGATAAACCACCTCAATATTATCGGCTAGCTGCTTTAGGGTATGGGTCAGTAATTGGGAGCCTAAGCCCCTGCCCTGAAACTTCGGGCTAATGCAGATATTCAGCAGCTCAGCACAATCCAGTATTGTCGAGACTACCGCGTAGCCAAGAACCACCTTTGAATCGCCCTCAGCATCGCCCTTAGTATCATAGAGCACCAGACAACTGTGCTGCTCGAGACTTTGCTCAAACTGTACCCCGCTCCAGGGAGATGGCGTTGCCTCTAGCTCAATCGCAACAATCTGCAGCAGATCATCTCTGCACATAGGTCGTATTCGTGTTTCTGAGGGCGGTTCTGTTAGGGAAGTCACTGCAGCACCTGTGGAGAGCTAAACAGCGGAAGGTTTAGGGGGAAGTAAAACTTGCAGCGCCTGCCAGGCCACCGCTTTCTGCTGTGGTTTTTCTATCATAGTTGCCAGTGAGGGTAATCGCAGCGCTGTTGCCTGCTCAGAATCCGGGCATACCAGCCAATCAGCCCCGCTATCACCCGAACTATCACCAAACATTAAAACCGTTTTAACTGGCTTATCGGCCAGCTTTGCAGCTAGCAGAGTGGCGAGATATTCCCTTGCCTCAGCCTCATCATTTGGCGCATTGGGATAGGGTGGCCACTCAATCAAATCCATCTGCGGCAGTCGGCCAATTCCACAGCCAATGGCATTTAGGATATTGGTTAATAGTTGCATCTCGGCAGTCTCTGCCAGAGCACCCTCAATAGCACTGCAAACCAGTAGCTCGTCAGTGATCTGCCAGAGTGAAAATTTAACCTCTATCACCGCTGCCGGTTCGCTATTCACGGCCGCCGAGGGTTTGCTTGCAGCCACTTTGGCCTTAGCCGGTGCAGTCGGATTATCATCCAGCCCAAGATTAACCAGAGCGGCTATATCTACAGACTTTTTATTTGTGCTCTGACCAAAACCACTATCGGGCTTGCTTACATCTACCCCTTCAACCGTAGTGGCTGGCATCTCAATCTTGGCCACTGAATCAGATCTAGTGTCAGCCTTTTCACCAACCGCTTCGCCATAAACAGCTTCTTCATAAACAGTATCTTTGGGCACATATTGCAATATGCCCAAAGTCTGTAAATATTGATGCTGCAGGCTGTGATCCATTACACACCGCCCAACTGGGGGTGCAGACGACCGGGATTGCGCATTAGGGTCAGCGCATTTAAATAGGCTTTAGCACTGGCCACCAAAATATCTGTATCGGCACCCTGGCCATTAATAATCCGCCCATCTTTCTCCAGACGCACAGTAACACCACCCTGAGAATCAGTGCCTTCAGTCACTGCATTAACCGAGTAGAGCTGTAAGGTTGTTTCGCTGCTCACCAGCTTTTCAATCCCATTAAAGATTGCATCGACAACACCATCACCGGAGGCTTCGGCACGGTGTTCCTTACCCTGATAGGCGATAGCAATTTTTGCCTGCGGAGCCTGTCCAGACTTGGATAGAACTTCAAGATCAACCAGTGTCAGGGCATCAGTTTCAGTGCCCATCTGCGCTTCAGAAACTAGCGCCTGCAAGTCTTCGTCAAAGATCTCACGCTTCTTATCCGCCAGTGCCTTAAAGCGCACAAACACAGCGTTAAATTCTTCTTTGCTATCAAATTTGATGCCCAGTTCGTCAAGGCGTGACGAGAGTGCCGCACGGCCGGATAACTTGCCCAGAGATAACTTATTGGTACTCCAGCCAACATCTTCGGCTTTCATAATTTCGTAGGTCTCACGGAATTTTAAAATACCGTCCTGATGAATGCCCGACTCATGGGCAAAGGCATTGGCACCGACAATCGCCTTGTTGGGTTGCACAGGGAATCCGGTAATACCAGAGACCAGACGTGAGGTCGGCACTATATGAACCGTGTCTATATCGGTTTCAACCGGAAACACATCCTTGCGTGTGCGCACTGCCATCACCAGTTCTTCAAGAGAGGCGTTGCCGGCTCGCTCACCCAAACCATTAATCGTACATTCAACCTGTCGCGCACCGTTCTGCACAGCGGCGAGACTGTTGGCTACCGCCAGACCCAAGTCATTGTGACAGTGGACCGAGAAGATCGCCTGATCGGCATTGGGTACTGTATTTAACAGACGCTTGACCATGGAACCGTATTCACCGGGATCGGAATAACCGACCGTATCGGGCAGATTAATGGTTCGTGCACCGGCCTTAATCACCGCTTCGGTAATTCGGCACATAAACTCAAATTCTGTACGGCTGGCATCTTCCAGAGAAAATTCAACATCATCGATCAGGCCGCGGGCAATCTTTACCGCCCCGACTGCCTGCTCAAGAACCTCGTCCGGCTGCATTTGCAGCTTGTGTTTCATATGGATTGGAGAAGTGGCGATAAAGGTATGAATACGACCGGCATTGGCACCCTGCAGGGCTTCTGCAGCGCGTTCAATATCACCTCTAACTGCACGCGAGAGGCTGCAAATACGGCTTTCGGTCACGGTGTTGGCGATTGCCTGTATAGCCTCAAAATCCCCCTGGCTGGAAATCGCAAAACCGGCCTCGATAACGTCGACGCGGAGTTTTTCCAGCGCGATAGCAATGCGCACTTTTTCATCTTTGGTCATTGATGCGCCGGGACTCTGTTCACCGTCGCGCAGGGTGGTATCAAAAATAACTAATTTTTCTTTAGACTGGGTATTCATGGTCTCTTCTATTCCTGATTGGAGCCGTATTCTTTTTTTAACAGCCCACATTGTAAAACGGATTCACCCACGATGGGGCTAGAATTTTATTGCCAAAGGCAATAAACGAAAATTTGGATGAGGTATAACGATAGATGCCCCTCAGGGCAGGAGAAGAAGTAATCCAGAGAAAGTAAATAAAGAGGCAGTAAATAAAGAGCCAGAAAATAAAGGCGCAGAAATATCAGTACCAAGACTGATATTAGCGACATTATTTTGAGTTGGATTATTCATAGTCATTATTCAAACAGAGTTTTAGCACTTTTCCAAGCGCTAAAATCAGCTCGGCTTATTGACCATTAACTTTTTCCATAACCAAATTACCGGTGCAGAAAAACTAAAGATCAGCGCCAGCGCAAAAAGAATACGCGGTGGATCAATGGTAATCACCACAAAGCCCATCACAATCGACAGGATAACAATAAAGGGAACCTTGCCGCGCAGATCAACTTCTTTAAAGCTCGGATACTTAAAATTGGAAACCATTAACAGGCCAGCCGTGGCGGTGAGTATTGCACCGGTTATCGAAAGCCCCAACGAGCCTTCTATCTGATAGGTAGACCAGATAAAGCCTGCCACCAGTGCCGCCGCAACAGGGCTAGGCAAACCGGTAAAGGTTTTCTTATCGGCCACTTCAGCTTGAACATTAAAGCGCGCAAGACGCAGTGCCGCACAGGAGGCATAGACAAATACTGCCGCCAGACCCAGCTTGCCGAGATCGCTAACACCCCAGCCGTAGGCAACCACCGCTGGCGCCACACCAAAGGAGACCATATCCGAGAGACTGTCATACTGAACGCCAAAATCACTCTGGGTATTAGTCATCCGTGCAACGCGACCATCCAGACCATCAAAAATCATAGCCGCAAAAATAGCCATGGCAGCAAATTCAAAGTGACCACTAAAACCGGAGAGTACCGCGTAAAAACCACCAAACAGAGCGCCGGTGGTGAGTATATTGGGCAGCAGGTAGATACCTTTGCGCGGAGTCGGCGTATCCCCTGCCGCGGTCGGCTTAAGGTCTACTACCTTCTCTGTTTGCTCTACCTTATCAATCATGCTGTTACCCTTTAGGATTAGCCACAAGTACTTAGTGGCGCATTATAAGCCTTTAGCCCTATAAAAAGCATTCAGCTTTATAAAAAGCCTTTAGCCCTATAAAAAGCCTTTAGCCACATAAAAAGCCTTTAGCTCTATAGAAAGCCTTTAGCCACATAAAAAGCCTTTAGCCACATAAAAAGCCTTTAGCTCTATAAAAAGCCTTTAGCCCTATAAGAAAGCCTTTAGCCCTATAAGAAAGCAGCTTAACCTTCCAGGTAACAATCATGCATTTTATTCAGGTCCGCCTGAGATAGACCCAGCCCAGCAATCAGGTAATTTTTAACATCACCATAGCTCTCCTCAATGCCATCGAGGAAAGCAACAATATTGTCCTGATGAACAGAGCAGTATGGCATCAGCCATTCCCGATCCCAGCTCTCAACCTTAGCGGCGCGCAGATGGCCTTCCACAATGCCAATTAACTTATCTGAATCGTAGTGCTCAATGGTCAGCATATAGTCTTCAATAATAGTCTCGCGGGGTACATCCAGCGCCGACAGAATTAAAGCCGCGGCCATACCAGTGCGATCTTTACCTGCTGAACAGTGAAATACCGAAGCATTGTCGGCGTTGTCGACAATATGACGCATAAAGCGACTAAAGGGCGGAATCACCGCTTCGATACAGGTTTTATAGGAATTAACCACCAGCTGATGGGAGGACTCCGCGGTCAGTTCACCTTCAAATAGAAATTCCCAAAAGCGCGAGATATCGCCAATCAGAATTTGATAATCATCGATAAACTCGGCGCGGATAGCACAGCTCGGTGACTGCACCTGCTCTTCACTACGGCGAAAATCATGCACCCGGTTGATACCAATCTGCTCGAGCCTATCCAAGTCATTATCGCTGAGTGCAGCAAGGTGGCCACAGCGCATAATCTTGCGCCACTTAACTGTGCGCCCCTGACTGTTGGTATAGCCGCCTATATCGCGAAAGTTAATTCCGCCATCCAGGTCGACGACTCTGGTCATGCTGTTTTCCATGGTTTTCTGCCGCTCGTTATCAATAGGTTTTAAGTATAAATTTTCTACGTGACCCATGCTAAAACGGCTCACTGAAAAGCGAGCCGTTTTAGATGAATCAACTAACAGTAATGCTTAGTTTTTATCTTTATCAACCAGAGCATTCTTAGTAATCCAAGGCATCATGCCACGCAACTCAGCGCCCACTTTCTCAATGGGGTGCGCCGCGTTGTTACGACGGTAAGCTGTCATTGAAGGATAGTTCATTGCACCTTCACTGATAAACATCTTCGCGTACTCGCCGTCCTGAATGCGCTTAAGAGCGTTTTTCATCGCCAGACGCGATTCGTCGTTGATCACTTCAGGACCAGTGACATACTCGCCGTACTCAGCATTGTTTGAGATTGAGTAGTTCATGTTGGCGATACCGCCCTGATACATCAGATCTACAATCAGCTTGAGTTCGTGCAGACATTCAAAGTAAGCCATTTCAGGAGCGTAACCCGCTTCAGTCAATGTTTCAAAACCAGCTTTAACCAGCTCAACTGCACCACCACAAAGTACTGCCTGCTCGCCGAACAGATCGGTTTCAGTCTCGTCTTTAAAAGTAGTTTCGATAATACCAGTACGTCCACCACCCACACCTGAGGCGTAAGACATAGCCACTTTCTTGGCATTGCCAGTAGCGTCTTGATAAACCGCAACCAGATCCGGAATACCGCCACCGTTAACAAATTCGTTACGTACGGTGTGGCCAGGTGCCTTAGGGGCAATCATAATGACGTCGAGGTCAGCGCGGGGCACAACCTGGTTGTAATGGATAGCAAAACCGTGGGCAAAGGCCAGAGTAGCACCCTGCTTGATATTCGGCTGAATCTCATCGCGGTAGAGCTGTGACTGAAACTCATCAGGGGTCAGAATCATAACCAGATCAGCGCCGGCAACAGCGGCTGGTACGTTATCTACTTTAAGGCCAGCAGACTCAGCTTTAGCTGCCGAAGCAGATCCAGCACGCAGACCAACAGTTACATCAACACCAGAATCTTTCAGGTTGTTGGCATGGGCGTGGCCCTGAGAACCATAACCAATAATGGCAACTTTCATGCCTTGGATAATGGAGAGGTCACAGTCTTTGTCGTAATAAACTTGCATTGAATTCACCTAATATTTAAAAAAACTAATCATTAAAAGCTTCTGTTTAAGAAGCCTGTATTAAAATTTACACCCGTAAAAATTTATCGCCGCGGGAGATGCCTGAAACACCGCTTCTCACCACTTCCATAATACCCATATCACGCACTGCCTCGATAAAGGCATCCAGCTTCTCACTGTCACCAGCCAACTGGACGGTATAGGTCTGTGGAGTCACATCAACGATGTGTCCCCGGAAGATTTCCACACAGCTCTTTAACTCTGTGCGAATATCATTTTCTGTGGCTTTAATTTTAACCAACATCAGTTCACGTTCAATATGTGAACCCACAGTCAAATCAACCACCTTAATCGTATCAATCAGCTTGTGCAGCTGTTTGACGATCTGTTCGGCCATATGATC
>JAQWGK010000052.1 GCA_029238255.1 Porticoccaceae bacterium | reverse complement strand
ACCTGAAAGATACCCACCACAGTCACCCGCTTAATGCGCGGAAAGATACCCGCCGGAGTGACACTAACCTTAGGCAATGTAAGTTGTAGGCGATCACCGACAAAAACATCCAGCTTGCGCGCCAACTGACTGCCGAGAATAATGCCGAACTCACCTTCAGCCAGCTGTTCAACATAGCCGCTAAGCATATTCTCAGCCAGCTTTTCGGCACTTCGCAACTCGGGATCTATACCCTGCAAAACCACACCAGTCTGTTGCTCTTTATGAGAGATCATGACAAAGCTTTGCAATATAGGCACTACAGACACAACGGATTGATCAGCACCAGTAAACTGATGTTGCAGATCGGCAATCTGCGCCGGATTAAAGCCCTGGGGACTGGTAAGCGTAATATGCGGAACCACTTTTAACAGACGCGATTTAATCTCGCGATCAAAGCCATTCATCACCGACAGCACCACTATTAATGCCGTGACACCCAAAGCCATCGCGCACAGGGAAAACCCAGAGATAAAGGAGACAAACCCTTCACTGCGTTTGCTACGGGTATAGCGTAAGCCGATAAAAAGCGGGAGGTTGGATAACATGCAGGGATTAAACCCGAAAGCTGGGTGACAAACAACAATCCGCGGGGGATTTAGGGCCGAGGGCTTAATTTGTCATCTAGATAACCCCTCTATGTCATCCGGAGCCCACTTCATGACATCCTGAGCTCCTCCATGACATCCCGAGCTCTTTCCATGTCATCCTGAGCCCCTCCATGTCACCCTGAGCTCCCTCGATGTCATCCTGAGCGAAGCCGAAGGATCTCAACCCTACCCCAAGAGATTCTTCACTGCGTTCAGAATGACAGTGAGCAGTTCAGTGTGACAGTAGCGGGTTCAGAATGACAACGGCAGGTTCAGATTGATAATCAATCACGGTTATCCCCCCCTATCTGACCTACAATTAGCCTATCTATTATTTAAACTATCAACAATTTATTGATAACGACCAAACAGGATTTTGGCTATGAATAAACTTATCACTGGTTTTCTAATCATCATCGCTAGCGCACTTATCAGTCTGCAACAGGCCACAGCAGAGACTATCACCCTACCCCTCGGCGAACAGACCAAACAGTCCGCCATGGAATTACCCAAGCGCAGTATGAATAAGCAGGATGTTCAACGGGATTTTGGCGATCCACAGGAGATTACCGATGCAGTGGGCGAGCCGCCGATCAGTCAGTGGGTTTACGGGGATTATATTGTCTATTTTGAAAATGACTGGGTGCTCTACTCGGTGGTAAAGCACCCTTCTGACAAAGATAAAAAGCCGAACGACTAGTAACGCTTGTCTTCAAAGTGACGGCGTTCGCGGCTGATTCTATTTAAGCCATTTACTGAGGCTATTCGATAGGCCTCGGCCATAGTCGGGTAGTTAAAGGTGGTGCGGGCAAAGTATTTGATGCTGTTGGCTTCACCTTCCTGATTCATAATCGCCTGCCCAATATGAATAATCTCGGCGGCTTCGGCACCAAAGCAGTGAATGCCTAATATCTCTAAAGTGTCCTGATGGAAAAGGATTTTTAACATTCCCACTTCTTCACCGGAAATATGCGCTCGGGCGGTGTCCTTAAAGTAGGCACGGCCAATTTCATAAGGAATTTTTTGTTCGGTCAATTCGCTTTCATTCTTACCTACAAAGCTAATCTCCGGAATTGTCCAGATACCTGTAGCAACATCTTCGACTCGGTACTGATCATCGACACCGCACATATGGGAGGCGGCAAAGCGACCCTGATCGTAGGCGGCACCGGCCAGTGCAGGCCAGCCAATAACATCACCGGCGGCATAGATATGGGGTACGGCGGTCTGGTAGTCTTTGTTAACTTTGATCTGGCCGCGCTGATCTACATCCAGGCCCACTTTGTCGAGACCTAAGTTTTTGGTGTTACCACTGCGTCCATTGGACCAGAGCAGTGCTTCACCGTGAACGCGCTTGCCGGATTTAAGTTCGATGGTAACGCCGTTTTCATTGGTGGTGACGCGTTCGTACTCTTCGTTGTGTCGCACCATCACATTGAGATCACGGAGGTGGTAGCTGAGGGCATCGGAGATTTCGTCGTCGAGAAAGCTCATCAGCCATTCTCTGGTATTGATCAGATCAACTCTGGTATCCAGACCGGAGAAGATTGAGGCGTACTCACAGCCGATAACACCGGCACCGTAAATAATAATATTTCGCGGGGTGTGATCCATAGATAAGATGGTGTCGCTATCAAAGATATTTGGATCATCGAAGTCGATATCATCTGGTCTGTAGGGACTTGAACCCGTGGCTAGCAGAAAGTTTTTTGACCTCAGGGTAATCACTTTATCGTCACTGCCGGTCACTTCGATTTCATGGCTGCCGATAAATTTAGCGCGGCCCGTGTGCATATGAACGCGGTTGCGAGCATAGCCTTTGGTGCGCCCTTCTACCTGTTTGGTAATCACATCATCGGCGGCTTTCATGACTTCGGGGAAGGAGAACCAGCGCGGCTCACCGACGGCGCGGAACATTGGCATGGTGTTGTACTGCATCATGCGGCGCACCGATTGGCGCAGTGCCTTGGAGGGGATGGTTCCGAGGTGGGTGCAGTTACCACCGGCCATAGGCCGTTCATCAACTACTGCTACTCGCCATCCCTGTTTTATTGCGTTCATTGCCGCGCCTTCGCCGGCGGGGCCACTGCCAATTACGATTAGATCGTAGTGTGTATCTTTCATTATTGTTGTTTGTCCTCGGACGATGCGTTGTAGGCTAAAGTTGAGTCTTCCTGCTCATCACATTTATTTGGGTCTCCGCCACAAATATCACAGTTGTAATTCTCTTCACCCAGCGCGGCACCAACACCGCCACAGGAACCGGTAATCGGTTTATTTTGTAAAATCGCACCAATCGCCATTCCGGCAATTATCAGGGCTAAAATAACAATGGTTAGCAGTAGTTCGGCCATGGTCTATATCTCGTCTGGTGTATCTAAAGAGTCTTGCAGATAGGGTTCAAATGCGGTGCTACTGATAACACGAAAATCTTCACCATCCCGAATCAGCATATAGACGGGGATCGCATATTGTTCAGCTATGCGCATACCCTCTTGTTCGCCAAGCACCATAAAGGCTGTGGCCCAGGCATCTGCATCGGCGCAGTGGTCTGCCATAACGGTAACTGAGGCCAGATTATGGGTAATCGGTTTGCCTTGGCGTGGATCTATAGTGTGGGAGTAGCGGACACTGTCTTTTTCAAAGTAGTTGCGGTAGTCTCCGGAGGTGGCGATGGCGCTGTTATTAATCGCGATCACTTGCTGCACCTGTGGCATAAGGCTTGGCAGCTCGATGGCGACTCGCCATGGATTGCCTTCCGGGTTGGTACCGCTAAGGCGCATTTCACCGCCTACTTCTACCAGATAATCTGGCAGTGCATACATTTCTAAAAGGTCTGCGACCTGATCAACCGCGTAGCCTTTGGCGACGGCGGAAAGATCCAGTGCGATAGCTTTTTGTTTGCTAATTGTCTGATCTGAACTGTTGAGTTGCAGATATTCATAGCCGCTATTTTCGAGGGCTGTGGCAATCTCTTGATCCTGAGGAATAGTATCTTCGGTGGCCACTGGCCCAAAGCCCCAGAGGTCGACCACAGGGCCTACGGTGGGATCAAAAGCTGCGTTGCTCTGGCGCCAGATTTTTTCACTGGTTTGCAGTACTGACCACAGCTGATCTGAGGCCTTTACGGATTCAGATACTGGCAGGCGATTAAACTGGCTGAGTTCGGACTGTTTTTTATAGGTAGACATGGACTGATCGACAGCGCTGAGCACCTGATCAATCTGTTCGGCAAGATCCGCCGGTGCCGGCTGATCTGCAACTATGGTCACATGGTAGCTGGTGCCCATTTTGCTGCCGGATATTTTAATAATTTCCGGGCTGTGGTCGCAGCCACTGACAAGAATCGTCGCCAGCAGCAGGAAAAACAAAAACGAGGCTTTCTCAAGCCCCGTTGTGTTTGTTTTATGCGACTTCATAAAACCCCTTACCCGCCAAAGTCATCGAGGAAGATATTCTCGTCTTCGACACCTAGGTCCTGCAGCAGCTTAACCACAGCGGCATTCATCATTGGCGGCCCACACATATAGAACTCACAGTCTTCCGGCGCTTCATGGTCCTTCAGGTACTGCTCGTACAAGACATTGTGAATAAACCCGGTCAGGCCATCCCAGTTGTCTTCTGGCTGTGGATCGGAGAGTGCCAGATGCCATTCAAAGTTGTCGTTTTCAGCGGCCAATGCATCATATTCATCGTCGTAGAAGCATTCGCGCAGTGAACGTGCACCGTACCAAAAGCTGATCTTGCGATCGGATTTGATGCGTTTGAGCTGATCGAAGATATGCGAGCGCATTGGGGCCATACCTGCACCACCGCCAATAAAGACCATTTCATTGTCGGTCTCTTTGGCAAAGAACTCACCAAATGGGCCGTAGACGGTAATCTTATCGCCGGGCTTTAAGCCAAAGGTGTACGAGGACATCTGTCCTGGCGGTATACCTTCTGATCTCGGTGGTGGCGTGGCAATTCGGATATTAAATTTAACAATACCCTTCTCGTCTGGGTAGTTGGCCATTGAATAGGCGCGAATCACGGGTTCGGTAACAATTGATTCGTGCTTAAAAAAGCCGAAGTGTTCCCAGTCACCGCGATACTGTTCTTCGATATCAAAATCAGAGTATTTGATATGGTGAGCTGGACATTCCAGCTGCACATAACCACCGGCACGGAAAGCAACATCTTCGCCTTCGGGCAGCTTTAGGGTTAATTCCTTAATAAAGGTGGCAACATTGTGATTTGATTCAACTTCACATTCCCAACGCTTAACCCCAAACACTTCTTCAGGAACTTCGATTTTCATATCCTGCTTAACCGCTGCCTGACAGGAAAGTCTCCAGCCTTCATTGGCTTCGCGACGGTTAAAGTGCGACTCTTCAGTTGGCAGCATAGAGCCACCGCCATCGGAAATAATGCACTTACACTGTGCGCAGGTACCACCGCCACCACAGGCTGAGGGTAGAAACAGTCCTGCATTGGAGAGTGTCTGCAACAGTTTGTCACCAGCGGCAACAGTAATGGTCTTTTCACCATTGATTTCAATATTGACGTTACCGGATGCTACTAGCTTGCTCCGCGCCGCCAAAATAAAGGCGACCAGTGCAAGAATTACAACAGTAAACATGCCGACGCCAAGGAAAATTTCAATACTCATGGGTGATTACTTCTCCGTTATCAGAGGTCGATGCCGCCAAAGGACATAAAGCCTAATGAGATCAGGCCTACAGTAATAAATACGATACCTAGACCCTGCAGGCCATCGGGAATATCGCTGTATTTGAGTTTTTCACGAATCCCTGCGAGTACCGCAATCGCCAGTGCCCAGGATATACCCGAACCCAGACCATAAACTACAGATTCGGAAAAGTTGTAGCCGCGCTCGGCCATCAACAGTGAACCACCAAGAATTGCACAGTTCACGGTAATCAGCGGAAGGAATACACCCAGCGCGTTGTAGAGCGCAGGCACATACTTATCCAATACCATTTCCATTATCTGCACAATCGCCGCAATAACACCGATAAAGCACAGGTAGACCAGGAAGCTCAGATCCACATCCGGCAGACCGGCCCAAGCCAGTGCGCCTTCAGACAGCAGGTAACCGAGCAGCAGGTTATTAACCGGCACAGTGATTGTCTGTACAACAACAACCGCAATACCCAGACCAATAGCGGCATCAATTTTCTTCGACAGTGCCACAAAGGTACACATACCGAGGAACATGCTCAGGGCGATATTATCAATAAAGATCGATCTGACGAGCAGACTTAAATAATGTTCCATTACGCTACCTCGCTAGGTCGGCTGTTGGCAGTAATTTTAAAGTCGGGCTTTTCAACCTGTGCTTTCTTCCAGGTTCGCAGTGCCCAGATAATCAGGCCAATCAGGAAGAAGGCACTAGGTGCCATCAACATCATGCCGTTGGCAACGTACCAGCCACCTTCGGTACTAACTGCTAGAACTTCGATACCCCAGAGTTTGCCTGTACCAAACAGTTCGCGGAAGAACGCGACAACCAGCAGAATAACGCTGTAGCCGAGACCATTGCCCACACCGTCGACAAAGCTTGGCAGCGGTGGGTTTTTCATGGCGAAGGCTTCGGCGCGACCCATCACAATACAGTTGGTGATAATCAGACCAACAAATACCGATAGCTGCTTGCTGATATCGTAGGCAACCGCCTTGAGTACCTGATCAACCATAATTACCAGCGAGGCAATAATGGTCATCTGCACAATAATACGGATGTTGTTAGGTATATGGTTTCGAATCAACGAAACAAAAAAGTTTGAAAACGCACATACAGTGGTCAGTGCCAAGCACATCACGAAGGCAACTTTCATACTTGAGGTCACCGCCAGCGCCGAACAGATACCGAGCATCTGCAGTGCGATGGGGTTGTTGTTCGCTACCGGTTCGAGCAGCGTGTCTTTAATTTTTGACATTGATTAGGCCTCCCCTGATTTCAGGTATCTGATAAGGGGCTGAAAGCCCTCGTCGCCAAGCCAGTATTGAATCAGCTTGTCGACACCACGTGTGGTCAATGTGGCACCGGCGAGACCGTCGATCTGAGATTCAGATCCCGCTCTTTCCGTATCCACTCTGCCTTTAATCACGCTGAGTACCAGGTCACCCTGGTTGTATGCTTGCTTGCCAACCCAGCTGGCTTTCCAGTTTGGGTTGTCAATTTCGCCACCCAGACCCGGGGTCTCGGCATGTTCGTAGAAACCGATACCGGCAACCGTCTGCAGGTCTGACTCAAGCGCCAGGAATCCATACATGGTTGACCACAGGCCGTAACCTTTAATCGGCAGAATTATTTTTTCGATACCCTGCTCGCCTTCTACTATATAGACGCTGGAGTATTTGGCGCGGCGTTTGATCTTGGCGATATCTTCTTCACCCGTCAGTTCAACGGAGAGCGCAGGATCTTTCGACGCTTTGCGCTGATCGTAAGTCGCCACATCAACTGCATCGGTAAAACGACCGGTTTCCATATCGACGATACGCGTGGTGATCTGCTCAAACTGAGTTTCCACATCAACACCAGCTTGCAGCAGACCTGCAGAGGCGAGGATATTGGTTTTCAGATCGAGCAGTTTGTTGGCCTGCTGGGCTGGTCGCAGCACAACAGCGGCACTGGATACCACAATTGCACAGACAATACACAGCAGTGCAGCAACGCCAAAGGTTTTTTGAATAGAGTCATTAGCCACGGGCAAGTCTCCTTTTGATATTTGCTTGAACCACAGCGTGATCGATCAGTGGCGCAAACAGGTTGGCAAACAGAATCGCCAGCATCATGCCCTCTGGGAATGCGGGGTTAACCACACGAATCAAAATAACCATCACGCCGATCAGTATGCCGTACCAGAGTTTACCGGTATTGGTCATTGAGGCCGATACCGGGTCAGTGGCCATAAAGATCGCACCGAAGGCGAATCCGCCGATTACCCAGTGCCAGTAGAATGGCAGAGCAAACATGGGGTTGGTTGATTCAATGCTGTTAAACAGCAGTGAAAGCAGTGCGGAGCCGATCAGTACACCGGCAATAATTCTCCAGGAAGCAATCTTCATCACCAGCAGCATGGCTGCACCGATAAGGATAGCCAGGGTTGAAGTCTCACCGATTGATCCGTGGATAGTACCGACAAAGGCCTGCATCCAGCTTGTACCCTGTTCAAGAGCAGCAACACCAGCGGTTGCAGCAACAGACAGCATGGTTGCGCCTGTGTAGCCATCGACCGCAGTCCAGACCATATCGCCAGACATATAGGCTGGGTAGGCAAAGTAGAGGAATGCGCGACCGGTGAGTGCCGGGTTAAGGAAGTTTTTGCCGGTACCGCCAAATACTTCTTTACCGATCACAATACCGAAGCTGATACCCACAGCAACCATCCACAGAGGAAGATCGGGTGGACAACAGAGCGCAAACAGAATTGAGGTTACAAAGAAGCCTTCATTAACCTCGTGACCACGAACAGAGGCAAACAGCACTTCCCAGAATCCACCAACAATAAAGGTAGTCAGGTAGATCG